>JBMNQI010000116.1:0-2639 GCA_050944055.1 Oscillospiraceae bacterium | reverse complement strand
TACTACCGTAGTGTCGCCTACCTGCTTGACATGTTTTTTATCTGCAAGCAGCTGGTTAAGCGACGTCGTGTATGCGAACGCCGCATATTTCCCGACCGGGGCGTTCATGTTCTGCTTCCTTTCATACGAACAGTACGCCTCCGCGTTAAATGATACAAGTGCTGCGCCGCTGGATTGTGCACCACGAACACCTTTGATTGCCGGATGAGTCTTTTGCGGAACCACTAATCTGCCCGTGATAAGGCAGCGCATTATATCCCCGTCCTCACTGCCGTCGTAATAATTTTGCCAAACCACAGCTATTTCCGGGCGGTTCTGTAAAAACTCACCGTCAAACATAAAGGCGATATTGCCGCCTTCGTTCAGCTCTTCCATATTTTTTGCAATCAGCGGTTCTTCCCCTACGATTTCCGGCCGCCAATTCTCAAAAAATGCACAAACAGCCTTCGCGGCTGAATTCTCAAGCCCTCCGAGAAGCGATATATGCAGTTTCTTTGCCGCGTCAAAGCAGTTTTTTGCACGCTCCGGCTTCCCTTTATTGTCAAAACCAAGTATATATGCCGAATTATCAAATAAAAAATTAGGATCAATGGCAACTGTTCTCTTTACCGGAGCGGGAAGCGTCATTGATCGGGGCACCATTTTCCCCCCATCCCCGCTCTTTGTTTTCAGAGGCAGAATATCTAGTAGCTTACCGTTCTCGTCTATCTCCAGAGCCCACGAGACCTTGACTTCCGCCCAGCCCGGCCTGGCTATTCCGCCTTTTTCCGCAAGGGCTTCATAATACGACACTAATGATTGCAGTATCATCGGAACACCTCACAGTCTCGAAGGTCCAGCACGCCTTTTTTCAGAACTGCCCTAAAAAACATGGGCGTAATGTTCTCGGGATCCGAATAATCCATATCAAAAAGCATAAAACCTAAATCCTTGTCCTCGTCAGGATAAGCGGTTTTTATCTCCCCGCCCTCCCATGGGGCGAAATTCGCGGGAAACTCGCGCGTTCCGAAGCAGGGCTGGTGGTAACACTGCCCTCTTGACAGCCTTCGCTTGACAATATCCTGAAATTTTCCTTCGCTGTCGCCCGGAGCCGCCCTGTCGGTCATCACAAAATGCGCTTCAATCACGTAGCGCACGTTCCTCAGCACCATAGCAGCCCGCTGCTGGATATCTTCCGACGTGCTTAAATACAGAGATTTTCCCGAGCCGTTCATGGCGTCTCTGACTTTTCCGGCTGGAATCTTTGATTTGACTTCGTTGCGCCGTATGTTTGTAAACTCAATCGGGTTTAATACATAGATACGGTCGATTATCCACCTCAGTCCCGGATGCCAGTAAATGGCTTCAATAAGCCCCCGGGCGGCGGAGGGCGTTATTACGTCATAACTGACTCTCTCTACCTTCATCTCCGGTCTGGAGAAGCAGGCCCAGTCGCCCCAGGCCTCGACGCTTACAGACATTTGCATCTCTCCTTTCGTATAATCAAATAAATATAGCTTTTCCCTCTTCGGCACTCAGGGCAAGGCCGGTTTTCTCGCTGTAAATCTCCATATCGCACAGAATGGCCGTATTACCGGACAGCCGCTCGGCAGCGCCTGTTTCGACCAGCGTACGGAAGTGTGCCGGATGCACGCCTACGGCATACTGGCCAAGTTTTCTTAGAAGACTGCGGCTTGGGCCATATTCACGCAGACGCCGGACAAGCTGCTCGCCCTCCTTCACGGGGACATAGACCGTATAATCCGAGTTCTCAATAATATGAAAGCGCTCCGCGACAGACGCAAATTCTCCCGCTTCCATACTTTGCATGATCTCCCTCTTGTCAAGCTCTTTCCGGTCTTTCAGTTTATAAAGCAGGAAATCAAAATAGGATTTTACGGCATCCGGCGCCGAAACGTCCTCAAAGTCGCGTATAACCCGTTCTGCAGCCGCGATATTCTGTCTGAGGATTTCAGGGGGCTTTTGCTCCGTTTCAAATATATGGACTACACTTTTATTCGCGGGGCGGCGGCCTTCGCGGTTGCACCGCCCTCCCGCCTGGATGATCGAGTCAAGGCCCGCCACGCTGCGGTAAACCGCCGGGAAATCGACATCCACGCCCGCCTCTATAAGGCTTGTTGAAACGACAAGGCAGTTTTGGCCGCTTTTCAGCCGTGCTCTTATCTGCTTTAGCGTATATCGCCTGTCATAAGCCGTCATGGCAGTAGACAGATGATATGTTCCTTCGCCTTTAAGCAGGGCATATATCGCCTGCGCCTGTTTCCGGTTGTTTACTATGCAAAGCGCCTGTTTCTCCTCCATTAGCCTTCGCGCAACTTCCTCGTCCGAAAGCTTACCTTCCTTGGCATATGTAACACGCCGGAAAAATTCATACATGCCCTCCACATTCGGGCAGAGCTCCGTCGGTGTGTATTCCGGCAGAAGCTCGGATAACAACTCTCCCAGCGAAGGCTGCGTCGCTGTACAGAGTACGGCGGTACAGCCGTAGTTTTTTATAAGCTCGGCCACGGCATATAAGCATGGTATCATATATGGCACCGGCAGCATTTGCGCTTCGTCAAAAATTATCACACTGCCGGCTATATTATGGAGTTTTCGGCAGCGTGAAGGGCGGTTTGCATACAGCGACTCAAAAAACT
>JBMNQI010000115.1:0-2860 GCA_050944055.1 Oscillospiraceae bacterium | reverse complement strand
CAGAAATCCATGGTGGAGCTGGAGGATAAGATTTACACAACGGAAAAATACCTTGCCGGCCTTATGCCCGGCGAGTCGGAGCTAGCTTCCATCGGCGTCTCGCCGGACGAGCTTGAGGCTCTTGAAAAGCAATATAACCCCGTCAAGCAGCCAATTCCCGAAGGGCTTGTCCTGATGACATTCGACGACGCTACTGTCGACCACTACAGCCTGGCCGCCCCCATACTGGAAAAGTACGGCGGGCGCGGCAATTTCTTCGTCTGTGAAATGGCCGAGCGCCTCGGCGGCGGGGATGGCTTTGCCGATAAAAGCTTTTTTATGACCTGGGAGCAGATAAAAGAACTATACGACCGCGGCCACGAGATAGTGAACCACTCCCTGACGCATTCAAGGGACTTCATAAAATTTGACGCGGCGGGAAAAAGCGCCGAAATAAAAGGCATCGAGGACCGCTGCCGGGACTTCGGCATTTCTAAGCCCAAAGTCTTCGGCTACCCCGGCGGGGCCTGCAATCATGAGATGATAAGCCTTCTGCACTCACTTGGATACCACTGGGCCCGCGGCGACCAGAAGGATATTGCACCCTTGAGGGTGGGTCAGTCCTTCTACGACCCGCTGCTTGACTGCCCGCTCGCCCTGCCCTCGTTCAACGGCGCGCCCTCCTTCGACAAGAGGATGCTGAAACGCTGCGTGGACCTTGCATCGGGCGGCAGAGTATCCATTTTGGCCTACCACGGCATAGACAATATTGATTTTACGTTTATGAGCTTTGAAGAGCAGGTCGCCTACATTTATGAACTCGGCGGGCGCTGCATAACCTTCACCGAACTTGAAAAATATATTGACCCTATTAAGGCATACGATTACTGGGAGCTTTAAGACAAGCTGCGTTTCTTCTTAATACGGGCGGCATTCTCCGTCCGCGCATAAAAAAGGCACGTCGCGCTTTTGCGGCGTGCCTTTGCGATTTTATGAGTATTTACTGTTTCCCGCGTTCGGGCGCCTTCGTCAGGGATCTATATAGCCTACGGAATTGACTGTCATATTCCTTCCCTGCAGATAGTATGGTATCTCCACCTCGCCGAACAGAGGCTTATAGCTTGCATTGAACCAGTACTCCCAGAGCTTGCCTGTTTCGGAGTACTCGATGGCGATGCCGCGCAATACGCTGCCGTTGTTAGTTGCAGCCTGTTCGACAAGGGCGCGGGCGGATTCGCTGTCCCCTCCGGCGAAAACAGCGTATTTTGATAAGTCGACGCCGTCCAGAGAGCATATGTAGTTGCTGACGGCTGTGCCTCCCTCGATCTCAAAGCACATGAAAAGCTTGATGTCGGGGTCGACCGTGAAGCCGTCCTGCGCGGCGTTCATAGCCTCGTCATACGTCATGACCGCGCTACTCTCAAACGTGATGTCTACCCTCGGGTCGGCTTTTAATATATCCTGATAGCCCTGCGTGCGGCGCATCAGCATTGGGACGGCCAGGGACAGGAGGCAGCCTACATGCAATTCGCCCTCTCCCGCATCCGGGTATGTGGTGTTGATCCAATGCATGGCCATGTTGCCCATGCACTTGCCCATGTTCAGCTCATCGGCATAGTACACGCTGGTGTTCAGGATTTCCTCGGGGGGTTCAACGTTAAGGAAGACTACCTGTATGCCCTGTTCCATGAACTTCCTGGAGAAATCATAGAAAGAGCCGTATTCATTGGGTGTGATAGCGAGCTGCTTGGCTCCCATGGTGGCGTAGTTCTCCATAAGGCTCATCATGTTGGCAAAGTCGCCGTCTGAGCTGGAGTACTGGCAGTCCACTCCGATAGCTGCGTAGTCCGCCTTGACGCCCTCGCACATGGTGAGGAACCATTCCGTGAGGTCGTTGACGACAAGCGCGACCATAACCTTTTCGCCCTTGTCAATGAGGCCCTGAATATATCCCGGCGGGAAGTAATCGGGCCTGGATTTATAGTCCTCAGCCGCATTGGGAGCTTCCGCGGGCTCTTCCGCGGGTGTCTCTGCCGGCGTGGATCCCTCAGCAGCCGGCTGAGCGGCCTCTGCAGGCGTCTTCGCGGGTGCTTCGTCTTTCTTGCCGCAGCCGATAAGAGCGCCCAGAGAGACAACGATGGCGATTGCAAGCAAAATGGATAACGCTTTCTTCATTTGCTTCCTCCTCAACGATTTATTTGCCGGTTTTCCGGCGCTTACTGTCGCGGCGGTCCCCGGCTTTATCCAACATAATTCTATAGCAAACGCATTCTCATGTTAAATATTAAATCTTTATAGGCTCAATAGAGAATTTATATGGCTATTTGCCCAAAACTCAGATTTCGGCGCTAATAAATCTTCTTTTGCCGCCGCCACTGCAGTAATCTAACGGCTGATTATAGAGGATATCTATAATTCCGATTATTTTTTTCAATTTGACGAAAAAATGCGCGGTTATATAATAAGTATTATTGGATAATGGATAAACGGAGGAATCTTTAATGTCTCTCAAGTACAAGGACCTGCTCTCGCCCATAAAGATAAACAATGTTGTTCTGCGCAACAGGCTGATCGCCACGGCGAGCAACCCTCATTTTTTACAGGCTACTGAGAAGTGGCCTACAGAAGCCCTCATCACGCATTACGGCAACAAGGCAAGGGCGGGCGCGGCGGTTGTTACCTGCAAGGGCAACAACCCGGTTCGCACGACCGATCCGCATTCGCTTTCGCTCGACATAACAAACGGGGCTCACCAGCACATGTTCGCCCAGGTGGCGGAAGCCGTGCATTATTACGGCGCCAAGGCCAGCTATCTCGTTTTGCCGAATATGAATATAGTCAGGAACTATGACGCCAGCGACGGAGTTGTTTCCGAATTCGT
>JBMNQI010000114.1:0-2897 GCA_050944055.1 Oscillospiraceae bacterium | reverse complement strand
GCAACGTGGTACTTAACCGTGTCGCGAGCGACAGGTTTCCAGACACAATTTACGATGTGGTGCATCAGCCGGGCCAGTATTCATGGCTGGGCCACACCTCGCTTGTTCCGACGGAAAGAGCGTATAAGAACGCGAAACGGCTTCTCAGCGGCGAACGTTTTTGCCCGCCGAATGTCCTCTTTCAGGCGCAGTTTAGGCAGGGATCCGGCGTATATGCCTCAATCTATGATTCAACATTGTGCACGACAACATTTTTTTGCTACGGATAATTATTATTCTCTTCCAAATCGGGCATACTAACGCCGAATAATATTTCGATTTGGAGGAAACCGAATGAAAAAAGCTGTCTCAGCAATGCTTATACTGATACTATTATTCACGCTTTCCGCCTGTACAAACCTTGGAGGCGGCGGAGGCAACGTCACAACTTCCCCGGCTGCCACTGCGAGACCGACTCAGGCCGCGTCCCCGTCGCCGAGCCCGGCAATTGACATCTCCCCCAATATATCTCCGGATGTATCTCCGGGCGGTATGCAGGGCGGACAAAACGCTTCTCCGTCTCCGGCCAACACTTAATAGAGCAGTCTAGGATTTGAATTTGGAACTTACGGGCGGAATTATGCCGCCCAACATAAAGCCACCCTTTCGCGGAATATAATACTGCGAAAGGGGGCTTTTTATGTTTATACCGTCCGACTTAAACGCCGTACCGACGGACATACCGTTTTCTTCCGGCGTTCTGCTGCAGTCAATAAACACGCTCCGCAGGAGGTACAACTTCCTTAGTTTCGGGTCGCTGGGCAAAAGCGTGCTCGGAACAGATATCTATACGGTCAGAGTAGGTGCGGGCGCCAGAAAAGTATTCATGAACGCGTCTCACCATGGGAACGAATGGATCACTACGCCTCTTCTTATGAAGCTTCTGGAAGAATATTCGCAGGCCATAGAAACCGGCGGCAGCATGTACGGCAGGAGCGCCGCGGAACTTTTCGAAAACTCGACGCTTTTTATGGTGCCCATGGTAAATCCCGACGGCGTCGATATAGTCACGGAATTTTACGGGCCGTCAAGCGCGCCGTACAGGATGGCCCAACAGCTGGCAAGAAACTATCCGCAGATTGAATTCCCCGCCGGATGGAAGGCCAATATAGAAGGGACAGACCCTAATTTGCAATACCCCGCCGGCTGGTACGAGGCCAGAAGAATCAAGTTCGCCGAAGGCTTTACGCGGCCCGGCCCCAGGGATTACGTAGGCCCCGGGCCTTTGACGGCGCCGGAGAGTTTCGCTGTTTATGATTATACGCTTGCATATGATTTCGACATAACTCTCAGCTATCATACGCAGGGCGGGGTGATATTCTGGAAGTTCCTGGACATTGAACCTCCCGGCGCCTTTGAGCTGGGGCAGATATTCGCCGACGTAAGCGGTTATACGCTTGAGGATGTGCCTTACGCATCCGGCTTTGCCGGGTATAAAGACTGGTTCATTCAGGATTTCAACAGGCCGGGCTTCACCATAGAAGCCGGGTATGGGGAAAACCCGCTCCCCCTGGCGCAGTTCTGGGACATATATTCTCAGAATATTGGCATCTTTGTAAATGCGCTTGCAAGCTGAGAACGCGCCTGGACAGACAAAACCGGGCGTACCGCAACAAGCGGCTCGCCCGGTTTAATAATCTTATTATTCTATTCCTGATAAATTGTTTTATTATACGGGTCATAAATAAACTGATACATCTTGCCGGCTTCGGGCCTGCCCTGGGGGCATTCAATCACGGTAATAAGAATATTCCCGCCGTCAACCTCGCTTATAGCCGCATACTTCTGATCGTAGCCGCCTGACGGATTCTGTGTAAAGCTATGGTTGATCTTTGAAAGCCCAGTCAATTCGCTGATTGAGGCGGAGTGCTCCGTATTTATTGTCCCGGTAGTTAAGTCGAGAGATGCTATCTGATCGGCGGTAATGACCCAGGCGGTATTTTCATACCCGGCTTTCGGTGAATCAGGCAGCAGAAGATTGCTGCACGGGCCGTCCAGCAAAAGCACAAAATTCCCGCCGGCAGTATCAAATCGATAGACAGAGCAGTTTCCGTCCGAACGCGTAACGCTGTAATAAAGGAAACCTCCGCTTTTTTGATAGCTTCCCCAAAGATATGACATGGCGCATCTCTGCGGCGAGATTTGCTCAGCCCCGAAGATGATTTCAACAACCCGGCCTTTGCTCTCGCGCGCGGCTACGGAATACTTGACGCCGTCGAGCTCTATTATACCGTTAATATACGACCAGTCGCCGACTTCAAGCAGCGGCTCGCAGCTTTTCCATCGCGTCGCTCTTGGGGCCTTAATAGGCTGCCCTTTCTCCGCAGACAGATAATCCGGAAGCCAAACTCCTTCTTCCTCCGGCTCTTCATACGCGGCGGCTTCCGTGTTATTTGAGAAAAGAGCTTCCCAAACGGAAAGATCATATTTGAAGCCGCGCCCCCCGACCGCCCTGCGAAGCAAGCCGTTTTTACAGACAGTACCGTCAGAATTGAGATATATCGGGTTTTCCGGCCCCGCTCTTGTCTCTATCTCCAGTAAATACTTATGCTTATCCCCTTCCGAGCAGTAATCCTCATATTCGCAGCTTAGCTTTTCGATGAACTCAGAACAGGCGGCAAAATATTCTTCGGGGACAATAACAGCTGCACCGGTTTCAATGTCCGTCGCCTTTATTGAAATTATACCGCCAGAATTTTCGGATAATACGGGGCTGCCCGAGGCGCAGGCACAGAAAAATAGGAGAAAAGCTGCAATCAGCGCCAATAAGGCTCTTTTCATGCAACTTCTCTCCTCTCGTGTAATTAATTATTTAAGAATCTTAATCGAAGAAATCAGGGGAAGATCTTTTGCCTTAC
>JBMNQI010000113.1:0-3085 GCA_050944055.1 Oscillospiraceae bacterium | reverse complement strand
GCGGCGACGGTCCAGGGGACGCTTGAGGCCGCTATCTCCAAAACAGTCGAGCACCCGGTCAGACTAATTGGATGCGGCCGGACGGACGCCGGTGTCCACGCGCGCGACTACGTGGCTAATTTCCATACAAATTCGTCTATACCTCTCGACCGCCTGCCCCTGGCAATAAACACGAGGCTCCCGAACGACATAGTGGTGAAGGCCGCGTATTCGGTGCCTGAAGAGTTTAACGCAATCAACTCCTGCCTGAAAAAGGAATATACGTATATTATCTACAACTCCCGTATACGCGATCCCTTCTATGCCTGCCGGGCCTGCTTCTACTCGAGGCAGCTTGACGAGGACGTAATGCGCCTTGCCGCCGGGCATTTTGTCGGCCGCCACGATTTCGCTGCTCTGCGCTCTGTGGGCACCGACGTAAAAACCACGGTCAGGACAGTTTATTACTATGAAGTGGAGCGGAAAGGTGATATAATACTATTAAGGGTATGCGCCGACGGGTTCCTCTACAATATGGCGCGCGCCATGGCCGGCACGCTTGTCTACGTTTCGGAGGGAAAGCTCCGGAAGGAGGATATCCCGAAAATTCTGGAAAGCGGCGACAGGACTCTTGCCGGCCCGACCATGCCGCCTGAAGGCCTTTATCTCACACGGCTGTGGTATGGCCCGGAGGTACCCGATGATTAAGGATAAAAGGACTATCAGAAAGATTACTTTCCTCATATTTATAGTTGTCGTATTTATTCTGCTGGCTGTTCTGATGTTCACGGGCCGCCGCTTTAATTCAGACGCCCTTTTAAGGGCATTTTCATACATGAGGGATCAGAAGGACGCGCAGGGCCAGCTTAAGCAGCTGGAATTCATAAGTACGGCGAAAAGCGCATATGCCGATTATGAGGGCGGGATAGCCGTAGCCGCTTCTACGGGGATTGAGATAATCGGCAGGAACGGGGAGACAGTACTCTCGTATCCGGTTGATTTTGACAGCCCGGCGATTGAATCCTCCGGAAAACGTGTTTTGGCCTATGACATCGGGGGCACGTCGGCGCTGTGCTTTGAGGGCGGCAAGAAGATTCTGGACATCGCCTCTGATGAAGCGATCATATCGGCGCATATGAATGACGACGGGTGGATAGTACTGACGACGGAGGCGAGCGGCTATAAAGCGCTGATAACGGTCTATAATGCGGATATGGAAGCCGTTTACCGTTATTATAGTTCCACGGCCTACGTCGTCTCGGCCGTTGTTGACCCGGGGAACCGCACTATGACGGCGGCGTCCGTGCTGTATGACGAGAGCGGGTTTCAGTCGAAGCTAGTGCGCTTCAGGTTCGACAGCGAAGCGCCCGAGGCCGAGGGCTATATAGAGGACCGCGTGCCGCTTGCCATAAAGACATATTCCGACAACCGCTCTTGCGTGGTGACCGAAAGCGCCGTATATTTTCTGGACGAAGAGCTGCGTACGACAGCACAGTACGATTATGGCAGCGCGTATCTTAAAAATGCCGTGCTTACCGGGGAGGCGGGCCCAGTATTGTTTCTGGGCGAGCAGAGGACCGGCACCAAGGCCCGCGTCGTC
The DNA here is from genome assembly GCA_050944055.1 of Oscillospiraceae bacterium. GTDB lineage: Bacteria > Bacillota > Clostridia > Oscillospirales > Oscillospiraceae > JBMNQI01. The sequence goes on along the minus strand of JBMNQI010000113.1, from coordinate 1,506 downwards.
TCGCTGTCAACTGACGGGAAAGTGCTGGCAAACAGCGAGGTAGCGCGCGAGCTGCTCGATATTTCCGCGGCGGGAAGCTACATAGCCATGCTTTATGCGGACTGCGCGGAAATCTTGACTGCCTCTCTCCAGCAGGAGAGCAGGACGGAGAGCTCTAATAACGCCCGGAGGATAATTATGCGCGACGACGGGACGGCGCTGCTCGTTTCATCCGGAGAGGCACGCCTCTTTGTCCCTTAGGATACAGGCCAAAGCGGGGTGTTGCGCGGGCGGCGGAACCTTGCTCCCGCTGACATATGACATGGAGGTAGGTATATGACCTATGTGGTAATCGATCTTGTTATCGTCGCGATTCTGCTTATAAGCGCCTGGCGCGGAGCGTCGAAGGGCCTTATACTGAGCATTGCCGGGCTTCTGGCCATAATCATCGCGTTTTACTCCGCGCGCTATATCGCGAACAACTACTCAGGCAAGTTTACAGACGTGCTTGAGCCGTTTATAGGCGGTATTGTCGACGAGACCGCCACTAAGGAGCTGCGCGACAAGGAAGTGACCGAGGAATCGGAAAACCCGGAGATATTTGAATCGGCAAAGAACATACTGATTTCACTCGGATTTGAAGAGCAGGCCGCGGAAGCAATAGCCAGAAAGGCGCTGATCGGCATAACCGGCCTCGGAGAGGACTTCAAGAATGCCATCGCCAACAAATTCATGGAAACGCTTGCCTACCTTTTCACTTTCGCGATATCGTTCCTGCTTATAAGCATAGTCTTTGCAGTTATACTTAATCTTGTTAACGTGGTATTCAACATGCCCGGTCTGCACATACTCAATTCCGTCGGGGGAGGAATACTGGGCCTTATGTACGGCGTCATGCTGGTTTTCGTAATTGCCTGGCTGGTGCGGTTTCTCGGATTTGTCCTGCCGGAGCGCATGGTGGAGCACACGCGTGTTTTAAGATGGTTTATGACATATAATCCGCTTATCAAGCTAATGGGGTTTTAACATTCCTTACGCTTGCGCGGACTTTCTATGTACCGGGAAGTACCGGTTATCCGCCAATATACTCTCTGGAAAGGACATGACATGAATCTTCCGAACTGGTTATCCGTATTTCGCCTTTTTTTGGTTCCCGTATTCGTGCTTGCTTTTTTCTTCGGCGGGGAATACCATTACATTCTCGCTACCGCCGTATATGTTGCGGCTGAGATAACCGACTGCCTTGACGGCTATATAGCGCGGAAATATTCTCTCATCACGCGCCTTGGCCGGGTACTGGACCCGCTGGCAGACAAGCTCCTGGCCTTCACTGTTTTAGTCTGCATTGTAATAGCCAGCAGGGTTCCCATATGGGCAGCAGTCCTCTTCTTTATAAAGGAAGCGCTCATGGGCATCGGCGCTTTCCTCATGTATAAGAAGATAGACGATATAATGCCCTCGAATATACTGGGAAAAGTGGCTAACGTCGTATTTTTCGCAAATTGCATTATACTGATGTTTGACCCT
>JBMNQI010000112.1:0-3175 GCA_050944055.1 Oscillospiraceae bacterium | reverse complement strand
ACGGCGTTATCGATATAGCAGTAACGGTGATAATCGCTGACAGACAGCCGGAACACCAGGCAGTAGCCGCCTTCGAACTGACGCGCCAGTCTTTCATTCTGCAGCAGCTCGCGCACAGTGTAATTGCAGCCCTTTATAGGTATAACGCTGTCCTTCCCGATAATATAAGCGGAGAGCCTCGCATCGCAGGGGCTTATCAGGTGGGACGGCTCCATATCGATAGGCCGCCTTTCAGGCAGAATGCTGCGCGTGAAAAAGTCGTTGAAGGAGCGCCACCGACGCTCCGGATATTCGGACATATCAATGCCGGACTTCCGAATGAAGTGTTTTATGCGCAGTGACGATATGCGGCTGCTCAATATGCGTCCTCCCAGCCTGGAGGCGGCGGGGCGGACGGCGGCCTTCAGTACAAGCCTTCCGGGAGCAGTACGGTACAAAAAGCGAAGAGCCCCGGCGCTTTTTTCGCCGCCTGTCCTGTCGCTTCCTTTTCTTTTGACCGATACTCTATAAGATAAGCCCATAGTGTTTTCCCAGTATCAGCCAGACAAGCTCGAGAAAGCCGATGAAAACCAGCACGAGCATGCCCTTAAGGCCGAATTTCCTTATTTTGAATTTGGATACGAAGAGTATTGCGACAACAAACAGGAAAGCGCAGTATACGTAGCTGAAGCCCTTTCCAATTAGATGCGCAAAGCTGTATACGACCGGGAAAATCAGCGCTGACGAGGTTACAGGCAGCCCGTCGTAGCTTTGGCGCGATTTGCCGGGAACAGCGCTCAGCTCCTCCTCGGTCACGTTAAAATAAGCTAGGCGAATCAGCGCGCAGAGTATATAGAGCGCCGATACGGCCACCATCCAGCCGTGCATGCCGACCGAGAAGCCTATAGCCACGGGAAGTGCGCCGAAGCATATGAGATCCGCGAGCGAATCTATCTGAATGCCGAACATCCTTTCGGCGTCGCTGCGTATGCGCATTTTGGCGACCGTACCGTCAAAAGTATCGAAAAGGCCGCACAACATAAGGCAAATAATTGAAATGCCGTGCCTTCCCTGGGTTGCCATCCAGATTCCAATGGTAGCGGAACTTACGCTCAGATATGTAAGTATAACAGTATAATTGTAGAATCCGAGCAATGTTAAAACACCTCGCAGAGAGTTTAGACACGCAGTCAATATATTATAGCATTGTACGCGCCTTCGGTGACGACGTATTCGGATTTCATGGAATGCGAGTTCATATATCTTAAATTGCGTGCAATTTTATGAAGCCAGGGGCGCGTCCTGCGACGCAGCACCTTGCCGTACGGGTACCAGGAAAGTTTGCGCCGACTTTCATTATAACATAGGTTTACGGGCAAAAGCAAGAACGCGCTATGCGCCGGCGAACCTGAACACGGCACCGACCACGGCCGCGCCCAGAATGTATAAAACAGGATGGCCTTTCACCGTGCGAATAAGTATGAAAATCACGGCCGCGAGTATTATACAGGGCAGATTGAAAACATCCGTCCAGACACCGGTTTGCGTATAGAGGGGCAGGTTAAGCAGCGCAATCTTAACGACGCTGACGCCGGCCGCGGCAATAAGCGCGGTCGAAGCCGGGCGCAGGCCGTAAAGAGTGTTCTGAACTATCCTGTTTTCCCCGAAAGCTTTCAGAAACTTGGCCACTATCAGAATTATTATGATTGAAGGCAATACATAGCCTGCCGTGGCAATGAATCCGCCGAATATTCCCGCGACTTTATAGCCGAAATACGTTGCGGAGTTTATGCCTATGGGGCCGGGCGTCGCCTCGGAGATCGCAATCATATCGGCGAGGTCCGAATCTGTAAAAAGCACCGTACGGTCCGCCATGTCCTGAAGAAACGGCAGCGCGGCGAGCCCCCCTCCAATGGCGAAAAGCCCGGTTTTGAAGAATTCCCAAAACAGCGTAAGATATATAGTCATGTTCTCCCGCCCCCCAGCGCTTTTATCAGTACACCGGATATGCCCGCCGCCACCACAAATATTATGGGAGATAAATCCAAAAAGACCGCAAGCACGAAAACTGCGGAAAAAATAATGCCTGTCGGTATGTCGACTACTGCCTTGCGCAGCAGTTTTATAACAGCGTTGAGTACTAATATACATACGCATACACGGATGCCGGCAAACGCGTTGCGCACAATGGGCAGATAGGCAAAATTATTGAGGAACGCGGCTATAAGCGTTATTATAACGAGCGACGGAAAGACGACGCCGAGCGTTGCGAATATTCCCCCCGATATCCCGTTTTGCTTCCTGCCTACGAATGTCGCCGTATTGACGGCTATTACGCCGGGTGTGCACTGGGCGATGGCGTAGTAATCGATAAGCTCCTCGTCCCCGGCCCATTTCCGCCTTTCCACCAGCTCCCTCTGCATAATCGGCAGCATGGCATAGCCGCCCCCGAAAGTCATTACCCCTATTTTTGCGAATGTGAGGAAAATATCCAGATTTTTATTCATCCAATTCTCCTTTTCCTTAAAGACACCCACAGTTTAAACAAACGGCCGTCCGTTTCAGCGGAGCTGCTCAAGAGCCGCCGCGTCTCTGACAATTATCTCATTATAGCCGGTCTCAATTACGCCTTTCTCTCTCAATTCGCTCAGTATCCGGTTGACGGTTACTCTGGATACCCCCAAAGCTTCAGCCAGGCTTTCCTGCGTGCCCTCGATGCAGTACCGCCCGTTTCCTCCCTGCGCGCGCCCGGTATTGATAAGTCTGCGCAATAGGCCAATCAGCCTTACTCTAGCGGGAATAAAAGCCGAGCCGATCGTCTGAAAAGTCATCAGCCTCGCCTCATAAGCCTGGACTTCAAGCAGATCCCGCAGAAGCCTCGCGTCACTTAAAATGAAGCTTTCATAGCTTGCCCTGTCCACAGAGACAATATAGCTGTCCTTGAGCGCCTCCGCCGAGGATTCACGGCTCAGCTTGAGTATAAATGCGGACGCGCCGAAGACGGAGCCTTCCTCGTAAACGCGCAGGCGTTTTTCACGGCCATCCTCCGTATTCACATAGGACTTGACTAAGCCGCTTTTCAGATAGTACAAAAAATGCGCGCTCTCGCCCTGTTGGAAAATGGTCGTTCCGGCCCTCCAGAGCTGCGAACGCCCCGATAAACCAAATAAGCGGAAGCTCTCACGCACCAATTCTG
>JBMNQI010000111.1:0-3510 GCA_050944055.1 Oscillospiraceae bacterium | reverse complement strand
TTCTTGCCCCGCGCTTCGGGCGCCGCGGCTTATCAGGCAGGCGGCTTTTTACGGAAAAAGGCACAGCTCGGAAAACGGTATCGGGCTCCGGGTTCTATTTTATCATAAATAAATTGTTCCACTATCTTTTTTTGCCGGTCTTACAAGTGATGTCGGAATAAAGCCGCCATAATTGAAAAAAATAGACTGTACCCACTACCTGAACTGAAAAGGATTTGGCGAAATGAAAAGAATACCGGCAATTATTCTCGCTCTGATAATTGTCTTGGCTGCTTTTTCGGCCTGCTCCTCAAATAAGTCGTCTTCCGAAAGCTCCCCAAGCCCGTCAAAATCCGGCTCTTCATCGGGCTCGTCGTCGGGCTCGTCGTCCGGTTCGTCCTCGGGTTCATCGGGTTCGGAGTCGGGCGGTGGGGGCGAGGATTCAACAGCCGGCAATATATCCTTCAGCGGCTCCGCGGCTCTGCAGCCCTTGCTTACGCAGGCCGTCGCCTCGTTCAAAAAGGATTCGGAGTTTAAAGGTGCCATCACAATTGACGGCGGGGGCTCGCTCAAGGGCATTACGGAAGTGGCCGCGGGCATAGTCGATATAGGCAACTCGGACGTCTCCCCTATGGAGCTGAATCTCGACGGAACCGGCCTTGTTGACCATCAGGTTGCCGTCGTCGCGGTAGGCGTATTCGTCAGCCCCGATGTTTCGTCGAACCTCAAGGAGATCTCCTCATCCGATCTTAAGGGAATTTATACGGGCGTTATCACCGACTGGAAGGACGTGGCCGGCTGGAAAGGGACCAGTTTGCCCATAACCGTATACTACCAGAAGTCAGGCTCGGGCATACGCGTCATATTCGAAAAATACGCAATAAACACCATGCTGCCTGACGAGCAGATCGCCCTTTTTTACAATTTCAAGCTCAACCAGTCCCCCAGCATGCTCCAGAAAGATATAGAGAGGGAGAAGGGCGTAATAGGCTACGAGGCTCTGCCGTTTTGCTCCAAGCTTAAGCTTCTTAAGGTGGACGGGGTCGAACCGACGTACGAGAACGTCTACAACGGAGAATATAAGATCTGGGGCTGCGAGCACATGTATACAAAAGGGGAGCCGATAGGCGCGGCCAAGACATTCATTGAATACGTGACCTCGGAGGATTTCGGGGAAACAGTCACAAAAAACGGCTATGGACTTATAAGCGAAATGAAAGTGAGCAGATAGGCCGCCGCCATTTTACAGCTGAATAAGAAGCATCCTTTCAGTCAGGAATGGAGGAAATCCAAAAGGACTGAAAGGATGCTTTTTATGGCAGCAATACAGGCGTAGATTATGGCGCTGCCGCCGGAAGCTATTGCTTTCTCTTCCGACATGACGCCGGGCTCTCCGGGTTCGCCCGGTCTCATCGGTGAGACAAGTAAACGGCTCTCAAAAGGTTCGGTCGTTTCAGTTATATTACCATTCCTTTTTGATCTGCGGCACATAGATATTAAAACTAACTATATTCCACCCGATTTTTGAAACAACTGCGATTGCCACAAGAAAACCCAGACATATGTATAGCAAAGGCTTGGGAAACAGGTTTACAATCCTGTTTTCATGTACGCCCAGGGCGATGATTCTGCCTCCCTCAGGGACGGCCACACTTCCGGCGGTATAGCCGGCAAGCGCCTGGGCAAGCGTTATACCGGTATCTGCATAGTCCTGCGCCGCCGGGTAGCCGTAGCCGCCCTCCAGCATGTATTTGGTTGCGGCCAGTATAATACGTGTTTCCATATCGTTCGGGTCCAGAGTGGTTCCGTCTTCCATGGCTATGGAGTATACACGCCCCCCCGCCCCGGCCGGTCCGTCGTATTTAAATACAAATCCTGAAATCTGCGCGAAGCCGTCGAAAGCGGAAGCTGCCCGATCTATCATTTCAGTTTCAGGATCGACGGTTACATGAGATACGGCAACCTCCAGCATCCGGGAAAGCTCATGTGGAGTTAATTCAGTTACCGAGATTTCCCTGTCCTGCGCAAAAACCCTGAATATGTCATCCCATGTTGCATGTCCCGGGTTCAGCGTATTTTGGATATCTCCGCTGTTTACTATGGCAATGTCGGCGCCTGTTGCATTTCTTACGGCGTCCGCCGCCAACAGGCCAATACCGCACTCCCGGCTGCCCGCTTCTACGCGGGAATAACGCATAGGCGGCATGCCCAGAGCGTCTCCGGATTGCAGGCTGCCTTCTGGGGCCGATTTGCCAAGCAAGGCGTAAAGAAGTGCAAGAAGAACCAAATACATCATGATCTTTACTGCCACACGTTTTTTCATGCTTTAAACACCTGAGCTTTGTTTTGCAGGCCGTTTATTTCAGCCACATGATGGCAGGCGACAAAATGACGGGGCTCCACTTCCTCATATTGGGGTATCTGTGACAGACATGTCTCATCAGCATACTGGCACCGGTTTGCAAACCTGCAGCTGGGCTTAGGCTCAATAGGGCTTGTAAGCTCGCCCTGCATAATAATGCGCTTGCGCTTACTATGCAGCACCGGCACCGGTATCGCGGAGAGCAGCCCTTTTGTGTATGGGTGCAAGGGTTTTTCAAACAGCAGCGCTGACGGACATTTTTCAACCATAACCCCCATATACATGACCAGAATGTCGTCGGATATGTGCTTGACAACCGACAGGTCGTGGGTTACGAAAATATACGTCAGTCCCTTGCTCTCCTGCAAATCCTGCAGCAGGTTCAACACCTGGGCCTGAATTGACACATCCAGCGCCGAGACGGGCTCGTCGCATACAATAAGCTGCGGCTCCAGGGACAGGGCGCAGGCTATGCCCACGCGCTGCCTCCTGCCTCCGTCCAGCTCGTGGGGGTAGGCGTAGGCGTAGCGGCGGGCCAGACCGACTGTATCCATCAGCTCAAATACCCGCTTTCTGAGCTCTTCCCTGGATTTAAACATTCTGTAGGTTTTCAAGGGCTCGCTTATCTGCTCGTAAATGCAGTACCGGGGGTTTAATGATGAATAGGGGTCCTGAAAAATAATCTGCATCTGTTTTTGCATTTCCCGGCGCGCTGTGCCTTTCAGGTTCGTGGTATCCTTATCTTTAAAATATACTTTCCCGGCGGTGGCGGGCAGCAATCCAAGTATCGTGCGGCCAAGCGTTGATTTACCGCAACCCGATTCGCCTACAACGCCAAGAGTCTTGCCTTCCTCAATTACAAAGCTCACATCGTCCACTGCATGGAGCATGCCGCCGGGAGTCTTAAAGTACTTCTTAAGATGTTCGACTCTCAATATGCCGTTATTCATTGCCGGCGCCCCCTTTCCTGATTGGCTTCAGGCATCTGGCCCAGTGGCCGGGCTCAAGCTCTTGAAGCTCCGGGTGGCATTCGGCGCACTTGTCATCAGCATAAGGGCATCTGGGGTGAAACCGGCATCCTTGCGGCAGGTTTGTCGGATCAGGCATTAGCCCCTTTATCGGCTTGAGCCTGCGGACCGTCTTCTCCAAAACCGGCAGCGAGCCGAAGA
>JBMNQI010000110.1:0-3606 GCA_050944055.1 Oscillospiraceae bacterium | reverse complement strand
GCTTCCGCGCCCTCGTTAAATTTCAACCCACGCTCCCCGTGCGGGGAGCGACTGCAAAAATATACAATTATCTACATCAAAATTCAGCTGTCAGCACAATATTTTGAATACTTTAGTATCCTTGAAAACTTTGATATAAAAATGTTATGGGTCAAAAACACTTTTTCTGGTGCGAACATTCCGGGATTTTCCTGACAGCTTGTACTTCGCACGTCAAACCATCAATACACCTTCAGGTTCATATGCGGGTTTGGTTCCAAAGTGCTCAATTTTGTTCTGATAGTTATTTCCCAGATTATAAAACCTGAGACTATCCTGCTTTAGGTCTGCGATCTTAAGCAATTTACTCTGCACCAAACGGTACTGTGCGGCATCCAGCAAACACTCGAAAACAGAATTTTGAACACGCTGGCCGTAGTTGACACATTGCTTTGCAACCTGCCGCAAGCGCTTTCTGCCCGCGGCGTCCCCAGTGTTAACGTCATAAGTTATAAGTACAAGCATAAAACTCACTTCCACATAAAAGGCGGGTATGCGTCCAAGTCGCCCCGCAAATACCTTGCCAAAAGGAGCGCCTGAACATATGGTACAAGGCCCCACGGGAGCTTTTCGTTTAGAAACGGGTGTTGAATCTGCTCTTTCTTACGGTTTTGGTAGGCCGTCAAAAATGCCTTGCGCCCGGACTCATTCAATGCGACTGCGCCGCTCTCGCTGCTTTCGAAATGGTTTGGCTGCACGATCTGATTGTTTACGCATGAGACAACAAACCTGTCTGCAAACGTGGAACGCAATTCCTCCATCAGATCCAATGCCAGCGAGGGGCGTCCGGAACGGTCACGGTGCATAAAGCCGACATAGGCGTCCAGCCCTACAGCCTCAAGAGCCGCGGCACAGTCGTTGGCAAGCAACGAATACGCGAACGACAGCATGGCGTTGACTTTATCAAGCGGTGGCCGGCGGCTGCGTCCGCGGAAAAAGAACTCTTCCTTATTCTGCAGAAAAAGCTCATCAAAGCCGCTAAAATAAATGGCAGCCGCCTCACCCTCCATGCCACGAAGCACATCTAAATCGTTAATTGCAGTTGCGGCTCTGGCTAGAGCGGCCAGGTTCGCGCTAATTCTTTTTAGCCGTTCGGTGTCGACACGCAATGGGTGGTCTCGAGTAGCTCGTTCGAGCACCCATCTGGAGTTATACAGTTTTCCAGCGACAAAGCTCCTCGCCAGAAGGCAGCTTTCCTGCTCGCTGCTAGAAATTCGGTATTGTTCTTTCCTGAGCAGTACGTTGCCGTGGCTCTCTCCGCATACCCGGGCAAGGAATCGCCCCCGGGGTGTCATGAAGCACAGGTTTATATTGTTTTTTGCGCACTCACCCATAAGCGCGGGACTTGCGCCGCTGTATCCAAAGTACAGAATGCTTTCGAGCGTATGAAGGGGAAAGCGTCCCAGCGCTTTACCTTCGCGCAGTATTACGACGTTTTCCCCCTCGAGCGAGAGATAGCTGTCCTCCGTGAGGACAAACAGGGAATTAAGCATGTGGCGCATCGGCTGTTTCCTCTTTTAATTTTTCTTTAAGGTATGCCAGCGCCGATACATTTCTGCAGAGCTTAGGAAGACAGATTTCGCTCAGTGAGCACGATCGGCAGAAAACCCCGGTTTTTACCTTCGGAGTGTGGCCTCTGCGGTATAATTCGTGCATTTCTGAGAGTATTTCCTTGACCTGTTTTCGCATATCCCCCGTAAACCCCACTTTTTCGCGCCGGCGCTGTTCACCGTAAAACATGCTCCCTTCCGGTATAACCGCGCCAAGCATCTCCTCAAGGCACATCGCCTGGCAGCAGAGCTGAAGCCTGTCCGCGTCGTGGCTTTTCGGAAGCCCCCTTTTATACTCGACGGGATACGGCTGCCACTTCCCGCTCCTCCCGAAAAGTGTAATTCCGGTTTCAGAGCTGCGAAATTCAACGACGTCGCATTTTCCGGATACGCCCAATGATGACGACGAAATCCGAAGGCCCCGGATAGTAATCAGATCCCCGCGCTTTTCTGCAAGGCCCTCATCGTGAGCCCGTTCATGCATTAGCTCGCCTTCGACTGTGAGTAAATTCTCGCTCCATTGGTGCTCGATATGTATAAGCGCCCACTGCCGGCGGCAGAATACAAAATGCTGTATGCCCGAAAGCTGAAGGTATTCGTCCTGATTATATTCGCTCATATCATGCGCGCCACGGTAACCCCCGCCGGAATGGCGGCCTCATCAACAGTGACCGTGTAGTCGGCGTAAGCGCGCGCAGGCCTGGTTTTATCCTTACGCTCAACTTTTACGGCGTCGAACAGCTTATATGCAGGGGCGCTGCCGAACTCGCCGTCGTGCTTGAAAACGATAAGCTCGCGTACGGACATTTTTCCTCTTGCGGCCGAGTGGTCGCATTCGAACATGTTGATTATTGCTTCCCAGAGAAGCTTCAGATCTTCCTCTGAAAAACCCGTCGTCTTCCGGGCAAGGTTAGCTGATATGTACCCTTCGCAGCGGTAAAGACCGTAGGGAACGATGTATTTGCGGCCCATTTCGGTGCCTTTTTTCTCCGCGTCAGCCTTCGTGGTGATAGCTACGCGCGTAATTGTCAGTTCCTGAGGCACGACCGGGTCGACGCTTCTGGCGAAGCTCAGCTGCACGGGGCCGCGGACCTGCCCGCAGTTAAGGGCTGCCTTTACGAATGTGGTCATTACCGCGCCGAATGTGCGTATATCATAGAAATTCTTGCACATGAAATCGCGTATCTTAATATCCACGTCAGGGTCCGACTTCTTCAGCTCCTTTATGCCGGCCTCGTCTGTCCCAAGGTATTCATAGGCCTTATTATCACTGCTGTTGAGCGGTACGTCTTCCCTGATGTAGATGCCGTATCCGGGGGCGTTCTCCCTGACCGCCTCCACGTAATTTCTGATCTTCCGCTTAAGGCATACATCCGTAACTATGCCGTAGCCCGTTTCGGGGTCTACGCGCGGCATGTTTCCGGCGTCCGGATCTCCGTTAGGGTTGCCGTTTTCAACATCGAACAGGAACACGAATTCGTAACGGTTTTTAATAGCCTCTGACATTTACTTGTCCTCCTTTTTTTCATATCTTTTTTGTGTCTGGTGATAATATCCGAGTATAAAAGCCCCCTGGTCGTTGAGCGAAAGGCTTTGCGGAAAACTGTTGAGCTTTGAGGCCAGCTCGCCCACCTGTTTCGACCAGTAGACCTGTTTCCCGCCTTCCATCTTTCTGAGGTGGCTGTTGGACAGCTTCATCAGAATGGGGAAAACAGCCGCCGGGGTTGCGCAGGCGGAATTGAAAAACCTGTCTTTGATCGTTGAGTTGATGTTCGGATTTGCGGCCTGCTGTGCTCCTTCGAGAACCGAGAAGAGTCTCCCAAGCACATAGGGCGTGTACTCGCTCTGTTCGTTCAGCGCCACTGTTAATACCTCCTTTAAATTCTCGTGCTGAAAGTTCCGAAGCAAATAAGCCTTAATAATCGCGGCGCGTCCGCGGGTTATCTTTCTTTCAGCGCGTATGCGAAGCATTGTCTGATTATAAAGCGTCGCGGGGTAGCGGCTTCCTGTAAGTATG
>JBMNQI010000109.1:0-3655 GCA_050944055.1 Oscillospiraceae bacterium | reverse complement strand
GCTTCTTCGTACATTTCGGCGAAAAGCGGCAAAGCCTTTTCGAGCCTCTCCGGCTTAACGCAGTAGGAAAGGCGCAGGAAATCGGGGCAGCCGAAGCCGTCTCCCGGCACTACGAGCACGTTGTATTTTTTAGCCAGTTCCGAAAAATCCCTTCCGCTCATTCCGAAGGGCGCACGGAAGAAGAGGTAAAACGCCCCGTCCGGCCTGGCGCAGCTGTAACCGATATCAGTCAAACCCTTATAAATAAGCTCCGAGTTCTTCTCGTATATGGAGACGTCCGGCATCACGTCCGCGCATTCGACTATCACGCGCTGCATGAGCGACGGCGCGCAGACATGACCGGAGGCCCGCAGCGCCCCGGTAACGGCATAGAACAAATCGTCAAAATCGGAAACGGTGTCCGGAATAAGAACGTACCCGATCCTCTCTCCCGGCAGGCTTAAGGACTTGCTGTACGAATAGCTGATTATCGTGTCCTTATAGTAGTCGGGAATATGAGGCAGGCTAATCCCCCTGTAGACAAGCTCGCGGTACGGCTCGTCGGAGATAAGGTAAATCGGATGCCCGGCTTTTTTGGACGCTTTTTCAAGAATATCCGCCAGCTTTTCAATAGTGTCCCGGGAATAAGCCGTGCCCGAAGGATTGTTCGGGGAGTTGACGATTACTGCCTGCGTGCCGCTGTTTATCGCTTTCTCTAAAAGCCCGAAATCAATCTGGAACTTCTCGGTGTCTGCCGGAAGGACGGTGAATTTTGCGCCCGCCTGCTGCGCGAACACCTTATATTCGGGAAAGTAAGGCGCAATCGCGATGACTTCGGAATTTTCATCGACGGTGACTGCCTTCAGGCACGCGACAAGTGCCGGCGCCGCGCCGCAGGTTACTATCACATTCTTTTTCCCGTAATCTGTTCCCAGTCTCCTATTCAGATTATCGGCTATCGCCTGCCTGCATTCGTCGCTTCCTACGGCGCTGGTATAGCCGTGAATCGAAACGGGGTCGCTCTCCGAGATGATCTTTACTATCGCCTTCTGGACTTCGGCCGGAGCGGGTATGCTCGGATTGCCGAGGCTGAAGTCAAAAACATTTTCTTCCCCGACTTCCTTCGCCCTTACGCGGCCGTACTCAAAAAGGTCCCTTATTACAGACCGCGTATATCCAAGTGAAAACATCTCCTTAGACACCATTGTTTTTCGCCTCCAATCAATAGCTTGACATTTTATAATATAATATTAAAATAGTTTCGGATGGTTTTGTATATCAAACGGCAGGAATAGCGGCTTGGATTAGTAATTTTTGAATAAGAATGGCTTATCAGTCCGTCATTATGAAGCGATTAAAACGGGCATATCCCGATTCGCAGCTATATCGGCAAGGAAGAGAGTTTTTTTATGGATGAAATTGACATCAAGATACTCAAGCTGCTGCAGGAGAACTCAAGGATTACAATAAGCGAGCTCTCAAAAAAAATCAACCTGTCCAGGCCCAGCATATCGGAGAGGATACTAAGGCTCCAGGAGCAGGGTATCATTGAGGAGTTCACTTCCAGGATTTCTCTGAAGGCCATAGGCAGGAGGATACTCCTTTTTATTGAAATCGAAGCGATGAAAACATCGCCCGAAATACTCGAGGAAATGCTTATAAACGAGGCGGACATACTCGAGTGCCACCGCGTTTCGGGCAAGACGAATTATATTGTTAAGGCCGCCGTGGACAGCATTGAGGGCATGACGGACTTAATTAACCGTTTAATTCCTTACGGGAGCTTATGTACGTCGGTTGTGCTCTCCTCGCCGGTGCCGTACCGCCACGTGCTGCCCAATACAAAAATCGATCAGACATACACGTATTAGTTTTTCCGATATGAGAGGCTGTATCCGCGGAGCTTGCGTTCAAGCCGGGACAGCCTCTTTACGTATGCCTTCCGTACTTTGTCACAAACAAGGCGTAATATCAGATAGTTTGAGCTTTGCATACAATAGACTGATTATGATTACGTTTGGAGAGTGACAGATTTGATAATTCATGTGATAAACAGGGGCGATTCGATCTACAGCATAGCCCGGAGATACGCAGTTCCTGTCGATACGGTGCTTGACGCAAACCAAATACCGAACCCCGACAGGCTTGTTATCGGTCAGGCCATTGTCGTGCCGGGCGATTTTTTTCAGCATACCGTAAGAAGCGGGGAGAGCATGTATACTATTGCCCGGGACTACGGAGTTCCGCTTAGCCTGCTGCTCGACGCCAACCCGCAGATAAGCAATCCCTCCAGGCTGCAGGTCGGGCAGCGCGTCATTGTGCCGCGCGCGCCGCGGAAAATGGGAAATATTTTCGTAAACGGTTTTGTTTTCCCTAACGTCGACGGGAGCGTACTGCGCAGCAGCCTGCCTCATCTGACATATTTGAGCATTTTCAGTTACATGGTCATGTCCGACGGGAGCCTTTCCGGAATAAACGATGCGGGCGTCATACAGTCGGCGCGCGGCGCAAATGTCGCCCCTCTGATGGTAATAACGAATCTTGAGGAGGATGCGGGCTTCAGCAGCGAGCTGGCTCACACTATCCTGACTGACCTTCAGCTTCAGAATACGCTTATTGAAAACATACTGGCCACTATGCGCGAGCGGAACTATTACGGGCTTGTAGTGGACTTTGAGTACCTTTACCCCGACGACAGGCAGAATTTCAACAATTTCGTAAGCAGAATAGTTAACGCCCTGCGCCCCCTGGGATATGAAGTAATGGTAGCTCTTGCGCCAAAGACAAGCGGGACTCAGCAGGGTCTTTTATACGAGGCGCACGATTACCCGGCTATAGGGGCCCTGGCCGATAAGGTCATACTGATGACATATGAGTGGGGCTATACATACGGCCCGGCTATGGCCGTCGCTCCCGTCAACGAGGTGCGCCGCGTGCTGGATTACGCAACCTCAGTAATGCCAAGCGAGAAGATACTTATGGGGATGCCGAACTACGGTTATGACTGGACGCTCCCGTTCACCAGGGGTTCCGCTGCCAGAGTGGTTACAAACAACGGCGCCATATTGCTTGCCTCAAGGGTCGGCGCGACAATAAGCTTCGATAATACCTCGCAGGCGCCCTTCTTCAACTATTACGATTCCACCGGCAGAAGGCATGAGGTCTGGTTTGACGACCCAAGGAGCATAAGCGCAAGGCTCGCGCTCGTCGCGGAATATGACCTCGGCGGCGTAAGCTACTGGACGCTCAACAGCTTCTATGCCCCCAACTGGGTCGTTCTGGACTCGATGTATAACGTGAGAAAGGTTATTTAGGCAACATGAACTGCTTTCCATAATAAACACAGCAAACAGAGAGGGGGCCCGGTTAAAAAACGAGCCTCCTCTCTTTGCCTGCGCCCCGACGGGCAGTGCTGCTGTTCTGGTATTAACGCGGCCGCCGCCTGTCCCGCCGTCCTCCGGCGGCGGCTGAAATCAGTCGACCCTGTATTTTGAAATCATTTCGTTGAGCAGCGCGGCCTGGGCTGAAAGCTCCTGGCTTGCGGAGGCGCCTTCTTCCGCGGTAGCGGTATTGTTCTGGACAACCTTTGATATTTGTTCGATGCCGGAGTTCAGGCCTTCTATAATCTCAACCTGATGCTTCGAAGCCTCGGCGATCTCTTCAATTGCCGCGGTTG
>JBMNQI010000108.1:0-3761 GCA_050944055.1 Oscillospiraceae bacterium | reverse complement strand
GCGGCTGCTTCTCCGAGCACAGCGGCATAGTCAATATAGCGCTTGAGGGCATAATGACCATAGGCGGGCTTATGGGCGTTATGATGATCATAGCCATGCCGGAGGGCGCTTCGAATTTCATGATCGTTCTCATGTCGATTCTGGCGGCCGGTGCCGCGGGCGTAATCTACTCGGCTATGCTGGCCTTTGCCTCCGTAAACCTCAAAGCCGACCAGACCATAGGAGGCACCGCTCTTAACCTTCTCGCAACTGCGCTGGCCATGGTCGTCGTGAAACGCTTCAACGGGAACCAGTCTTCAAAGCTCTCCTACAATAACTCCGCATTTATTTATAATATCGGCGGGCTGACTGTTAACGTGTTCCTTTTTATAGGAATAATACTGCTCATTCTCTCTATAATCGTCCTTTATAAGACAAGGTTCGGCCTGCGCCTTCGCTCCTGCGGCGAGCACCCGCAGGCGGCGGACTCGGTGGGCATAAACGTATACAAAATGAGATGGGCCGGCGTGCTTATCTCCGGTCTGCTTGGAGGCATCGGGGGCTTTGCCTATATTGTACCCGCCGTCCAGACCTGGAACTTTGAGGTCGGCGTCGCGGGAATGGGCTTTCTGGCTCTCGCCGTCATGATCTTCGGACAGTGGAGGCCGGGGAGGATATTTCTTGCCGCGATGTTCTTCGCCGTTTTCAAGGCCCTGGCCAATATATCTGATTCGACCTTCCTTCAGGCGCTCAAATGGCCGAAGGAAATCTACAATATGATGCCCTTCATAGCCTCGATGATCGTACTCGCGTTTACCTCCGGGAAATCCCGCGCGCCCAAGGCTGAAGGCATCCCGTACGATAAGAGCCAGAGGTGAGGCGCGGGCTTAAATGTTTTCCGCCCGGAATTTACTGTTTCGGACATGCTAAAGGGAGCGCCCGCCGGCGCTCCCTTCCCTCTCACTCTATATGCTGCGTTTTATCCTGTTGATCGCGTTTTTTTCAAGGCGCGACACCTGCGCCTGGCTTATTCCGACCTCTTCCGCGACCTCCATCTGCGTCTTGCCGTCGTAAAACCTTAATGAAAGTATGCGCTTTTCGCGCTCAGAGAGGGATCTTAGAGCCTCCTTGATTGTAATCTGCTCCAGCCAGCTGTCGTCCGTGTCGTGAGGGTCGCTCAGCTGGTCGAGAACGTATACAGAGTCCCCCGAATCTGAATAAACCGGCTCGAAAATCGAAACCGGCTCCATTATCGCTTCCAGCGCGAACACTATGCTCTCGCGTTTGATATTCATTTCCTTAGCCAGTTCCTCGACCGTCGGCTCCCGCTGCGTCTCCGCCATAATACGCTCCTTGGTCTGCAACACGCGGTAAGCGGTGTCGCGCATGCTGCGGCTGACGCGCACTGAGCTTAAATCCCTGAGATATCTCCTTATTTCCCCGACAATCATCGGAACGCCGTAAGTGGAAAATCTTACCTGCTGATTTACGTCAAAATTGTCTATGGCCTTTAATAAGCCTATACACCCGACCTGGAAAAGGTCGTTTAAATTCTCCCCCCTGCCTGAAAATTTCTGTATCACCGACAGTACAAGGCGCAGATTCCCGGTAACGAGCTCGTCCCGCGCCGCCTTATCGCCCTTGTGCGCGCGCTTTAGCAGCTCCATTGTTTCGTCGTTTTTCAGCACCTTGAGTTTGCCTGTGTTCACACCGCTTATTTCAACCTTGCCAACCACAGTATGACCACCTTTCGGTAAAATTCTTTCCCGAAAGCCGGATTTCATACTATTGAAAAGGTTGACATCATTGTACTATCGATTTATAATTTAACCGCAATAACGATTATAAAAAATTGGAGGAGAAATAAAAATGAGCGTAAAAGGCAAAGTTGCAATCGTTACCGGGGCCGGCTCCGGAATCGGCGAAGGCACCGCGCGTCTCCTTGCCGAAGAGGGCGCCATCGTCGTTATGATGGGCCGCGGGGAAAGCATTTACAAGGCGGCCGAGGCTATGCGCAAAGACGGCTTAACGGTTGATACTATGATAGGCGATGTCGGTAAAACGGAGGATGTCGAGCGTGTTTTTAAGGACACATACGACAAATACGGCGCTATCGATATAGTCGCCAACATAGCCGGCATCGGCGATTACCATACCGCAACCGTCCGCTTAACCGACGAGCTTTGGGAGCGCGTCGTCAACGTCAACCTCAACGGAACCATGAGATGCTGCCGCGAGGCTCTTAAATATATGGAAAAACAGGGCAGCGGCTCCATTATCAACTGCTCCTCCGGCGCGGGCGTTCGCGCCAACTCCGGCGCAGCCTACACGGCGACCAAGTTCGCGGTGGAAGGCCTCACGCGCAATATAGCGCTTAACTACGCAGGCACCGATATACGCTGCAACTGCATACAGCCCGGCCTCACCGTGACAAATTTCGCGGGAAGGCCCGATTGGAACGAAAACTTTGACGCCGAGTTCGCCTCTATCTGCGACAGGCATATGGATAAGGATTGCGGATCGACCATGCCTGTAGATCAGGCGCGCGCCGTCCTTTTCTTCGCAGATCCGGACAACCACTATGTCACAGGCCAGATAATCTGCATCGACCGCGGCGTCTTCCTGTAAGATACAGATTTATAACGTCCTTAGATAATCGGGGCTGCCATGAAATTCATGGCAGCCCCGAAAACGCCTGTCATGCCCGGGCCCGGGCATGACAGGCGTTTTGCCTTTCTCTCTGTCAGCTTTCTGATCTTACAGGAATGCTTTCAAGCTTATCTTCAGGGTAGATATACCGCCATCTTATCTTATACGCCAGCAGATAGCACGGAATTGTCAGAGCGAGCGCGCCCAGTATATCGAGCACTGAGTGCTGCCTGACAAAAACGGTCGAAACGCATATGAGTACGGCGATTGCCCACCATAGGATTTTCAGAAACCTACGGCCGTCCATAAGATGTGATTTATTCAGAGCAATTGCCATTGTCAGCGATATGGCGCAGTGCAGGCTTGGCATGACGCTGTACGGAGGGTCGAGCTTGTACACTATTGAGATAAGCGCTTTTGTCAGCAGGTTGTCCCTCGGCAGTGTTTCCGGGCGGAAGGCTATGCCGTTGGGGAAGACGCAGAAGATTAAAATTGCGACGGTTACGGCGGCGGCCGACATAAGGCCGCAGCGCAGGAAGTCCTCGCGGGATTTTATAAGAAAAAAAATAAGCGTCCCGGCGAAAAATATATACCAGAAAAGATAAGGTATAACAAACCATTCGCAAAAAGGAATAAGATCGTCCAGGCGGCAGTAAATCCAGTAGCGGGGCGTCAGGCTGAGCTGAATAAGTGCCCACGAAATTATGTAAACAGGGAAAAAGGCGAAAGTGAGGATTTTGGGCCAGTCCCGTTTTTTTTGCCGTTTATTTGATGTATTCATGCTTCGCCACCGCGATATATTCGCCCATTTTTACCGGAGTCTCCAAGCCCCGGCGGGTGTTTTCAAGTATGTTCCCGTTTAGCTCCACGCTGTCCTTTTGCAGCAAAAGAACGATTGTTGAGCCGCCGAATTCAAACCTTCCCTTTTCCTGTCCCCTGAAGACCCTGCAAGCGCCGTGCAGGTTAGTGATCTTGCCGACCATTAGGGCCCCGACTTCAACCTGGACGACACGGCCGAAATTCTCCGTTTTCATAATCGTATACTCGCGGTCGTTGCGCACAAGCGTGTTATAGCGCGCCGATATAGGCTGCACTGTGTGCAGTTCCCCGTATATGTGAATATTGCGGCTTTT
>JBMNQI010000107.1:0-3820 GCA_050944055.1 Oscillospiraceae bacterium | reverse complement strand
ATTCGTCCTGCTGCCCGTCTGCCTCTGCCGACAGCAAAGCCTCAAGCTCCTCGATTGAGAGCATTTTATAGGCTTTGTCTATATACAGCTTCCCGTCCAGATGGTCTATCTCGTGGGAGAAGGCGCGTGCGGTCAGCCCTTCGCCGGTAACCTCAAACTCATTCCCGGAGCGGTCGAAGGCGCGGACCGTTACTTTCATGGGGCGCACAACCAGGCCGTATGTGTCCGGTATGCTCAGACAGCCCTCGTACCCGTCCTGCTCGCCCTCGGCGGAAACTATCTCCGGGTTTACAAGTTCCAGTATCTCGCCGTCTTCTCCCATAATTACAACCACACGGCGCAGCACGCCGACCTGCGGGGCCGCGAGGCCCAGCCCGTTGGCGTTTATGAGCGTCTCCCTCATGTCGTCGAGTAATATTTCAAGACGTTTGTTGAATTTATCGACCCGGCGCGATGGCTTGCGCAGGGTCTCGTCGCCTTCCAGCAGTATATTTCGAAGTGCCATATGTTCGTCTCCTTGCGGCGGCGGGCAAAGCCCGCCTTTTTATTTTTTGCTTATCCCCAAGTGCCCTGGGGCGATGCCGGGGATTTCGCGGTTTGATGAGCTTATAAAAGCCCCGGGGACGGTAAAAGCGTAGCTGCGCCGTATGCTATTCCAGTGGGTCGAGGTCCCCGAAGATAAATACGCCTCTTGACGCGCTGTCCGCCGAAAAGTCGCGTATAAGCGCCCCTATCAGGCTGCGGTTTTGCTTATTGTTTTCGCACAGAATCGTAAGCCTGTAGCGGTAACGGTTGTTGAGCTTGGCTATGCGCGCCGGGGCCGGGCCGAGTATGCGCATATCGGCGCCTTCTGCGCAAGCCCAGCGGGAGAGAACCTCCCCCATCCTCGCCGCTGTCCTGTGGACGGACGTCTCTGATATCCCGCTTGCCGTGACTGTAAAAACCTCGGCGAAAGGGGGATAGCCGTTTGCGCTCCTAAGCTCAATTTCGCGCTCGTAAAAACCCAAATAGTCCTGTTTGGCGGCGAGAAGTATGACCTCGTTTTTGGGTGTGAAGGTCTGGATTATTGCCCTGCCCGCCTTCTCACCGCGCCCTGAGCGACCGACCACCTGCGTTATAAGCGAAAACGTCCGTTCAGATGCCCTGAAATCCTCGGCGTACAGCGACATGTCGGCCGCGAGCACCCCGACGAGCGTGACGTTTTCAAAGTCCAGGCCCTTCGTCACCATCTGCGTGCCGATTAAAACGTCCGCCCCGCCTTTGCCGAATTTTCTCAGTATCTGCTCGTGCGAATTCGTAGCGGTCACCGTATCGGCGTCCATACGCATGACGCGTATCCCCGGGAAGAGCCTAATTAGCTCGTCCTCGACCCTCTGCGTGCCAAACCCGACGTGGCGCAGCGTGCCGCCGCAGTCGGGGCATTTTTCCGGAAGCTTTTCCGAATAGCCGCAGTAATGGCAAAGCAGCCTCCCCGTCACCGCGTGATATGTGAGGGAAACGCTGCACCGGGGGCAGGCGGGAACCCTCCCGCAGTCGGTGCACAGGACCATGCGGCTCATGCCGCGCCTGTTTACAAACAGTATGCTCTGCTCGCCGGCTTCAAGGTTTGCGCCGAGCTCCCGCAGCAGTTCCTCCCCGAATATGCACTCCCCGTTTTCAATCAGCTGCCTGCGCATATCCGATATAATGACCGACGGCATGGGCCGGCCCATATAACGGTCCGGCAATTCAAAATATGCGTAGCGGCCGGTTTTCGCCGCATAAAACGACTCGATGGACGGAGTCGCCGAGCCCAGGAGCAAAAGCGCCTCTTCGCGGGCGCACCTGTATTTCGCGACGTCGCGCGCGTGGTATCTCGGCGAGGACTCGGATTTATAGGTATGCTCCTGCTCCTCGTCCAGGATTATTATGCCCAGATCGGGCAGGGGGGCGAAAACAGCCGAGCGGGTGCCGACGACGACGTCCACATCGCCGTTTTTAATACGCCGGTACTCGTCAAACCTCTCTCCGAGGCTGAGCGAGCTGTGCAGCACCGCAATCCTGTCGCCGAAGTGCCCCGCGAACAGGTTCACAAGCTGGGGCGTCAGCGATATCTCGGGCACAAGCACAAGGGCTTTTTCACCCTTTTTGACAGCGTCCTGAATAAGTTTTATGTAAATGGAGGTCTTTCCGCTCCCCGTAACCCCGTAGAGAAGCGCCGCCTTTGGCCCGGCTGCGCCCAGCAGGGCGCGCAGGCCCATATAGCATTTCTTCTGCGGGCTCGTGAGATTAATGGGCTCGGCTTTTTCAACCTCTCCCAGCTCGGGGCGGCGGAATACCTCGCGCTTTTCAAGCTCGATTAATCCCTGCTTTTCCAGGGACTTTAAAGCTGCCGAGGACGCGCCTGTAAAATACAGCAGCTCCTTTCTGGATATGGTTCCCGTTTGGGAAAGAAGCATCAGGATATCGCTTTGAAGCGGAGCGCGCCGCCTCTTGTTTGAGGCCAGCTCGACCGCCTCCTCCGGCGGCAGCTTGAGCGAGACGACAGTCTCCTCTTTTCCGCCCCCGCAGCGCTCCTGCCTTACGTAGGTTTTCAAGATGCCGCGCTTTACCATTTTCCCCAGCGTTTCACTGGGATCGCATGTCAGCGTCTCGCGGATGTCCGAAAGCTCGGCAAAGCCTCCAAGCGAGTCAATGAGCTCCGCTATTTCCGCCGCCTGCTCAGAGCGCATTCTCTTTGCCATTTCAAGGCCGCCCGGGCAAAGACAGTAGCTATAGCGGAGCTTATACCAGAGGCCGGCGGGCAGCATCGTCCTGACGGCGTCGAAAACGGTGCAGAACCAGCGCTCGCGCATCCAAAGCGCGAGGCGAATCTCTTCCTGCGAAAGCGCGGGCTCGGGATCAAGTATGTCGAGAATGGGCTTGAGCTGCTTTTCCGCTTCCTTCCTGTTTTGTGCTAGAACAATGCCCTCGCTCGGCCTGTTTCCGCGGCCAAACGGTACAAGCACTCGCACACCCGGGAGTATCTTCCCTTCCATCGACTCCGGTATGAGATAATCGTAAGCCCTGTCTATATGATACAGAGCCGCGGCGACCGCGACCCTGGCGATTTCTTTGGTCAAACGATCACCTCCGAAGTTTATTAAAGCCGCCGTTAAATATCCGACTTAAGTTTACCCTGGGCGATCTCGTTTATTGCTAAGCTGACCGGCTTGGCGTCAAGAACTATACCCATCGTATCCGCTTCCATCGCTATCTGGCGGGACCTCTTCGCTATGACGTTAACGAGCAGATAGCGGTTATTGACATGCTTTAAAAGGTCTGCCATTGGGGGATAAAGCATAGACATTACTCCTTTGGTTTTCCAAATATTTTATTAAGCTGTTTTACCGCGTTGCTTACCGTGTCGTTTATTACCACGTAATCGTATTTATCCGTAAACCGCATTTCTTCCTGCGCGCGGCGCACACGCTTTTCAATTGTTTCATCGTCGTCGGTGCCGCGTTCGCGCAGGCGGCTGCGAAGCTCAGCTAAGCTGGGCGGCGTTATGAAAACCAGTACGGCGTCGGGCCTTAACTTACGCACCTGCATAGCGCCCTGAACCTCAATGTCGAGAAGGACGTCATATCCGGCTTCAAGCTGCTTATCTACGGGGCCAGCGGGCGTTCCGTAGTATTCCCCGACATACTGCGCGTGCTCGAGCATTTCTCGGCACTCAATCATTTTTTCAAAATCGTCGCGGCTGACGAAATAATAATCCTTCCCGTCGGTTTCGCTCGGGCGCGGGGAGCGCGTCGTGGCGGAAACCGAAAAACGGATGTTGGGATTAGCCTCCAGCACC
>JBMNQI010000106.1:0-4048 GCA_050944055.1 Oscillospiraceae bacterium | reverse complement strand
GAGCAAAACGGGCTGCTTACGGCGAGCCGCGAAAAGGATGGCAGCAGGCCGGAAAAGACCGTCTACGAAATAACCGACGAGGGAGCCCGGTTTTTCCGGCAAAAACTCAGGGAGCTGCTTAATTTTGAGTTCAGGCCCGCGTTTGCTTCGGACGGCGTATTCTACTTTTTCGAGTATCTCGATGTAAAAGAAATCTCTAAAAGCCTTGAAGCCTATATTGATAAGCTTCACAGAGCGATAGACGATATTGAAAAGCAGAAGAAAGACACTCTCGGGCGCGTGCCTCCGGATATGAAAACCATGGTCGATATTATTTTCAGCCACAGGCTGCACCATTACCGGGCGGAGCTCGACTGGGCCGTCGAATCCATAATCGTTTAACAGCTCCATCGCAGATTGCCTAAGGCTTTCGAGGTCAAAAATACAGGCCTTGCGGTAGTAAATCCGCAAGGCCTTGATGCTTTATCTGGACATAAAATTATACAGCATTATTGCCGCGTCCTGACGCGAGACTATATTGCCGGGGTTAAACCTTCCAAACGTATCGCCACGTATAACTCCCAGCCCTTTTGCGATTGACACATATCCGTAGTATTCTGCGGGAATGCTCCCGTCGTCCGCAAAGCCGGACTTATAGATTCCGGTCAGTTTTCCGGCCGCTCCGTATTCGGTAGCGCCAATCAGGATTTTTACAAGCTCCGCTCTTGAAATAAGCTTCGAAGGCTCTCTTTCGTCTTTTGATATAAAACCGTAGTAATATGCCTCCTGGTACAGCGCGTCCTCGTCGTCCGAAGAAAACCCGACCGCGCTCAGGAACAGGACCAGAGCGTCTTTTTGCGTGAGCTGCGCTCTCGGCATGAAGCTGGCACCGGGGAAGCCTATGCCGTAGCCGGCGAGTTTTTCAATCTGAGCCCTCCCGTAACAGTTTTCTATGTCGTCGTATGCAAGCTGCTGTTCCGGTTTGCTCTCTTCCGCTATGATTGCCTCTCCGGTTTTGGCGTCAATGCCTACGATAGCTTTTTCTGACTCATTTTTATACGCCAGCCTTAGTTCCTGTTCGATATTGTAGTCGCTTAATTGCGTCGTTGCCGGCACCACCGCATACTGCAGCACGGCCTTAAAGCAGCCGTTATAGGCTTTGAGAGCCGTTCCGGCATCAATAATGCCGTCCGCCGAATCAAACTCAACCCCGTCCGTCCAGCCGATATTAAAAGACTCTATTGTGCCGTCATATGTATTGACCGAAATATAGAGCGAGTTGGCCGGGAAGAGTATGCCGTTTACTGTCTGAGAATAGACAAAGTAAGCTTCCTCCGTATTGCTGCTAGTATCGTTCAGCGCGGTTGCCGAGTGCTTTTCGGGGAAGTATTTTTTTATAAAAGACTTTGCCTTCTCCTCAAGCTGGTCGGAAGTCAAAGCTTTGCCCTCTCCGTAGGCACTGGTCGAGGAGGAGTAAACCGCAATAAGCTCGCCCGTTTTTGCGTTTACGGATACATTTTTATAATTGTATATGGGATATACTCCCCATTTGCTCATATCGCTGTAATCTTCCGGGAATCTTTGCTTTATCTCAGATTCGTCGGTTATTTTTTCCGTATAGCTCAGGTAGGCGGTCACTTCGCCCGTTTCCTTGTTCATCGAATAGTTTACCGAACTGAGCACAACCCCGCCTCCAATACCCAACTCGGCAACGGCGCGGACGGCCTTATCGAGTTCGTCCTTTGAATACACGCCCTCAAGCACTTCAACAGTGCTCTGCTCCACATCGGACAGGCCGCCGTTCTCCGCCGCGGGCGCTTCGGCGCTCGCCTCGTTCATACCGCCTAAAGCATTTTTCAAACGGAGATCGTCGTACAGCTCGTCAACGTTGACAAGCTCCCCAGTTTTTGCGTCGACAATATAACTTCCGCTGTAAACAGGCAGATAACGAAGGACCGCGGTTTTCTCATTATCTTTGAGCACATATTGAAGCGATAGTTCATTTTTCGCCGAAAGCAGCCTGAAAGCCTCTTGGGCGGAGACTGAGGCTGTTGCCGAAGGAATAGCTCCCACATACTGGCCGTAACCGTCAGTTCTGTAAAAATACCTGACGCTCATATCCTCGGCGTCTACGATAATGTGGAAATTTATGGGCGATTTTAAGCCGTTTAGCATAACGTTCCCGCTGAAACTGTAATCCGATGCGTTTACGGCGAAGTATTGCGTGTCGTATTCTCCGAAATCCGCGCTCTCGTTGTCATCCAAAACCTTTTTTATAAAAGCTTCGGCCACTGGGAACGCGTCTTTTGCGTTTGTCTTGCTGAATATCGGGGCATACCCGTAGAAATTATTAATCCTGTCGTAAATCGAGTACTGGTTGTCGGAGTATCTGAGCACTTTTCCGTTTTCATCAGCGGTTACATAAAGGCTTTCCTCTTCGCTGGTCCAGCTGAGGTTCCAGTAGCTTGTACTCCCCTGCTCCGTAAAGTCGCCGCTGAAATCCGTATATTTATCTTCTATGCCAAGAGTTTCTTTTACTATAAGCGTAACACGGGCGAGTTTTTCGTCCAGGCTTTCTCCCGCGGCAAAAGCAGGCGCCGACAGTGAAACCAGCATCACCAGGCTTATTATGAGCGCGGCAGTCCTCTTAAACATAATATCAACTCCAATATTTATTATTAATGGTTTGACGTTTGATCTTTGGTAAATGTTCCCTGAAATTTTTGTGGACACCTATGATTTTTTTAGTATAATATTAAATAAAACATTGTTGGAGGTAAACTATGCACAAGACTTATGAATTCTTAAAGAAATGCGGCACATATTATCTCGCGACGGCGGACGGTGACCAGCCGCGCGTACGGCCTTTCGGCACTGTCAATATCTTTGATGGAAAGCTCTACATCCAGACCGGAAAAAGCAAAGACGTATCCAGACAGATGCACGCAAACCCGAAGATCGAGATCTGCGCGTTTAAAGACGGCGAATGGATACGCGTAGCCGCGACGGCTGTCGAAGACCCTCGAATAGAGGCCCAGCAGGACCTGTTGGATAAATACCCGACGCTTAAAGGTAGGTACAGCGCGGGCGATGGAAACAACGAGGTCTGGTATCTGAAGGACGCCGTTTCCACCATTTCTTCTTTTACAAAAGAACCGGTTATAGAGAGGTTTTAAACTGCAATCTCCAACCCCGGCCGCTTTGGAGGTAAATAGACTGCGAAAATGAAGCCATCTTCCTGCAGAGCGGCCGGGGCTGGCAAACTTCCATCTTCCATATCGGGGAACATGCCGCCTATCGGACGAAGAAGATCATTTCCCGGCAATCTCGCCCGCCGTGATATGCGTCATCCCTGTCGCCCGTAATACTCGTTAACGGTGATATTTACCTTATCAGAAAGTATATAGCCTGGAAAAATCCGTGTCAATCAGGATATATAAAGTACCGGCATGGTCTCAAGGCTTCGGGCCAGCTTTTCACGCAGAAACTCCTCCGCCTCAGCCCTCGCCTCGGGGCGGTAGCAATACTTTCCCCTCCCGCGGCCTGTCATAAGTCTTTTATCGTAAAGATCCGCGGCATTCGGGAAGGCCTCCGTATTGATGGCGTTATGCACATAGCTGTATGTCATAAGGATGATTTCTATGAAGCCGTTTTTCTTAACGCCCGGGCTCAGCTTGTCTGCCAATATATCAATTAATTCGCCGTAATGGCGCGTCCAGTCCGGCAGCAATATAACCGGCGCTATAAGCAGCCCGACGGGATAGCCAGCAGACTGCATATCGTTGAGAGCCCGTATGCGCGCTTCAAGCGGCGAAGTTCCAAGCTCTATTCGGCGAATTACCTCCGGCGGGTTCACGCTCATGCGGAATATTGTCTTTCCCTCGTGGTCAAGCTCCAAAAGCGGCTCCACCATGTCAAACTTCGTAGGGAAAGTCAGGTGCCCGCGCCCTTTTTTCGAAAACCGCTCGATAGTCCAGGGCAGATTCCCGGTTACAGTGTTTTCAAGAACCAGATCGCTGTTGCTGCCGATTTCAAATGTCTGGGGCTCGGCAAATGAAGCGTCCGTGCG
>JBMNQI010000105.1:0-4068 GCA_050944055.1 Oscillospiraceae bacterium | reverse complement strand
GACAAAGCTAATCCTGCCCCGGCCGTCCGCCTGGCGGAGCAGCTCGTATGTCTGCCGCTGCAGCGGCAGTCCCTTCGTCTCCTCCACCCCAATGTTAAGAAGCCCGACCCTGGGCTTTGGAAGGTCATGGAGGCGCTGCATATAAAAAGCGCCCATATACGCAAACTGGAGCAAATATTCCGGCGTGCATTCCACGTTAGCGCCCGCGTCGGCAATAAGCGTATGCCCGTTTGCCGTCGGGAACTCAACTGCAAGCGTGGCCCTGCGTATGCCGTGTATACGCTTGACGAGCAATGTGGAAGCCGTTATGAGAGCGCCCGTGCTCCCGGCGGAAATGAGCCCGTCTCCCCTCCCGTCGCGCAGCATGTTGAGCGCCACCACCATGGAGGAATCCTTGCGGTCCTTGATGACCGTGACGGGGTCGTCGCTCATGTCGACCACGTCTTCCGCGTTGGCCAGCTCCAATCCCTTCGGCAGCTCGCCGCGCCCCAGGCCTCTCAGGACGCGCAGTATCTGCTCCGTTTTCCCGACCAGGACGATGCTTACGCCCAGCTTTTCAACCGCCTCAAGCGCTCCTTTGACTATTTCTGTCGGGGCGTAGTCGCCTCCCATGGCGTCGATAATTATTTTCATTCGGCTCACCTCGGATTTGAGATTACGAAATTGTCTATATGCCGCAGCGCCCGCTCCGCAATTGCCTGCTTGCGGAGCCTCCTGCCGCCCTTGATTTTCTCGGTAAGCGGCGCAATTATGCCGTAGTTAATGTTCATAGGCTGAAAATCGGCCACGCTCGGGTCGCTTATATAGTGCGCCAGAGCGCCTGTCGCAGTTTCGGGAGTAATGTCGGCGGGGCTTAGCCCCAAAATCCTTCTTGATTTTTCAATCCCGCACAGGAGTCCCGAGGCCGTCGACTCGACATAGCCTTCGACGCCGGTTATCTGGCCGGCAAATGCGATTCGCGGGTCCTTTTTCGCCCTGTAATACCTGTCAAGCAAACGCGGGGAATCGATATAGGTATTGCGGTGCATTACGCCGTATCTCAGAAACTCCGCGTTTTTCAGCGCGGGAATCATTGAAAAAACACGCTTCTGCTCCCCGAAGGTCAGATGAGTCTGGAAGCCTACAAGATTATACATCGTTCCCTCGAGGTTATCCCGGCGCAGCTGTACGACGGCGTAGGCCTCCCTGCCCGTCCTGGGGTCGCGAAGTCCCACGGGCTTCATCGGCCCGTACCGCAGTGTGTCCTGCCCGCGGCGCGCCATAACCTCGACCGGCATGCAGCCCTCGAAGACCTTCTCGTCCTCAAATCCGTGAACCTCCGCCTGCTTCGCGCTTATCAGCTCGCTTAAGAAGTCCAGATACTCCTCTTTCGTCATCGGGCAGTTTATATAATCGGCAGTTCCCTTCCCGTAGCGCGAGGCAAAATAGGCAGACTCCATATCAATGCTCTCAAAACTCACTATCGGGGCGGCGGCGTCAAAAAAGCTGAGATAGGAAGCGCCGAAGAACTCGCTTATGGAATCAGCCAGCGCGTCGGAAGTCAGCGGCCCGGTCGCTATTATGCATTCGCCGCCTGGAATCTGAGTTACCTCACGCTCCTGAACTTCTATGAGCGGCGACGAGCGTATATGTTCTGTTACAAGCGCGGAAAAACGCTCTCGGTCGACGGCAAGCGCGCCTCCTGCCGGTGTCCTCGTCCTGTCAGCGCATTCCATAATAAGGCTGCCGAGGCGCCTCAGCTCCTCTTTTAAAAGCCCCACCGCGTTTTCAATGCCGGCCGCCCTGAAGGAGTTGGAGCATACAAGCTCGGCAAAGCATGGGCTGTGGTGAGCCGGCGTATATTTTTGCGGCTTCATCTCTATAAGAGTTACTTCTATACCGCTTTTGGCAAGCTGCCACGCGGCTTCGCAGCCGGCAAGCCCCGCGCCTACAACCGTGACTTTCATTATTCCGCGCCGCTTGCCGCCCGGGCTCGCTTCGAATCCGTTTTCTTGGCGGCGGCCTTCTTAGGCTGCGCCTTTTTTGTCTCCGGAACTGCCTTCTCCGTTTTTTCCGCCTTCTGGGCGGGCTTTTTCCTGCCTCCGCGCTGCTCCTCCGGCACAAAGAGGGAACAGGCCTCGTTTATGCAATAGGGCTTCTTAAACCCGCGCCCCGACTTTTTAAACATCGTGTTGCCGCACTCGGGGCATGTGTTGGCGACCGGTACGTCCCAGGTCATGAAGTCGCAGGACGGATTTTTCTCGCAACCGTAATATGTGTAGCCTTTTTTCGATGTTTTTTTCAGTATGCGCGAACCGCATTTCGGGCAGACGCCGGGCGTCGCGACAACCAGCGGTTTCGTGAATTTACACTCCGGATATCCGGGGCACGCGAGAAAACGCCCGAATTTGCCGAATTTTATTACCATTTTCCTGCCGCAAACGTCGCAGACCTCGTCGCTCTCCTCGTCTGGCACCTTGATCCTCTCGTTCTGAAGATCCTGCTCGGCCTGCTTCATTTTTGCGTTGAAATCGCCGTAAAACTCCTCAAGCACTGATTTCCAGGTCTTTTTCCCTTCCTCGACACTGTCCAGCGTATCCTCCATGCGCGCTGTGAAGCCAATATCCACTATGTCGCGGAATTTATCCTTCATCAGTGCCGTGACGACCTCGCCCAGCGGCGTCGGGCGGAGGTATTTATCCTCCTTGACCACGTACTCACGGTCCAGTATCGTGCTGATGGTGGGGGCGTAGGTGCTCGGGCGGCCTATGCCCTTTTCTTCCAATGCCTTGATGAGCGTCGCCTCGGTGTAGCGCGCGGGCGGCTTTGTGAAATTCTGCTCGGGTTCGAGCTTATTCAGCTTCAGCTTCTCCCCCTCGCGCAGGTTCGGGAGTTTTAGCTCCTTTTCCTCGCCTTCGTCGTCGCGGGACTCCTCGTAAACCGCTGTGTAGCCGGAAAACTTCTGGCTGGAGAAGCTCCCGCGGAAAATATAACCCGCCGAAATCACGTCGACCACAACGCTGTCATACACGGCCGGGGCCATCTGGCTCGCTATAAACCGGCTCCATATAAGCCTGTAGAGGCGGTATTGGTCGTTTGTCAGGTTGCCTTTTATGCTTTCGGGGTCTAAGCGCGGTATGCTGGGGCGTATGGCCTCGTGCGCGTCCTGGATATCCTTTTTTGATTTAAAGCGGCGGGGCTTGCCCGCGTAGTATTTTTCGCCGTAACGGGCGATTATATATTCTTTGGCGGCGGAGAGAGCCTCTTCGGAAATACGCAGGGAATCGGTTCTCATATATGTTATGAGGCCTATCGTACCCTCGCCTTTTATGTCGACGCCCTCGTAGAGCTGCTGGGCTATGCTCATTGTCCGCCTCGGGCTCATGTTGAGCCTGCGCGAGGCCTCCTGCTGCAGGGTCGAGGTGATAAACGGCGGGACAGGCGTGCGTTTCTTCTCGGCTCGCTTTACGCTGCCGACCGTAAACGGCGAGCTTTCCACAGCGGAGATAACTGTTTTTACCTCTTCCTCGCTATGAAGCTCTATCCTGCCCTTTTCATCGCCGAAGAATTTAGCCGCAAAACCGCCCTCGCTGTCAATCCTGTCAAAAAGCGCGGTGAGCAGCCAGTATTCCTCCGGCCTGAAGACGCGGATCTCTTCTTCCCTGTCGGTAACAAGGCGCGTCGCCACTGACTGGACCCTGCCGGCCGAAAGGCCGCGGCGCACCTTGCGCCACAAAAGCGGGCTGAGCTGATAGCCGACTATACGGTCAAGCAGCCTTCGAGCCTGCTGCGCGTCAACCAAATCCTGGTCGATTGACCGCGGGTTTTTTATACTCTCCACGACAACGTTCTTTGTTATCTCGTTGAAGGTTACACGGCAAATCTTTTCATCGGGCAGGTTTAAAAGCTCCTTGAGATGCCAGGATATGGCCTCGCCCTCGCGGTCCGGGTCGGTCGCAAGATAAACCCGCTCGCTCTTGTCGGCGGCGGATTTCAGCTCCGCAATTGTGTCCTCGCGCCCTTTTATCGGGCGGTAGTCGGGTATAAATCCCCCTTCAATATCCACTCCAAGCTTACTCTTTGGCAGGT
>JBMNQI010000104.1:0-4149 GCA_050944055.1 Oscillospiraceae bacterium | reverse complement strand
GACTGCTGCGCCGTGTGCGGCGAAACAATGCCTGCGGAACCAAGGCTGCAGCTTGAGGAGGGCGTCCTGGTATGCGACAGATGCAGGAGGACCGGGGGCATAGCCGCCAGGCTCTGCACGGCCTCTCTTAACGCCATGCAGTACATACTGGGGGCCCAGAGCTCTAAAATCTTTTCGTTCAGGCTATCTCCCCAAGCTCTGGAAAGGCTTTCACACGCCGTCGAGGCCTTTTTGCTTGTGCAGCTCGAGCGGGGATTCGGGACGCTGGACTATTATAAAAGACTTACTTTGAATACGGAGAATATAGATGACCCTGACTGAAAAATCATTAAAAAACCTCGAATATCCGGCGGTACTGGAGATGCTGGCCTCCGAGGCCGTAAGCGACCGCGCAAAAGAGATTTGCCGTTCGCTGCGACCCATGGCCGAGCGTATGGATATAGAGCGCGCGCTCGACGAGTGTTCGGCCGCGCGAAAGCTCATCGGCCTGCGGGGCAGCCCCTCTTTCTCGGGCGTGCATGATGTGGGCGGCGCTCTCAGAAGGGCCGGCCAGGGGGGCATGCTCAATACGCGCGAGCTGCTCGATATAGCCGGAGTGCTGAAAGCCGCGCGGGAGGCAAAGAAATACGGGGAAGGCGACGGCAGAACATCGACGGAGCTGGACCATCTTTTCCGAATGCTCGAGCCGAACCGGCCGCTTGAGGACAGGATCACAAATTCTATAATCTCCGTCGATGAGATTGCCGACGCGGCGAGCGCGGAGCTGGCTTCCATACGCAGGCGTATACGTTCGGCCAATTCGCGCATTCGGGACGTGCTTCAGAAAATGATCTCCTCCGCGCACTATCAGAAGGCGCTGCAGGAGCCGATTATAACAATGCGCTCCGGGCGATACGTCATACCCGTCCGGGCCGAATACAGGGGCGAAGTGTCGGGTCTTGTGCACGACGTTTCCGGCAGCGGCGCAACTGTTTTTATAGAGCCTATGCAGGTGGTTGAGGCCAATAACGAGATAAGGCAGCTTGAAGCCGAGGAGAAGGCCGAGATCGAGCGAATACTTATGGAGCTTTCAGCAGAGGCCGATAGCTTCTCGGACCAGATCGAAAACAACTTCTTGATTCTTGTGACGCTCGACTGTATTTTTGCCCGCGGCAAGCTCTCATACCGTTTAAACGCGATGCGCCCGGAAATCAGCGGCGGCGGGCTTATACTCAACAGGGCGCGCCACCCGCTCTTACCTAGGGATAAGGCCGTTCCTATCGACGTGCGCCTTGGAGACGGATTTGACACGCTTGTTATAACCGGGCCTAACACAGGCGGAAAAACAGTGGCACTTAAGACGATCGGGCTCCTCACGCTAATGGCCCAGAGCGGCCTGCATATACCCGCTGACGACGGAAGCCGCGTGCGTATATTTAATAAGGTGCTCTCGGACATCGGGGATGAGCAGAGCATAGAACAGAGCCTGTCCACGTTTTCAGCCCATATGACCAATATTATTTCCATTATAGCCGAGGCGGACGGCACTTCGCTTACGCTGTTCGACGAGCTTGGGGCCGGGACTGACCCCGTCGAGGGGGCGGCTTTGGCTATAGCTATAATCGAGGAGCTGAGGGAACGCGGCGCTTTTGTAGCCGCGACGACGCATTACGCCGAGCTGAAAGTTTTTGCGACGCTGACGGAGGGCGTGGCCAACGCCTCGTGCGAATTCGACATTGAAACGCTTCGACCGACATACCGGCTTCTCATCGGCGTGCCCGGAAAATCCAATGCATTTGCGATTTCCGAACGGCTTGGCCTGTCAAAGCAGATAATAGAGCGCGCGAAAAGCAAGATGAGCCAGGGCAGCACACGGTTTGAAGAGGTCATCGCCGAGCTAAACAGCCAGCGCCAGGAGATGGAGAAAGCGCGAATAGAGGCCGCGAAAGCCGCACGCGAGGCGGAGGAGAACCGCAAAAAAGCCGAGGAATACAGAAGCTCGGCGGAGAAGATCCGCCGGAAGGCCGAAGAGAAGGCCAGAGCCGAGGCCCAGCGAATAATTGACGAAACCCGAGCCGCGGCCGACCGGGTTATGGAAGAGATGAACGAGCTCCGTAAGCTTGAGAATAAGAACGAGAACTGGCAGGAGATCAATAAGGCCAGGGCGGAGCTGCGCCGCGAGCTTAACGAGGCGGAAAATAAGCTTGGGTACACTCCCGAGCCCGAGCCGGAAGAGGTTTCTTCGCGTTCCATCGCGGCAGGCGACATTGTACAGCTTAAAAAGCTGGGCACAAAGGCGACCGTGCTGTCTGTCGGGGAAAACGGCGAGCTCAGGCTTCAGGCCGGCATAATGAAGCTGACTGTAAATCAGAACGAGGTCCGGCTTCTCGAGCGGGAGCAGCCGGAAATCAAAAAATACATGGAAAGGGCTGAACAGAAGCTTCGGAGCATAGCGGCCAGGCCGGAGATAGACCTTCGCGGCATGACGGGGGAAGAGGCCGGGAACGAACTGGAAAACTTCATCGACGGCGCGCTTATGGCGAAGCTTTCGCAGGTCACCATTATACACGGCAAGGGTACCGGCGCGGTGCGAAAAGCCGTTCACGAGCGACTGCGCGGGATGAAACACGTAAAAAGCTACAGGCTCGGGCGATACGGCGAGGGAGAAACGGGAGTAACCATTGCCGAGCTGGACGTCTGAATAAAAAATGTATTGACGTTACGCGTCCTATTGGGTATACTAAAATCAAAGGATATGGCGGGTTTAACGCAAATATTATTTCCTGCGCTATTACAGTATAAGGAGTGTGGATACATGTACATTAAGGAGACTGTCGTCAATAACCAAGTTGGCCTTCACGCAAGGCCGGCCACCTTCTTTATCCAGAAGGCTAATGAGTTTAAAAGCAGCATCTGGGTCGAAAAGGATGATCGCAGGGTCAACGCGAAAAGTCTTTTAGGTGTCTTGTCACTCGGAATAGTAAAGGGCGATACGATAACGATCGCTTCCGACGGGAGCGACGAAGAGATGGCGGTAAATTCCCTCATTGAACTCATTAACAGCAATTTCGCCGAGTAAGTGCAATTGTCTTTCCGAAAAAGCGCCGGTGCAGCTGCCGGCGCTTTTTAAAACTTGTTATACAGTTATATATGATTATGGATATTAAAGAACTTCGCGAAAAGGCCGGGAACCTGCCCCTGCTGCCGGGCGTTTACATTATGCTGGACGAGCATGGCGAGGTCATCTACGTGGGAAAGGCGAAGGCTTTGAAAAACCGCGTATCTCAGTATTTTCAGGATTCTGCCGGGCATACGCAGAAAACCCTGAATATGGTCGCGCAGGTCGCGGATTTCCAGATAATAGTCGCCGACAGCGAGTTTGAGGCGCTCGTGCTGGAGTGTTCTCTGATAAAACGACACCAGCCGAAATATAATATACTTTTGAAGGACGGCAAGGGCTATCCGTTTGTGCGCCTGTCCGACGAGGAATACCCGCGCTTCTCGCTCAGCGGGAAAAAGCAGAAGGACAAATCCCGCTATTTCGGGCCGTTCGGTTCGCGCACGCAGACTTTCCAGGCGCTGGACGCTATTTCCGAGGCTCTGAAGCTGCCCACATGCAACAGGAAGTTTCCGCGCGACATAGGCCGCGAGCGCCCCTGCCTGTATTTCGGGATGGGGCGATGCGCCGGATGGTGCCGCCCCGAGATGACGCAGGAAGAATACAGGCAGCGCGTTGAACAGGCTGTCAAGATACTGGAGGGGAAGACGGCCGAGGTAGCCTCCGAACTAAAAGAGGAAATGCTCGCCGAGGCCGCTTCACTCAGGTTTGAGAGGGCGGCCGAGCTGCGCGACAGGCTTAACGCAATAGAAAAGCTTGGAAAAAGGCAAAAGGTATTTTCCTTGGGCGCGGCTGACAGGGACGTTGTCGGGTATTTCCGCGGTCCCGTTAAATGCGCTTTTGCGGTTTTGCACTATGAGGGCGGCGACCTGCTGAACAAGGATTCGGCCGTGCTTCCGGGTACGGTTGAGGGCGACGACCGCGAAATAGTTTCTGGTTTTATAAAACAGTATTATGCCGGCCGCCCGGCGCTGCCGCCGAAAATTCTGCTTCCCCTGGATTTTGAGGACCGGGAGGATATTGAAAAACTCCTCTCCGGAGAAGCCGGCTCT
>JBMNQI010000103.1:0-4192 GCA_050944055.1 Oscillospiraceae bacterium | reverse complement strand
TATCTGATTCTGGTGCTCTTAATGCGTATAATAACGCGCGAGGACCTTGAGGTTATTCCAAAAGGAGAAAAAATCGCGAGAATTTTGCGCCTGAAATGATAAAACTTTGCAAAATGACTTGATAAGGAGCATAAAATATGCTAGATTTTCCTCAGAAGGACAGGTACACTCTATACGATATGGTACAAATGGTGTCCCTCCTGCGTTCGCGGGACGGCTGCCCCTGGGACAGGGAGCAGACTCACGAGAGTATCCGCCGCAACTTTTTAGAGGAAGCGTACGAGGCGGTTGAAGCCATCGACCAGAAGGATTCCGCTCATCTGCGGGAGGAGCTGGGCGACGTGCTTATGCAGGTTTTGTTCCACTCGGACATCGAGCGCGAGGCGGGCAGCTTCGATATAGAGGACGTGGCCGACGCCGCCGTTAGAAAGCTGCTTGAGCGCCACCCCCATGTTTTCGGCGAAGTGAAGGTTTCGGGCTCGGGCGAGGTGCTGGAAAACTGGGACGCAATCAAAAGGCGGCAGAATAATCAGCTCACTCACGCTTCCGCCATGGATTCAGTCGCCCGGAGCCTGCCCTCGCTGTGGAGAGCCGAAAAAATACAGAATAAAGCGAGAAAGGCCGGGTTTGACTGGCCGGATATCGGAGGAGCTCTGGATAAGATAGAGGAGGAGCTTTGCGAGCTGCGCGAGGCTGTTAAGAAAGGTGAGGGAGTGGACGAGGAGGTTGGCGATCTCCTGTTCTCCGTCGTGAACGTGTCAAGATTCACAGGGACGGACCCGGAGCAGGCCCTTGGAGCTGCCTGCGATAAGTTTATTAAAAGGTTTTCAATCGCTGAAAAGCTTGCCTCCGAGAGAAAACTTGATATGACTGAAATGACTCTTGATGATTTGGACAAGCTATGGGATGAGAGCAAAAGACTTATAAACGAGGAGACATGCTCCGCGTTTTAAGTATAAAAGCGGGTTTGCGCCCGTAAAAAAGAAGCAGGAGGATTTTATATGAACAAAGCAGAACTCGTTGCAGCTGCCGCAGAAAAAGCCGGCCTTTCCAAAAAAGATTCCGAGCGCGTGCTGGATGCCGTTATAGAAGCTATCACCAATTCTCTCAGCGCGGGTGACAAGGTCCAGCTTGTCGGGTTCGGCGCTTTCGACATCAAAGTTCGGGGCGAACGCACAGGCCGCAACCCCAGGACGAAGGAGACCATCGTTATTCCCGCTTCCAAGCTGCCGGTTTTCAAGCCGGGCAAGGCTCTGAAGGACGCCGTCTCGAAGTAATAAGATGCATAGCTTATGGGCCGCCCTGAAGGGCGGCCCATAAAGCACGGAGGGAGCATGCGCATAGACAAATTCCTCAAGGTATCGCGGCTTATTAAAAGGCGTACGGTCGCTCAGGAAGCCTGCGATGGAGGCAGGGTCTCCGTAAACGGGAAGAACGTCAAGCCCTCATTTGACGTAAAGGCAGGAGACGTAATCGAGATACGCTTCGGCGAGCGCCGCGTCAGGGTGCGCGTCCTTGATACAAGAGAGACGGCGGGCAAGGCCGAAGCCCCGGAGATGTATATTGAGATATAGGCGGCGCTTAGCCGGACAACTGGAATATACTCGTCCCAGAGGGCATAAATTGTGGTAGGGCGCGTGCCCGAATCAATTTCCGGGAGGGACGAGTATGCAGTATTCGGAAAACTCTAAAAAAACGGCGGCGCCGCACCAGGTTATTATTGACGCGAGGGAGACGCTTTCGGTTTCCGGCGTGACCGACGTGATGAGCTTTGATGAAAACGAGATTATAATGGAGACGACCAAGGGCGGGCTTACGGTTTCCGGGAAGGACCTGCAGGTGGAGAGCCTGAGCCTTGAGACAGGGGACGTCGGCATCTCCGGAAATATCGACAGCCTGCGATACCACGAGAACCTGGCCTCAGGCCGCGGATTCTTCGCCCGGCTTTTCAAATAGCATGGAGATATCTGTCGGCTCGCAGGCGGCGGCATTGGCCGAAGGCTTACTGCTGGGGGCTTTCTTGGGCATAGTCTACGATTTTCTGCGCGCCTGGCGGCACCGGCTGGATTCCGGGCCGGCCGGGGGCGCGGCCGACGTTTTCTTCGGGATGGCTGCGGGCGCGTCGGTGTTCCTTTACGCAATGTACCGGGGAGGCAGTCTGCGCGTCTCTTTTATTGCCTGCCCGGTTTTAGGCGGCGCGTTGTATTTTCTTACCGTAAGCCCGTTTTTCCTAAGCGTCTTCGGCCTTATTGCGGACGGTCTGCTTATCCCGCTGCGCGCGCTGGCAGGTTTATTTAAAAAAAGTGCCGTATTCGTGAAAAAAAACTTTGACAGCTTGAAAAAATGGTATAAAATAAAAAGACACAGGATTATTGGAAGCTTCGGGAATGACAGCATTCTTGGAGGGCGATATGAAAAGCAAAAAAGCCGGGGGGATACTCCCCAAAATCATACTGGCCGTAATAGCAATATACGCTCTGGCTTCTCTTATATCCCTGCGGGGCAGGATATCGGAGGCCGAGCGCCAGCAGGAGCTGCTGCAGGCGCAGGTAGAGCGTCAGAAAACTGAAAACGAGGAGCTCAGGGATGATATCGGGCGCAAGGACGATCCCGAAAAAATTGCCGAGCTGGCGCGTGAGAATTTCGGACTCGTTTCATCGAACGAGACCGTGTTTTATGATATTGGCTGAAAAAATACCGAGGCCGGGGCGGGGCTTATCCCGCAGCATTAATTGGAGGACGCTGCAACCATATGGAACTGCAAATTGGCTCAATAGTTGAGGGCAAAGTCACCGGTATCACCAAATTCGGAGCATTCGTTGCTTTTGAGGGCGGGAAAAGCGGTTTGGTACACATCTCGGAGATCGCCAACACGTATGTCAACGATATTCACG
Source organism: Oscillospiraceae bacterium (assembly GCA_050944055.1). Taxonomy (GTDB): domain Bacteria; phylum Bacillota; class Clostridia; order Oscillospirales; family Oscillospiraceae; genus JBMNQI01. Next base: position 1,298 of record JBMNQI010000103.1, on the reverse strand, counting down.
AGCATCTCTCCGAGGGCCAGCAGGTAAAGGTCAAGATTATCGGACTTGATCAAAACGGGCGAATCAACCTCTCCCTGAAGAAGGCCGAGCCGGAGGCCGCCCGCGTTCACAGCGGCAGGATGCCTGCAGAAGCGCATCAGCCGCGCGCTTGCGCAGCGTCGTCCAGCTTCGAGGATAAGCTAAAGCAGTTTTTGCAGGATTCGGACAGCCGTATGTCCGACCTGAGCCGTTACATAGACAAAAAATGCGGCAGCCGGCGCCGCAGGGCGTAACGCCGTACGGCGGCCGCGCGGCCGCTTTGCGTTTACTGGGTTTTATCGCGCAGCCCGCCGGCTGCGCGATAATAATATGTAATGAATGATTAAAAGGCACTGTTGAATTCACCATAATGCAGGCTCGTCTCTGACGCCGCCGGCTTCGGGGGAAGGCGCGAAATCGAAGGAAAGGCAAGGACAGGCAATGCTTATAATAAACGGAAACGTCCTGACAATGGCCGGAGAGGATTATTCTCCGGGCTTTGTGCTGACACGGGGGGACAAAATCATATCGGTAGGGCCCATGGCCGACGCGCCCGGGGCGGCGGATGAAGAAGTATTCGACGCCGGCGGGTTCTTTGTGCTGCCGGGGCTGATAGACGCGCATACGCATCTGGGCATGTTTGAGGACGCCGTGGGTTTCGAGGGCGACGACGGCAACGAGGAGACAGACCCCGTTACGCCGCAGCTTCGCGCCGTAGACGCCGTAAACCCGATGGACCGCTGTTTTTCAGAGGCTGTTGCCGCGGGCGTGACGGCGGTTATGACCGGCCCGGGCAGCGCCAACGCCATAGGCGGCCAGTTTGCGGCGGTGAAGACCGCCGGAAACCGCATAGATAATATGATATTGCGCGCGCCCGCATGCATGAAGTTTGCGCTGGGGGAAAACCCGAAATCAGTCTATCACCTGAAAAACCAGGCGCCGGTAACGCGCATGGCTACGGCCGCGCTTATAAGAGAGACGCTTTTCAAGGCGCGTGAGTATATGATGAAGCTTGAAAAAGCCTGGCGGGACGAAGACGCCGAAGAGCCTGATTTTGATTTAAAGCTGCAAGCTCTCATACCTCTCCTGCGAAAGGAGATCCCGGCTCATTTTCACGCGCACAGGGCGGACGATATTTTTACGGCTATACGCATAGCCAGGGAATTTGATATCGATTTTACCATAGTCCACGGGACGGAGGGGCATTTAATTGCGCGAGAACTCGCGCGCGAGAACGTAAAGCTCATATGCGGCCCGGCTCTGGGAGACCGCAGCAAGCC
>JBMNQI010000102.1:0-4233 GCA_050944055.1 Oscillospiraceae bacterium | reverse complement strand
ATCCTTTACCTTCTTTGTTTCGAGCACCTGCAGCATAATAATATATTTATCGGCCATGCTTCCGTAATATATCAAATTGTCTTTCCTGCGCAGAGGACGACCCTTGTATTCAAGGCCGCTGGTTTTTTCGGCCATAATATGCCTCCTTTTGAATTTGTAACTAATTGTAACATATCGTTGCCGCGATGTCAAACGCAAAATAAGATATATACATTGTAAAATGGAATATGACTAAGCTCATAGTTTCTATTATGCCCTCATACTGTTAAAAGCTACATATCAACTAAACTTAACAGGTTAAGTTTAGTCGCTGCCGTGTGCCGCCTGGGAAACAATAAAAACCGGAACTCGTGCCGCGCCCGTCGCGGCACGAGTTCCGGCCTCTCATGGAAACCGTGAAAACATGTACGCGGGAAACTCAGCCCGCCAAAAAGCGCGCGAAAGCCCCGAAACGCCCGAATTCTATTCCGAAAGGTAGCTTATGACAAGCTCCTTGAGAAGCTCGTCGCGGTCGATTTTCCGGATCAAGCTTCTTGCGTTGTTGTAGTTTGTTATATAGGTCGGATCCTCGGAAAGGATGTAGCCAACGATCTGATTGACAGGATTGTAGCCCTTTTCCTTCAGCGAATCGTAAACGGCAGTCATAATCGCTTTAATCTGCCGGCCTTTTTCCTCCCGAACGTCAAACTGCCTTGTAAAATCAGTCATGGCTTCTACCCTCCTTAGCTTCTTGCAGCTTATCTATATAATATCCCGTTTTTTTACAATTGTAAACATTTATTTCAGCGCCTGTAGGCTCCGAACTTATCGCCCAGCGCTTTTAATATCGCTTTGACTTCGCTGTCCGCGTCGTCGTCGGTGAGCGTGTATTCGTCCGAGCGCAGAAGCAGCGAAAAGGCGACGCTCTTTTTGCCTTCCGGTATGCCGGCGCCCGTGTAAACATCGAAGAGCTCGACGCTGCGCAGGTGCTCCCCGCCGGCCTTTTTTATGCATTCAAGCAGCTCGGCGGCGGTGACGTCCATATCGCAGACGACGGAGATATCCCTGGCCATTGAAGGGAAACGGGGGAGGGGAACGTATTTCGCCTCCTCTCCGGCTCCGTCAAACAGGGTTTGAAGATCGAGCTCCGCCATATAGACCTCGGTAGGTATTCCGTAATTGTCCGTCACGTTGGGATGTATCTGTGCGACCCAGCCCAGGCGGTTGTTGCCAAGCGAGACTGAGGCGCAGCGGCCCGGGTGGCACCATGGCAGCTCCGTCTCGGCTTTAAATAAAGCTTCGTTTGCCCTGAGCGCCTTCAAAACCGTCTCAACAGCGCCCTTAACGGCGAAAAAGTCGACTCCGCCGCCGTAGGCGCCCAGCATTAATTTGCGGCGCTCGTCCGGCAGATCGTGCCCGTCCGCGGGTATATAGACGCGGCAGAGCTCGAAGAATTTAACCGAGGCGTTGCGGTAGCTGTAGTTGCGCTCAAGCGTTTCCATCATTGAGGGGACGGCCGTCGTGCGCATTATGCTGCGATCCTCGCCCAGCGGGTTCTGGATTATTACTCCTTCGCGCATCGGGCTGTCTTCGGGCAGGCCGATTTTGTCGAAGTCGGTATTTCCGAAGAAGGTGTAAGTGTTTATCTCCGTATAGCCGAGGCTGCGGCACAGCGAGCCAAGCTGCGACTCAAATTTCTGGAACGGCGTAAGCCCGCCCTGCATGGTCTCGCCGCCCATTATAGTATAAGGGACCTTATCGTACCCGTAAAACCGGGCGACTTCCTCGGCAAGATCGGAATAATGCTCCACGTCCCCTCTCCAAGAGGGTACGGATACCATATCGTCCTTATCCACGCTGAAGCCGAGCGGCTCAAGATACCGGACCATTTCCTCCCTGGGTATATCAACGCCGATAAGAGCGCTGCATTTTTCGGGCTCCAGCTTCACCTTGGAAGGTTCGGGTATATTTGAAACGACGTCTATTATGCCGTCATAGACCTTTGCGGCGCCCAGCATCTCGACAAGCTCGCAGGCCCTCTGCACGGCAGGGAGCGTGAGCATCGGGTCAAGCCCTTTTTCAAAGCGTCCGGAGGCGTCCGTTCTCATGCCGAGGGAGAGCGCGGTCTGGCGTATTGAGGTGCCGTTGAAATTTGCCGATTCGAACACGACGCGATTTGTCTCGCTCGTTATCTCGCTGTTGAGACCGCCCATTATGCCCGCGAGGCCGACCGCGCGGTGCTCGTCCGCGATGACCAGCATTCCGGGATTGAGAGGGCGCGCGTTCCCGTCCAGCGTAGTGAGCGTTTCGCCCTCGGCGGCGCGGCGGACGATGATCTTCTTGCCCTCTATGCATGCAAAGTCAAAAGCGTGCATAGGCTGGCCGTATTCGAGCATGACATAGTTTGTAATATCCACAATATTGTTGATAGGGCGAACGCCGCAGGCGCGGAGCCGCTCCCTCATCCATTTTGGGGAAGGCCCGATTTTAACGTCGTATATCATTCTCGCAGTATAGCGGGAGCAGAGGTCGGGGTCATGCACCTCGACGTCCAGATGCTCCGTGATGTCGCCGCCAGAGCCTTTTACAACCGGGTCGTGCAGGCGCAGCTTCGTGCCGAAGGTTGCGGCGCTCTCGCGGGCCAGGCCGATGATTGAAAGGCAGTCCGGCCGGTTCGGCGTGATTTCAAACTCAATAACCGTGTCGTCGAAACCGAGGACCGTGCGTATATCCTGTCCCGGAGAGCAGTCCTCCTGCAAAATGAGAATGCCGTCCTCGGCCGCGTAGGGCACGTCCCCGAGCGTCAGACCCAACTCCTGTATGCTGCAGAGCATGCCCTCCGACCTAACGCCGCGGAAATCGGCGGAGAATATCCTCTTGCCGCCGGTGAGACAGGATCCGTCCGTCGCGACGGGGACAAGGTCGCCTTTTTTCACATTCTGCGCTCCAGTGACTATCTGAAGAACTCTGCCTTGGCCGGCGCCGACCCTGCATACCCACAGGTGGTCGGAGTCAGGATGGCGGTAAATCTCGTCCACGCGTCCGACTATTACGCCAAGTATTTCCGCGCCGAGGTATTCCCAGCCCTCGACCTTGGAGCCGGACATTGTCATGGCGTCCGCATATTCCTTGTCCGAGGCTTTTATATCCGTAAACTCAGAGAGCCATTTTCTTGAAAGATACATCGGTTACCCTCCTAAAACTGTGCGAGAAAGCGCATGTCGTTTTCAAACAACAGGCGCATGTCGCTTATAGCGAAGCGCTGGAGAGTCATTCGCTCAAGACCTATGCCGAAGGCGAAGCCCGTATAAACATCGGTGTCTATGCCGCAGTTTTCAAGCACCTTCGGGTGCACCATGCCCGAGCCGAGCAGTTCAATCCAGCCCTCGCCCTTGCACACGCGGCAGCCCTTCCCGCCGCATTCAAAGCACTGCACGTCCACTTCGCAGCTAGGCTCCGTGAACGGGAAGTGGTGGGGGCGAAAGCGCGTGCGCGTCGAAGGCCCGTACAGTTTTTTGACCAGCACGTCAAGCGTGCCCTTAAGGTCTGCCAGAGTTATGCCCTTGTCGACAACAAGCCCCTCTATCTGGTGGAACATGGGCGAGTGCGTAGCGTCGACCTCGTCCTTGCGGTAGACTCGGCCGGGCGAGATGACGCGTATGGGAGGTTTGCGGCTGAGCATAGTGCGCACCTGCACTGGGCTTGTCTGCGTCCTGAGACAGATGGAATCGTCGTCTGTCACATAAAAAGTATCCTGCCTGTCGCGCGAGGGATGGCCCTCGGGCGCGTTGAGCATGGTGAAATTGTAGTTTGAGTACTCAACCTCGGGGCCCTCGGCTATTTCAAAGCCCATGCCGATAAAAATCTCCTTGGCCTCGTCCAGAACGATGCTCATGGGATGGCGGTGTCCCAGCTCGTACTTCCTGCCGGGCAGGGTAACGTCGAGCTTTTCTCTAGATAGCCTTTCCTGAAGCTTTTTCTGCTGCAAAACCCTTGTCTGTTCGGCGAGCTTTCGCTCCATGTCCTCGCGAACGGAATTAGCAAGCTGACCTATGACAGGCCGCTCTTCGGGCGACAGACGTCCCATCTGTTTAAGTATTGCTGTCAGTTCGCCTTTTTTTCCGAGAAAGCGGACACGCAGGGCCTCAAGCTCGCCAAGCTCGGCCGCGTTGCCGATGGCCTCGAGGGAAATCCTGCGTATATCCTCCAACTGGTTCCTCAATTTTATCAACTCCAGATATCTCAGATAAGTGC
>JBMNQI010000101.1:0-4380 GCA_050944055.1 Oscillospiraceae bacterium | reverse complement strand
CTTTTGGGCCGTCATTTCGAGATAATCAGCGAGGGCGGCGAGATAGATATACCCAAGTTCGATTTCAGAAGGCAGAAACGCTCCCCGCAGATCTACGAGCGCCTGCGCCTGACAGGGCGCGAAGTCATGATAGTCGAAGGCATACACGCGCATAACCCGCAAATTATAGGCCACCAGCCGAAGGCAGTGAGGATTTTTGTCTCAACCTCGCCCAATGCCCGCCTTGTCCGGCGGATGATAAGAGACAACAATTTCCGCGGGGCCTCCGCGTCGTATACCTATTCGCTTTGGGCGAACGTCCGCAAAAACGAGGAAGAGAATATCCTCCCGCTGCGCCCTAACGCGGATATAGACATCGACACGACGCTGCTTTACGAGCCGGGGGTCTTAAAGCCGTTTGTTGAAGACCTGTTCAGCAGGCCGGAAACAGACGGGAACTTCCGGAAAGCAAGAGAGGATATACTCGCGGAGTTTTCAAAATATGAAGCGATTCCCGAAAAATATCTGCCTCCTACGTCCCTGCTGCGCGAATTCATAGGAGGAAGCTCTTATAAATACTGAGGTGAGTCATGTATACGATAGAGGACTACCGGGAAAGCGCGGGCGCCATAGAAGGGCGTCTCGGAGGCTTTCGCCCGGAGGTGCTTATGATCCTGGGCTCCGGCCTCGGCTCCATGGCCTCGGAGGTTGATAACGCCGTAGTTATCCCGTACGGCGAGATACCTCATTTTCCCGTCTCCACGGCGCCGGGGCACGCGGGCAATCTTGTGCTTGGGCGCATGGGCGGGAAAAAAGTCGCCGTATTTCAGGGCAGAGTCCACTGCTATGAGGGGCACAGCATGGAGACGGTCGCCTACGGCACGCGCGTCCTGCGCATGCTCGGGGCGGACAAGCTGATTATCACAAACGCGTCGGGAGCCGTAAACAGGGAATATTCCCCGGGCGACATCGTGCTCATAGCCGACCATATTAAGCTATTTCCGGGCAGCCCGCTTATAGGCCCCAACCTTCCCGAGTTCGGCCCGAGGTTCCCCGACTCAAGCTATGTCTATTCAACGCGTTTGAGGGCATTGGCGAAGGAAGCGGCGAAGGAGCTGAATATCGCGCTGCGCGAAGGCGTGTACATGTTTTTCCCGGGGCCGCAGTATGAAACCCCGGCGGAAATAAGAGCCGCGAGGGCGCTCGGGGCCGATGTTGTGGGCATGTCCACGGTGCCCGAAGCGATAGCCGCAAACCACGCCGGCATGGAGATATTAGGATTCTCGCTGGCCACAAACATGGCGGCCGGAATACTGGATAGGCCCTTGACTGAAAAAGAGGTTCTGGAGGCCGGGGAGCGGGCAAGAGAGAGCTTCGCTTCTCTTATCAGGCTCTGCCTTGAAAGGATGTAGGCTATGGATATCCTCATAAAAAACGTCACGGCGGCGACAATGGACGAAAAAAACACGGTTTTATATGGCGCCTATATAGGCATTAAAGACGGGTTAATCCGGTATATAGGCGAAGACGAGCCGCCTGAGAAAGCCCGGGAAACCATCGACGGCGGCGGAAAGCTTATAATGCCCGGCCTAATCAACTCACATACGCATATACCTATGACACTCTTCAGGGGATATGCCGACGACTACGACCTGCACACCTGGCTTTACGATTACATCTTTCCCGCCGAGGACAGGCTTGACGCGCGAGCTGTAAAAGCCGGCGCGCTTCTTGGGCTGGCCGAGGCCATAATGACCGGCACCACGTCCATCTCGGATATGTACTATTTCTGCGACGCCATATCGGAATCCGTTGTGGAAGCCGGTATTAAGGCCAATATTTCGCGCGGCATGACCGATTTCGGCAAGGATTTCAACTTTTCTGCCTTCCAGCCGGCAAATGAGACGCGCGAGCTCGTCGAGCGCTGGAACGGGTATAACGGCGGGCAGATAAGAGTGGACTGCTCCGTCCACGCGGAATACACCTCGCACTCTAGACTCTGGCGCGCGGCGGCGGAATTAGCCCGCGAAAACGGCATAGGCATGCATGTCCACCTCTCGGAAACCAGGGGCGAGCATGATTCCTGCGTTGAGAAATATGGGAAAACGCCGGCGGCGCTTTTTGAGGAATGCGGCATATTCGACGTGCGCACGACAGCGGCGCATTGCGTCTGGGTGACGGACGAGGACATGGATATACTCGCCCGGCACAAGGTTACGGCCGTTCACAACCCGGTGAGCAACTCAAAACTGGCCTCCGGCATCTGCCCCGTTAAAAAGCTCGTAAGCAAGGGCGTGAACGTAGCCCTGGGCACTGACGGGGTCTCGTCCAACAACAGCCACGATATGTTTGAGGAAATAAAGACGGCGGTTTTGCTGGGACGCGTAAGCTCGCTTGACCCGCTGTCCGTTTCGAAGTATGATATGCTTCGCGCCGCGACTGTCAACGGGGCCAAAGGCCAGGGCAGGGAGCATGAGTGCGGGCGTATTGCCGAGGGATATGACGCGGACCTTATAATGCTTGATTTTACTTCTCCCTCTATGACGCCCTGCCACGACGCTTTGTCAAACCTGGCTTTCTCGGCCTGCGGGCGGGATGTGTGCTTGACAATGGTTCGCGGGCGTATACTGTACAGGAACGGTGAGTTCACCGGCCTGGACATTGAAAAAATAAAGCGCGAGGTCGTCGATTACGCCGTGCCGAAGGTAATGGGCAGCATCTGACGGCGCGTTTAAACCGCCGAACGACGGAATGAGGTACATCATATGACAAAATCCAAAGGTAACAGGCAGAGCTTCGCCGCGGGCGCCGCTGTTCTGACAGTCGCCGCCGTTATAGTCAAAATAATCGGGGCTCTGTACAAGATCCCGCTGGGCAACATACTCGGGGACGAGGGTATGGGCCACTTCGGGATCGCGTATTCCATATACAACATGCTGCTGACGATTTCGACGGCGGGCTTCCCCGTCGCCATGTCCAAGATGATATCCGAGGCGAACGTGGCGGGACGGCCGAACCAGATAAAACGCATATTCCGCGTGTCTATGGCCACATTCCTGACGCTGGGCGCTTTGGGGACGGGCGTAATGTTCTTCCTGAACAAGCAGCTGGCTATCGTTATGAAGGACATACTGGCCGCCTACTCCATCTCGGCTCTGGCCCCGTCCGTATTGTTCGTGTGCATCATGTCGGCTTACCGCGGCTATACGCAGGGGCATACCAATATGGTGCCCTCGGCCATCTCGCAGGTCATAGAGGCATTGTGCAAGCTTGTCATAGGAACCTGGCTCTGCTGGTACCTCGTAAAAGCCGGATACGGGCTTGAGTACGGCGCGGCCGGCGCAATAGTTGGCGTGACGATAGGCACAGTCCTCGGCGCAGGATACCTGTTTTCAAATAAGGTAAAGGTGCGCTATTACGGGGAGACCGACGACTCGGACGACGTGCCGGATTCGTATTCGGATACTTTTAAGAGGCTGTTTAAGATCGGCGTACCCATAACCATAGGCTCCTCGGTCCTGAGCATAATAACTCTCATAGACACAAACCTTGTTACGCGGCGGCTTCAGACGGCGGCAGGGTTTCCCGAAAAGGAAGCGGTGAGCCTGTTCGGGGCCTACTACAACACACAGACGCTTTTCAACCTGCCCTCCTCGTTCATCCCCCCCATCACGATAAGCGTTATACCGACAATAACCGCTCTCGTGACGCAGAAAAACTACGGCGGCTCGAGCCGCATTGCCGAAGCCTCCCTGAGGATCACGACGATTTTCGCCCTGCCGTGCGGCGCGGGGCTGATGGCGCTGTCCTGGCCCATACTCAACCTGCTCTACGGAAAACAGCCCGATCTCGTGGATACCGGGGCGCCGCTTCTGGCGATTCTGGGCGCGGCCTCGTTTTTCGTATGCATGGTGCTTATTACAAACGCGCTTTTGCAGGCGTACGGGCACGTGTACACGCCGATTAAAACCATGCTCATAGGCGGCGCTTTCAAAATCGTAATAAACTGGATACTTGTCGGCAATCCCCGCATAAATATTACGGGCGCCCCGATCGGCACTCTGGTCTGCTACATGGTTATAGCGTTTCTGAATATGGTGGCGCTGTACCGCTACGCCCCGCAGAGACTGAATATATCGCGCATTTTTATTAAGCCGATGATTGCCTCCGTAATAATCGGGTTTTTCGCCTGGGCGGCCTACGGTTTGCTTGCCCGGTTCCTCGGCTCGCCGCGACTTTCCGTCCTCATAGCTATCGCCGCCGCGGCCGTGCTATATCTGATTCTGGTGCTCTTAATGCGTATAATAACGCGCGAGGACCTTGAGGTTATTCCAAAAGGAGAAAAAATCGCGAGAATTTTGCGCCTGAAATGATAAAACTTTGCAAAATGACTTGATAAGG
>JBMNQI010000100.1:0-4472 GCA_050944055.1 Oscillospiraceae bacterium | reverse complement strand
TTTTTCAGATCGTCCAGAATATCCCGTAGCAGCTCAAAAGCGGCCGTCGCCTCTAAAACCTCCCTCGGCGTCTCAACCATATTAGCGATTATCGAGTTTTCGCTTCTTGAGGCGATTAACGGCGAGGTGATCTGCTCGACATAGACTCTGGTTCTCCTCCCGGGCCCCCTGTCCTCCTCGATAGGCTCGAGGGCTATAATCTTGTCCGAGCGCGCAAACTTCCCGTACCCCAGGGGAACAATCACATTCATTCTCGTTTCCATCGGCCGCCCTCCTTCGAATTATATTTATTTTATTCCGCTCAATTAACCATTATTAAAAAACAGGGACAAAGCAGCGAATGCCTGTCCCTGTTTAACCTGTTCGCGGCGGGCTGATCACACCCCTATGTCTTCTCCTCTTATAAACCTCCCGAGCGGCTTCCAGATAAGAGCGCCGAGCAGAAGCGCTATTATCATATCGGCGAGCATGAAGCTCCCGTTATAGAGCGCTGAATAGAACCATGGGGAGGTCATCGTCAAACCGAAAAACTCTTCCGGCATGTATTCCGCCCAGACCGTCGCCCCTGTGACCCAGTGCGCGAGAAACTTCGCCGTACAGCCGACTGCCGTGCCGATAAAAAAGCCGCCTCTTTTTCTGCAAAACGCGCCCGAGAGCCCTAAAACGCTGAAGGCGACTATATAATCGCCCAGCATCGACTGCCAGCTCCAGGCATATGCGCCGTCAAACACGAGCTGCAGCACGCCGAAGGCGAAGCCGGCCAGGAGCCCGGGGCCGACGCCCCATCTTGCGCAGTACATGAAAAACGGCAGCAGGCTGAGGGTTACGGAGCCGCCCTGCGGCAGCTCAAAAAGCTTTAAGTATCCCAGCGTCTGAGCCAGCGCTATAAAAACAGCGCCTTCAACCAATGCCCTCAATTTGATTCTTTCCATCTTATACTCCTTTCCCTGGGAAACGGAACAGAAAGCCGCCGGCCTTCCGGCCGGCGGCGTACATACGTTATCCCGTTTCCTACGCCGGCATTACCCGGATCAGGTTCCGCCGCCCTCTTTGGCGGCAAGGGTACTGAAGCCTCGATTGGCCTCATCTCAGCCGGGAATACCCAGCGCCCCTTTGTTCAGTTTTAATCGCATTATATATTCCTAGCTAATGCCTGTCAAGTACGCATCACGGTCTTCTCATAAGGTATTTATTGAATGCGGAATCGCCGCTGCCTATAAAATTATCGTAAAAATAGCTGTCGTCGAAAACTGAATCAAGACCGCCGCTTGTTAGCTCCGAGTACTGGCCGGCGCTGTAGCATATTGCCGTATGTCTTACCGTCCTTATCATCTCCATACCGGGGGTAAAGCATCCGACGAGGAATACCACAAGCAGCAGGCGTTTTTTCCACTTTTGCGTCTCCCTGTCGTGCACAACGTGCCTCATTACCATCAGCATAAGGTAGAAGGCCGTAGGAATGCACGTCCTCCACGCAAAATCATAGTAATGTCCCACAACGATGAAGCTGCAGACAACCATCACGATAAAAAAGATTCTGAACAGAACGTCCTCCTTTGCGTCCCTGTATACAAAGAAGAGATAGACTCCGTATTCCGTCGCCAGGTATAGTATGAACTTCAATACGGCCTTTGCGTCCAGGGGCAGGAAATGCCTGACATTCGCCGAGCGGTTGCTCATGAAGTACAGTGAGATGATAATCATAACGAGAAATCCCACGATATTTTCAAATGTCAGCGCGCTTTTTATAAGATTTAACGCGTTTTCCTTCAGCCCCCGCTTTGCAGGCCCTGCTTCTCTGAAAATAAGATATATAACCGCCGGGATGAGCGCAAACGCGCTGAACGGCGAAAAGAGAAGCATGAGCATAAATGTAAAAAGGCGGCATTTGTTGTTTTTCTGCATGAGCAGGAGCATAAAACATACCCAAAACGGTATGGTCTGATTATAAAGCCAATAAATCAGCGTCGTATTTGATGAAGAATTAAAATAATTCAGGGTCAGCTCTATATGTGTCCCCGCAATTATGTTGTCTATAAGCGTGTCCATTCTTCCAATGGTAAACTTATATATGATATATGAAACTATGTCCAGCCCGCTGAAAAAAACAAGTATAACCGCGGCCCTTACGCTTACCTTTTTTAGCCACCTGGAAATCAGGCAAAACGCGAGCGCTGCGCCCGCAAACGCCCAAACGAGCTGAAATACATAACCGACCTGGTAATTAAGCTTGCCTATAAGCGCGCTGGGCAGCCAGAAACCTAAATAGTAGCAAAGGCTCCTTTCCGTCCCGCTATCCGTATTTATAACCGGCCAATCGTATTTTACAAGGTCCCTGAAAACGGCGTTGCGGTACATATGGTCCCAGCGGTTCTGCCATGCCAAGCCGCCGATTCCCGACGATATGACCCAAATAAGAAGAATGCAAAAGGCGGCTATGAGCTTTTTTCTGTCCTCGTACAGGTTTAAATCGCTTTCGGGTGAATTTTTAATTGAAGAGTATAAGCCATAGATTAAGGCCAGAGAAAGCGGTATGGACAAAGCCGGCCTGACCCAGCCTAACAGAAAAAGCAGGATAGGAAGTCCCAGATATAAATAGGAAAATGTATATGTAAGCTTAAACCCGGAGTTTTGCCCTGGCTTCATGCTCTGTCCCCCCACTTACCATGTCTTATGTAATCGATATTTAAGTCCTATGTGAGCGTTTTTCTTTTCCATTACTATTATATTGTTCAAATTAATAAATTTAAGTCGAAAAAAGGTTCTATCTAAACTGTTTCGGAGCCGAGCAGGAAAAATGCAAGCCCGCCGGGAGCAGGCTTGCATTTCTTTTCGGCGTTATATGAAGCGCAGCCGATTTTCGGCCCGGAATCGGCTTTCTACTATTCCTGCAATTCATACTTCTATATGCATATACTGTCAGACTTCTTTTGCCTAACGGCCTTATTATATATCGGAAACGTATTGACCAGAATAAGAGTTAAATATATAATTATTCTTGTTAAAAGCTGAGTGTTTTGTGTTGATATATTATCGCTATTATACTGATTTTTGCTGGTATAAAGAATTCTATGCCCTGCTTGTGATAATTCTGCTGACAGAATTGAAAATGCTGAAAACAGTCGTTCTCTAATATTTAGTTGCCCAAAATACGGTTATTATCAACTGACTTATCAAGGCACATACGGTGCGGAAACTGGAAAGGAAATCAGTGTATGAAAAAAAGACGAGTTCTAATCCTCTACGCGACGATGACAAAAAACACGGAAAAGATCGCAACCTGGTTCAAGGAAACATTTGAGTACTACAACTGGGACGTCACATTTTTCAGGATGGCCTCCAACGCCGACTGGCAGGGCATGCAGGAGAAGCTGTATTTTGATGACTATGACGTCGTGTGCCTCGGCAGCCCGATCGTTGCTGGCGCGCCGCTTCAGATCGTAATGAAGACCATGAGCCTCGGCGGCGGCGGGGCGCTTGAAAAAGAGGTTCAGGATAAAATTGACGCCAAGGAATCGGACGCCGCGGCCGCGCCTGCAAAGCCCGCGGTTACATGGCGCAGGAACAGGGCGCCTTACCCGGGCGTTTTGTGCAAAACCGATTCGCGCCCCCTGGGAATAGTGTTTACGACGTACGGCGGCGGTTTTTACGGTTCGGGGGAATGTATGGCGACGCTTGAAACGCTCAAGCTCTATCTCACCGTTAACAATGTAGACGTGGTCGGCAAGTTTGCCTGCGGCGGCAGGGAGACCGGCCCCGCCGGATATCCTCTCGGAGAAAAGCCCAGGGCGCAGTTCATTCCAGGCAAAAAGGGCAAGGAGTTTCCCTATGCCGACGTTTGCGACCCCGTCACGTACATAATGAGCGACGGAACGGAAAAGCCGGGCTCCTATTTCTTCCACTACGACCTTGACTCAAAGCCCGGCGAGCGCGAAGAGAAAAAAGCCCGCGCTTTCGCCGCCGATTTCATCGAGGACTTTTTCATGACATACGACGGAGACCGCAGGATCGCAATATCCGAGATAATTTCCATCAGCTGAAAAAGACGGCTATACGCAACCGGAAGGCGGTATGCGGCCTCATCGGGCCTGTCCCGGGCGGCGTTAAACCCTTCGTCTCCGGAGGCAAAGATATGGCCCGCAGGCAAAGCCTTCCCCGTTCCCCCTACTCGATGTACACCTGCATCAGCTGAGCTGATTTGGCCGGGAACCATGCAAAGCCCTGGTATTGCCGGGAATCCGGCTATACCAGGGCTTTGCCGTTTATGCAAAAAATTAACCGGCAAATCTGTTAAGTTTACCGCGGAATTTCCGAAATAATATTGTAAGAATGGAAGCCGCGCTTCGCCGCTGCACGGGCGGTGCTAGTTATGGCGCGCCGCCGTGCAGTCTTCCGGTCTTCGCGGCGGATGTTTATGCCGAAGGGGTCAAAAGCATGAAAAAAATCCTATTCGTTGACGATGAGATACAGGT
>JBMNQI010000099.1:0-4763 GCA_050944055.1 Oscillospiraceae bacterium | reverse complement strand
CTTATTTATTATTATGGCAGAATTCAGGTTTTGCCTGTCCGGATTTATTTCCGGTAAAATCCATTAAGCGCGGCGAAAACGGTCGCCCGGCTCCTGGATTACACATTCGGCTGATTCCAGTACCGTGAGCGCTGAAAGTACTTTTTCCACCTGCAGCCCGGTGAGGTCCGAAATCTCGTCGGCCAGCAGGCTGTGTTCTCCGAGGCAGTCGTAGACAAGCCTTTCCTCCTCGGAAATTTCGGGAGGCGGCGCCCTGTGTACAGCCGGATTGCCGGAATCCTCCTCCGGTACCGCCAGGGATTCGCTTATAAGGCCGCCCTTGCGGCGCGGTTTTTCTATCAGCTTGCCGGGGAAGAGCGGGACAAAGTCGCGCACAATATCCCAGCCGCTGGACGCGATATTAGCCCCTTCACGCAAAAGCGAGAGGCAGCCGGCGCTCTGAGGCACGTCGACGTTGCCGGGCACCGCGAAAACCTCGCGCCCCTGGTCGGCCGCCAGCGCGGCTGTAATCAGGGCCCCGCTCCTTCTTGTCGCTTCGACCACGACTACGGCCAGCGACAGGCCGCTTATTATACGGTTGCGCTGAGGAAAATGCATGCCCAGAGGCTCCGAACCGGGCGGATATTCGCTGATTATCGCGCCGGCTGATATAACGTCTTCATAAAGCTGCTCGTTTTCCTTCGGGAATACGACGTCCACTCCGCAGCCCAGAACCGCGACGGTACGGCCTCCCGCTCGGAGGGCTCCCTTGTGCGAGGCCGCGTCAATGCCCTTGGCCAGACCCGAAACGATAAGCCCGCCGTGCTCTGTGACCTGAGCCGCCAGTTTTTCCGCCGTCATAAGCCCGTACATTGTTGCTTCCCTGGAGCCGACCATGGCTACCGCCGCCTCATTGTCCATATCGGGGAGAGTACCGCGCACATAAAGAACCAGCGGCGGGTCGTAAATATTCCTGAGGCGTTCGGGGTACTGGCTGTCCTGAAGCGTGAATATGCGTATATCCTTTTCCTCGCACGCCTCAAGTATTCTCTCTACGGCGTCCATGCTCTTGTCCGCCAGCGCTTTTCGCTCCGTCGCGCCGAGCCAGCTCAATTCGCTAAGCTGCGCCGAGGCGGCAAAATAGACGTCCCTCGGAGTTCCGAACCTCTCCAGCAAACGCGTGGAGGCAACCGGCCCGACCCCCCTCAGAGAAGACAGCCAAAGCCAGTATTTGAGCATGCGAACACCTCCCAGGCAGAGTTTTTTCACATGGACGCGCGTCAGGGCGCGTTACCTCACCATTTCCCACATTACTATTGCGGCGGCGGCCGCGGCGTTAAGGCTTTCAGCTCCGCCGCTCATCGGTATCATGATTTCTCCGGAGCATATCCTAAGCATCTCGGGCGATATGCCGGAGCCCTCGCTGCCTATTACTACGGCCTTCGGCCTTTTTGCGCGTATATCCTCTGCGCCGGGGCTCAGGACAGTTGCCGCGGGCCTTAGCTCCCGCAGCTCTTCGGGACTATAGAAGCCTATCTTCTGCCTGAAAACTGCGCCCATGGTGGCGCGAACGGTCTTAGGGTTGTACGGATCGGCCGTGGGGCCTGTGAGCGCTACGAGGCCGATTGAGAACGCATCCGCCGTCCTTATTATAGTACCCACATTACCGGGGTCCTGCAGTCCGTCGAGTATAATAACACGGTCGAACCGGGATGGATCTATTTTCTCCGTAACCGGCATGGCGCAGGAAAAAATGAGATCGGCCGGATTGTCCATCCTCGAGGCGTAGCTTAATAGCTCGGCGGGGACTGAATAAACGGCCACATCCTCCCGAAGCGGGGGAAGCGCGGCGTCTTCTCTTGCAAGCACGGAAATGACTCTCGCTCCGGAGGCGAGCGCCTCCAAAAGCAGCTTTCCGCCTTCGCATAAGAATTCCCGGCGCTCCCTTCGGTAGTCCCTGTCGGACGCCAGGGAACGAAAATGCGCTATCGCCTTATTTTTCCGGCTTGTTACCGCAGTTTTCATTTTAACTAGAGCCTCTCGTTATTATCGCTGCTTCTGATAACTGCCGGGCAGTCTTTTTCGTGCAGCAGCGCTGTGCCTGCCAGAATGATGAATGCCAAAACGGCTGCCGTATGCTTTTCTTCATTTCGTCTTTACAGCATCGTTATCAAGCCTTTTAAGGCTGCCCGGAGATAAACGGACAGCCTTGACTTCAGGTATCAAGCGGCTTCATTGTCGGGAACAGTATGACGTCTCTTATGGAGTCGCTGTTTGTAAGCATCATTACGGTGCGGTCGATGCCTATACCGCAGCCGCCTGTCGGCGGCATGCCGTATTCAAGAGCCGTTACAAAATCCTCGTCCATCATCGAGGCCTCCTCATCGCCGGCGGCGCGCAGCGCCGCCTGGCGCAGAAAGCGCTCTCTCTGGTCTATGGGGTCGTTAAGCTCTGAAAAAGCGTTTGCAAATTCGCTCCCGCAGATGAAGAGCTCGAAACGTTCGGTCAGCCTCGGGTCTTCGGCGCTGCGCTTGGCCAGCGGGCTCACTTCGACAGGGTGCATCGTTATGAAGGTCGGCTGTATAAGCTGCTTTTCTACCTTCTGGTCAAAGCATTCGTACAGAATGCTGCCCCAGGTCAGCTCGGCGCCGTCAAGCTCCACTCCGGCCGCCTCCGCCGCCCCGGCGGCCTCTTCGGCGTTATTAATTGCCATCATGTCGACGCCCGCGTACTTTAAAACGGCCTCGGCCATTGTCATGCGCTGCCAGCCGGGCCTGAGGTCAATATCCTGATCCATCCACTTAGCCTCATAGGTCCCGAGTATCTCTAAGGCCGCCGAAGAGATAAGGCCCTCCGTTATATCCATCATATCGTTGAAATCAGCGAAGCTCTCGTAAAACTCCACTGTCGTAAATTCGGGGTTATGGCGTGTATCCATGCCCTCGTTGCGGAAGATCCGCCCGATTTCATAAACCCGCTCCATGCCGCCGACAATAAGCCTTTTAAGGTGAAGCTCCGTGGCTATGCGCATGTACATATCTATATCGAGCGTATTGTGGTGGGTTATGAAGGGCCTTGCGTTGGCCCCGCCCGGTATGGTGTTCAGCACGGGCGTCTCAACCTCAATATAGCCTCTTTCATCCAGGTATTTCCGGACATGCCTGATAAACCGCGAGCGTATCTCGAAAATACGCCTTACCTCGGGATTGACAATGAGGTCAAGATAACGCTGGCGGTAACGCGATTCCATATTCGTAAGGCCGTGGAATTTCTCGGGAAGAGGGCGCAGCGATTTTGAAAGCAGCGTCACTTTTTTACAGTGAACGCTAATCTCTCCGCGGCGGGTTCTGAATACGAAGCCCTCCGCTCCGATAATATCGCCTATATCCCATTTTTTAAACTCCGCAAAATCGGCCTCCCCGAGGTCGTCGATCTTTATATAAAGCTGTATGCGGCCCTCGCCGTCCTGCAGGTCGGCAAAAAAAGCCTTCCCCATATCGCGTTTGGACATTATGCGGCCGGCAACCGAAACATCCCTGTTTTCAAGCGCCTCAAAGTTGTTCTTTATCTCGGCCGTATAGTTCGTCCGCGTGAATTTGGTGATTTTAAAAGGGTCGCAGCCCTGCTGCTGAAGCCTTATAAGCTTATCCCGCCTTATACGCAGGATTTCCGAGAGCTCCTCCCCGGCAGCCGATACCGAATACTCGTCTGTCATTAGTGCATCCTTCCTAACAAAACGGGCGTAATCTCCGTCTACTTTTTATCTATGCTGATTATCTTATAATGGAGCGTACCGTCCGGAACCTCTATGTCGACGGCTTCGCCGGCTTTTTTGCCGACAAGTGCCTTGCCGAAAGGAGATTCCTCGGAAATGCGGCCTTCCATTGGGTTGGCTTCCTGCGATCCGACAATCTTATAAGTGTCTTCCTCGCCGGTGTCGAGATTCTTGACAACTACCTGGCAGCCTATGGTAACGCGGTCTGTTGTCATATCCCAATCGTCTATGACAATGGAATGAGCAAGGATATTCTCTATCTCGGCTATGCGGGAATAGAGTTTGCCCTGCTCGGTCTTCGCCTCGTCATATTCGCTGTTTTCGGAAAGGTCGCCGAAGGAGCGCGCCTCCTTGATAAGCTCTGCGACCTCCTTCTCCCTGACGGTTTTGAGGTACCGGAGTTCCTTTTCAAGCTCTTCTTTCCTGCCGCGGCTGAGTTTGAATTCCTTCTGCATCGGATTATCCCTCCATAAGGCGTGCATGCGAACCCTTCATGCTTACTGGTTCCACATGATATTTTGACATTATAATTATATTAATGTGGTATGTCAAGCAAATTAAGAGTTATGGCATCCGGCGTAAAAATGAACGGCCGCTTCAGGCCGTCCGCTTTTATGTTATGTTATGTTATTGCGGAACATAATGTTCCGCAATAACACAGAATTATTCTTAGCGCTTGTCATGAAAAATACGACATCGGGTCGATATACTGGCCGCTCTGCCTTACCTCAAAGTGCAGGTGAGGGCCTGTCGATCGGCCTGTGGAGCCGACATAGCCTATGACATCGCCTTTTGAAACGTTCTGGCCGTTTGATACCGCGTAGCTGCTCATATGGCCGTAGAGTGTGGTGAGCCCGTTCCCGTGGCTGATGACGACGTAGTTGCCGTACCCTCCGCTGTTATACCCGGCGGTTATCACGGTGCCGTCGTCGGCGGCGAGTATCTTCGCCCCGTAGCTTGCCCCGATATCCACGCCGGTATGGAATTTGTAATACCCGAGAGTCGGGTG
>JBMNQI010000098.1:0-4933 GCA_050944055.1 Oscillospiraceae bacterium | reverse complement strand
CCTTCTTCCGCGGTAGCGGTATTGTTCTGGACAACCTTTGATATTTGTTCGATGCCGGAGTTCAGGCCTTCTATAATCTCAACCTGATGCTTCGAAGCCTCGGCGATCTCTTCAATTGCCGCGGTTGTTTTTTTGATGCTGTCGACAATCCCGGTCAGCGTATCCCTGGTATCCCGGCCGATTACCACACCGTCTTTGGCCTTTTTAATGCTTGTGTTGATAAGCGCGCTTGTCTCCTTGGCAGCATCCGCGCTCTTTACGGCGAGGTTCTTGACTTCACCCGCCACAACCGCGAATCCCTTACCGTGTATCCCGGCGCGCGCCGCCTCCACGGAAGCGTTCAAAGACAAAAGATTTGTCTGGAACGCAATATCCTCAATCGTCTTAATGATATTCAATACGTCCGAGGAGGCCTTGTTAATTTCTTCAAGTGCCGTAAGCAGCTGATCCATCTTCTTGCTGCCCACCTCCGCCTCGCTGTGCACCTTTTTGGCTATGTCGTCTGCCGTCGCCGCGCCCGCCGAATTTACGCGCGTCTGCTCGACTATTTCGTTGACCGTGGCGGATATCTCCTCTATCGAAGCCGCCTGCTCGGTTGCGCCCTGAGCCAGACCCTGAGAGCCGCCGCTTAACTGCTGGGAAGTGAAGGCGATATTGTCGGCCGATTCCTTAATCTGCTTTATGAGGCAGCCGACGGAATCCATAATACTGTTGAGGCCGCCCATTATGCGTCCGTATTCGCCCGGATATTCCGAAGTATCGGCTCTCACGGCAAGGTTTCCCGCAACAATATCCCGAGACGTCCTCTCAACATCCGTGACCATCTTTTCAACTGCGTTTTTAACGTTTTTGAAAGCTCTTCCAAGCTGGCCGATCTCTTTGCTCGAATCCTTGATTTCTATCTTGAAATCCATGTTTCCTTCTGCCATCTTATCGGCATATACGGCCGCTTTTTTGATGGGCCCGGCTATACCGGAGGCCACTATGCTTATAATTATGAGTATCACCGTGAAGGTTACAATTAGCGCAATAAGCCCCTGAATCAGCGTACTCCTGGCCTGCGGGGACATTCCGGGTATGCCGATGCTTACGCTCATATTTTTATCAATCCCCGATATCGTGAGCGGGGCGTAAACCCTGTACTCGTCCCCTGTTGTATCTGCATAGTTTTCCCCGGCCGCCAAGGCCTGACGCGCCTCGTCTGGCACCTGCGCCGGCTGCGCGCGAAGCTCCGGGTTCGTAGCCGCCATGCATATGCCGTCCTGAGAAAGTATGCATATATCCATTTCGCTGCCTATTAGCTCCGAAACCGCTTCCTGGAAGCCGTCGGTTGTGACTTCAAAGCTCACGATACCCAAAAACTGGCCGAACGACGAGATTATGGGCGTTACGATTTCACACGAATATAAGCTCCTGCCGTTTATCTCGACATACCTGGGTTCCGATATTATCGGCTTTTTGCTGTTTTTTACTTCTTCATAGCTGCTGCCCACCTCATATGTATCGCCGACAGGGAAGGTCTTCAGCTCTTGTGAGTTCCCGTTTTTATAATAGATATACATCAGCCGGCCCGTGCTGTCCGTTCCCCTGGTTCCCCTATAGGCAGCATCTTTTCTATCATATGCCTCGGGCTCCCAAACGGTGGAGATCTGCGCAACGGAGGCGGCGCTGTCCTCTAAGGTTTTTGCCACCATCTCGCTTACCAGGGTCCTGTTGATTACGCTGTTGTTCGCAAGAAACCCGAAATAACCCGCCAGATTCTTTGCCTCGATCGCGCTTCTTTCCAGGTCTACTTTGACATCACTGACAAGGCCTTCCGCAACGTTCCTCACTGTTTCATGCGACACCTCGTTAAGCGCGGATGTCGAACTTCTCAAGATGAAAAAGCCCAGGGCGGAGAAACCTATTAACATCACGGCAATTATGCTCAGGAGCATTCTGGTCTTTATGCTTAAGTTATTTCGCTTTCGTGTCATTATGCTCATCCTCTCTTTGTGAAAATGCCGTTCACAGATATTATCGGCTCTTCTAAATAAAAAGGTTAGGAAAACCTGAAGCGCATCCGGTTAATACCTGAGAGAAGCAGAAACCCCCGGCGGCTTAACCGGGGGTTTCGGAGATATGCTTTGGCTCAGCTTTCGGCGTTTTTCCGCGCGTGCTGAGCTTTTCTCATAACAGCGTAGCTTTCAACCAGTTTTACATAGCGTCCGTAAGCTGCTTCGGCCACTTTATCCCACGACACGTACAGGTCCCTGTAAGAGCCTTCGGAGACTGTATTATACAGCGCTTGGTCATTAAAAATATCTATTATCTTAGCCGCCAGGTCCTTTCCTGAGTCTTCGCAGCAAAAACCGTTTACATTGTCGGTAACCGTATCGCTTGTGACCGAGCCTCTTATGAATACGCCGGGCGTCTTCTGCGACGCCGCCTCGATCTGGACCAGAGAACTGGCGTCGTAAATAGACGGGAAAAGCAAAAGGTCGGCCCGTGAATATATTTCTGCCAGCAGATTCCTTTGCATAATCCTGCCGCACAGCAGTACCTCGTTATTTAGGCCATTTACTGAAATTTCGTTTTTTAGCGTTTCCTCGTCCTTTCCGGAACCTACGAAAAGCATTTTAAAAGCAGTTTCTCCGCTTTGTTTCAGGATGACTAAAGCCTTTAAAATAAGCAAAATGTTTTTAATGAGGTCAATACGCCCGACGTACAGCAGAACTTTTTCGTCGTCCCTAAGGCCGTAGAGCTTGTTTATCTTTTCCCTGCTGCCCGCGGGATTTGGACAGGGCTCAAGGTCCGTCGCGTTGCCAACGACAATCGGCTTAAGCTTTCCGCCGTATTCATCAGTATAAAGCTCCGCCATTTTCCTGTTTACCGCCCAGATTTCATCCGCCCGGTCGTAAAGCGAAACCGTGTCCCTGAGCATAATGCCGGCGAGCTTTTCGGACTTCAGGGCTTTCTTAAAATTCATCTTGAACTGGCTGTGCAGAGTTATTACCGCTGGTATGCCTCTCCGCTTGGCGTATCTCATACCCGCCTTGCCGATAAACGCAGGCGAATGTATGTGCGCAATATCCAGCTGCGTGTTATTGAGCTTCCTTCGAAATTCGCTGTCGGCAGTCGCGAACGGCAGGCTGTAATCGTTTTGAGGAACCGGAACGGATTTGCACAGTATCAGCTTATACGGCAGCGTTCCGTAATCGAATCGACCGGTGTGCGGGGCGAACACCGTTACGTCCGCGTATCGGCTCAGATGCCTCGCGTAATTGTCCACCACCATAACCACACCGTCTACCATGGGGAAGAACGTATCTATAAACAGTCCTATTTTAATTCTTCGCATTAAAACACCCCGGGTATAGCTAATTTTCCGGAACAAGCTTCCGGCTCACGGCGCGCCCTGCCCGGCTGCCGTCCTGTAAACAGCAAAAACCAGCTTGTTATGCAACCCCTGTTTGCCGTGAGCCTGTTTCGGGCTCAGTTCAGCCCCGAGGCCGAGGCTTTGTCCGAGGCCGGTTCATTGTGCTCTGTCTTCAGGCCTGAGGGTTTGAGAAAGCCGCCGAGCATATGGGGCTCAAAAAAGCGCACGCTGTTTTTCCCGTCCTGCTTTGCATAGTACATGGCGGCATCAGCGAATTTTATCAGCTCCTCAGGATTATCGGTATCGTCCGGATAGACGGAAATGCCTATACTGCAGTATATATTTGTGATTCCGTTTCCGGTGTCAACAGGCTCGCAGCAGCTGTAAATAAGCCTTTCAGAGATTTCGGCTATTTTTTCCCGGGAGTCAACGTCGAAATATACCGCCACAAACTCGTCGCCTCCGTAGCGGACCAGTATGTCGCTGTCGCGTATGTTATTATTTAGCCTTTTTGCAAATATAATGAGCACTTCGTCTCCTATTCTGTGCCCCATCGTATCGTTAATATGCTTAAAATCGTCCAGATCAATAAAGAATACCGCAATTTTACTTCCGCCGCTTTTCTTCTGCACCGTTTTTTCCAGATTGTTGAAGAGCACGGACCTGTTCGGCAGGTTGGTCAGCACGTCGTGATACGCAAGATAGCCCAGCTCCTGTTCCTTCTTTTTAAGCTGGTCGATATCGGTATGCGTTCCCGCAATCAGGTATGGCTTTCCGCTTTCATCGCAGTACGCCTTCCCCCTCGTCAAGATCCAGCGGTATTTCCCGTCCTTGTCAAGTATCCTGTAGATGTCCTTTAGCGTCTCTATCTTCCCGGTCATAAGGTCGTGAAACCTTCTTTTCGTTAACCCGACATCCTCCGGATGAATACGATCCTCCCAGGCCTGCATAGGCAGGTCCTGGAGATCGGAGCATAAACTGAACATCCACCTGTTTGACAGCTTCTGCTCCCCCTTATTCACATCTATATACCAGAGCCCGTCGTTACTGGCCTCCATTATAATACCGAGAATATTGTTCTTGTCTTCCAGCTTTTTTTTAGTCTCCTGCAGTTCCTTCTTTTGATTTTCCAGCTCCTCTATCAGCTTGGCTCTTCGCCCGTGTATCTTTTTAGCATGATGCTCTTTTTTCCGTTTGCCAAGCTTCTGCAATAAACCTGCAATACTCATGACATCCTCCTGATTTTTCTGCTTCAGCGGTGTTCTGCCTGGCCCGTAACCTTCTGCGTTCGAGATTATTATACTGTTTGTAATAGAATCAGACCGGAAAATAACGGCATTTTAGCTAACGGCGGCGCCTGCGCCTAAAAAACGTCCTAAATTGACAAAAAGCCTGTAAACTATTTATCATACTAGCATATATAGCGGCCGGTGTCCATATCTTTCTTCTTACTTAAGCTGGAAATATGCCTAAGCATACTTCGCTAATCATAAAAGCAAAGCCGCTCCCGGCGATGAGATTTCGGCGTTATGTTAACCTGGTGCGCGTGAATTAATTCACTTTGCACTATCCGAA
>JBMNQI010000097.1:0-5100 GCA_050944055.1 Oscillospiraceae bacterium | reverse complement strand
GCGGGGGCCACCGGCACCTGCATTTCCGTCAATATGATAAACTATATGAAATATTCGGCGGGCGCCGTCCTGTGCCAGCTTGACTCCGACGCCTATGAAGAGGAGCTCAAGGAGATAAACGAAAGGATCGAGGCGGCTCAGGAGGCGCTCGACGCGGAGCTTGCCAAGCTGGAGAAATACCACGGCGTCGCTCCGATTTCAGGTACGGTAATGGGCTGCTCCTTCGTCGAGGGCGAGGAAACGGTTGTCGGCACGTCAAGCATCACAATCTCCGATACTTCCGTCATATATCTCGAGGCGCAGATTGACGAAATGGACGTATCAAAGGTCTCGATCGGAATGCCGGTTGAGGTGTCGCAATACGACGAAAACATATATCAGGGTACGGTTGTGTCCATATCCAGCGAGGGCAAGTTTGAAGGCGGCTACTCCTACTTCCCGGCTATGATCGAGCTGCCCAACGACGGCAGGCTTATGGTCGGCATGTACTGCACCTTCAGCTTCGTCTCTAGCCAGGTCGACGACTGCGTAATCGCGCCCGTCCAGTCCGTAAAATACACCGAACAGGGCACCTGCCTGTTTGTAAAAGCCGACGAAAGGCCGGAAAGCGCTATTGACCTCGGTGAGGGCATCGTGCCCGAGGGCTTCTTTGCGGTGCCTGTGGAAGTCGGGCTGTCTGATGATACCGGCGTTGAAATCAAATCGGGCGTCGGAGAGGGCGTGGAGGTGTTCACCTCAATGCTAGTGAACCAGGGCAACAGCTGGCAGGATCAGGCAGGCGGCGGCGTGAAAGTCGCCATCGGGTGAGCGCCATGAGTTTAATAGACGTACGCCACGTTTATAAAATATATAACGAGGGGCAGGAGAACGAGGTCCGCGCTCTTGAGGACGTGTCCCTGCAGATAGACTTCGGCGAGTTTGTCGCCATAGTCGGCGCCTCCGGCTCCGGCAAGAGCACGCTTATGAACATACTCGGCTGCCTCGACACGCCGACATACGGCGAGTACTTCCTAAAGGGCACGGAGGTCGGCGAGCTGACTGACGCGGAGCTCTCCGCGCTGCGCAACCGCGAGATAGGCTTCATTTTTCAGGGCTTTAACCTTATACCGAACCTCACCGCGTATGAAAACGTCGAGCTGCCCCTGGTTTACAGAGGCATGCACGGCGGAGAGCGGCGCGAGCGCGCCGAGGACGCTCTTGAGCGCGTCGGGCTGTATGAGCGCATGAAGCATTATCCCTCCGAAATGTCAGGCGGCCAGCAGCAGAGAGTCGCCATAGCGCGCGCCATAGCCTCCGCCCCGCCCGTTATTATGGCCGACGAGCCCACCGGCAACCTCGATTCGCGCACCAGCGCCCACGTCATTGAGATTCTGTCCGGCCTTCACAAGTCGGGCTCTACGGTCATCCTCATTACGCACGATAATAGTATCGCCTCCACGGCCGAGCGCATTATACAGATTCACGACGGGCGCATAGTCTCCGATGCGAAGAATGACGCGGTGAAGGAGGTTTTGCCAGTATGAAATTCAAGCAGGCCTTCCTCATGTCGCTCAAGTCTATAGCCTCCAACAAGATTCGTTCCTTCCTCACGATGCTGGGCATAATTATCGGCGTGGCCGCCGTTATCGTATTAGTCTCGCTGGTCCAGGGCTATCAGTCGAGCATGATGGAATATTACGACAAGCAGGGCGTCAACAAAATCACCGTCTACGCCTACAGCTGGGGCGGAAACAGCAAAAAAATCTCGGAGGATCTTTTTGATTTCTGCCTCGACCTCGACGACCTGGTCCTGGGCGTTACGCCTAACTCAACGCTCTGGGGCAAAACCGTCAAATACCAGGCGAAAAAAGCCGCGGACCCGCAGATCGCTTTCGGAAACGAGTATTATTCCATATGCAACAACTACGAGCTTGAAAGCGGCAGGGACCTCTGTTACATAGATATTAAGCACTCCAAAAGAGTCTGCGTTATCGGCTCGGCCGTAAGAGACGCGCTGTTTGATTTTGCCGACCCTGTCGGCAAGAAAATTACGATAGACGGCGAAAGCTTTACAGTCGTCGGGACGTTTGTCCAGAAATATGACGATGAATTTATGAACTGGTTCGACAACATCGTCGTCATACCATACACCCTCATGCGGACGCTGAGCCCGGGCCAGGTAATGGATTCGTATGTGGTCAAGGCGGCCAGCAAGAGCTCCACGACTGAAGCGATAACCCGCCTGTCCGGCTTCCTCAGGAGCAGGATAGACCCCAACCGCGGCTACTATGACGTTTACAGCGAGAACACATTCATCGAGGAGCAGAACCAGATGACAAGGATGATACAGCTGGTTCTCGGCGGCATAGCGGGCATCGCGCTTTTAGTCGGCGGCATCGGCATTATGAATATCATGCTTGTTACTGTTACGGAGCGTACGCGCGAAATCGGCATACGAAAGGCGATAGGTGCGAAACGCTCGGCGATTATTACCCAGTTCCTCATAGAATCGAGCGTCGTCAGCCTGCTAGGCGGGATTTTAGGCATTGTTTTCGGTGTGCTTCTGACTTTGGTTTTGGGCAAGCTGATTTTCGACCTCGTCATATATCCCGGAACCGGCATCAGCATAGGCGCGGCCGCATTCTCAATCGTAATAGGCATCATTTTCGGCATGTATCCAGCCGTCAAAGCCAGCAAGCTCCAGCCTGTGGCCGCACTGAGGGCGGAATAAGCCCAATGTTGAGCCGTTTAATACGCGTCCTGTCCCGATTTGCGGGAAGGCCGCAATACATGCACAAGACACCGCTTATGTTTTGTGCCGCAGTATATCGAAAGGAATGGTCATTATGAAACGTCTTCTGGCGCTCGCGCTGTCAATAATCCTGGTTTCGGCACCGCTCACCATATCCGCAAACGCCGGTTTTTCGGATATCGCCGATTCTGCCGTCGCACGCGACGTCGCAGTACTTCAGCTGATGGGCGTGCTCGACGGGTTTCCCGACGGCAGCTTCCGCCCTTCCGGCCTTCTCACGCGCGCGCAGTTTACAAAAATGGCGGTCGCAGCCTCGCAGACCACGTCAAATATCAGCAACTACGCGAATCAAACCATATTCCCCGACGTGCGCGCTTCACACTGGGCCGCAGGTTATATAAATTACGCGGTTAAAAACGGGCTGCTTATCGGCCTTCCCGACGGGAGCTTCTCGCCCGAAGAAAATATAACCTATGCGCAGGCCGTAACAATACTCATGCGCGTGCTCGGTTATACCGACGCAGACCTCGGCGGTAACTGGCCTGTAAGCTATATGAACCAGGCAGGCGAGATAGGCCTGACAGACGGGATATCGGCCTCATACGGCAGCGCTGTTACAAGAGCCCAGGCGGCGAGGCTGTTTAGGAACCTGCTGTCCTGTGTGACCAAGGGCGGTTCGGCAACCTTCCTTGGCTCGATAGCTTCAACCGTTACGCCCGGAGTTATTCTGACCTCGCTTAACGCCGTCGCCGACGACGGCACCAAAAACTGCGTGTCCACCGCGGGCTCGATGACGGAAACAATCAAGCCGCTTCGCGCTGTTCCGCAGGAGCTTCTCGGCTGCACGGGCACAATAGCGCTAAATAAAAACGGGCTGATGATCGCGTTTGTGCCGGATGTCGGCACCTCCTCAAAAACCATTCAGGTCGCGTCGGCAACCGCTGCATACATCCTCTCTTCCGACGGAAAAAGAATAACCGTCTCCCCGGATACACTTGTTTTTGCAGACGGGGAGAGCAAGAAGTATTCTGGTGTCTGGCCCGATATACGAGCCGGCAGGACTCTCACCTGTTTCTTCTCCGCTTCGGGCAAATGCAGCTATATTATATCGACGGCATCCTCTTCGGCAAGCAGTAGCGTCGCCGCGCTCACCTCAGACTTTGCAGAGGGCACTAATCCGTTTTTGCGTCTGCTCGGTCTCGGGCAGGGAAACTATGCCATATATAAAAACGGGGCGCCGGCTACAGTCTCAGACCTGCGAAAATATGACGTCGGAGTTTATGACCCGGTTTCCAACGCTATCTACGTAAGCGATCTTCGCCTCAGCTGCATATACGAGGCCGCCTCGCCTAATAAGGAAACGCCGACGAGCATAAATGCTCTCGGCAACGAGTTTGAGCTGCTGCCCGCCGCGGCCGAGAGCTTATCCGGCATGAATACAGGCGCCGGCATAACTCTTTTGCTGACGGAGGATTTCCGTGTGGCCGGAGTGGTCAAAGGCTCTATGGAATCAAACGCGATCGGCGTGGTTGCCGGGATTGAGGGCGGAAAGGCCACAGTCGAGCTTCTGAGCGGGCTCACTCTTAAAGGAAGCTTCAGCCAGGGCTCTGACTATACGGGCGCGCTGGTTTCCGTCAGGTCCTTCAGAGCGGGGGAGCTGAACTTGACTAAGCTGACTTACAGCAGCGCCGGGAAGCTTGACCTGGCGGCTAAGACGCTCGGCGGAAAATCCCTCTCCCCGTCTGTGCGTTTCTTCGATAAGGTCGGCTCCAGCCCGGTGACCGAGGTGAAAAGCGACGACATAGCCGTAGGCTCCGTCCCCTCCTCCTCGATTTCATATGTTCACTACGATTGGGCCGACCGCCCCGACATCGTAATCATGTCCGACGTTACCGGCGACTGCTATAAGTACGGTTTTCTTGATTTTACGGAAGGCACTCCCGGGTCCTTCCCGGACGGCGGCGGCACCAGCGCGACTCTCTCCGTGACAAACGGCGACGGCGCGGTTACAGGAGACTGCTCCGGCATATACTCGAATCTGGAGGGCGTTGCGGGCGGTCTGGTGTTTAGCACCTCCGGCGTCGTTGCGGGTACGGCCTCGCTCACCGCCGTCAGGGGCGTACCCCGCAGTGCCTTGAGAGACGACTATTTCTCCTATAACGAGCTAAATATGCCGATATCCGCGAACGTCCAGTGCTATATCAAGGACAAAAACAGGTGGACGGAGCTATCCGAGGTCAGAGCATATTCCGACAGCCTTACCGTCTATTATGACCGAACGGTCCAGACCGGCGGAAAAATCCGCCTTGTAGTCGCGGAATAAATGCTTTACAATATGTGTCATCACGGGTCGGCTCCGGCCCGTGATG
>JBMNQI010000096.1:0-5339 GCA_050944055.1 Oscillospiraceae bacterium | reverse complement strand
AAAATATTCTTCGGGGACAATAACCGCTGCGCCGGTTTCAATGTCCGTCGCCTTGATTGAAATTATACCGCCAGAATTTTCGGATAATACGGGGCTGCCCGAGGCGCAGGCACACAAAAATAGGAGAAAAGCTGCAATCAGCGCCAATAAGGCTCTTTTCATGCAACTTCTCTCCTCTCGTGTAATTAATTATTTAAGAATCTTAATCGAAGAAATCAGGGGAAGATCTTTTGCCTTACCGGTTGCGGCGTATACGATACCCATAATGGCAAGGACTAAAATTGGTATTGAAATGATCCATTGAATTACTGAAACTATGATGTAGCCGACACCGTAACCACCCCAGAAAGTGACCTGGAACGGCAGTTTGATAAGAAAGAATACAAACCAGACTATGATTTCAATAATGAAGAGGACAAGGCCGTTATTGGCATGGAACTTCGCAAACTTCGAATTAGGGGCGGCGAAAATCGGGATCAGGACCAAAATGCTTAGATATGCAAATATCGCGAAGACTTTGTTTTGGGCGATATCGTCCTGAGGATATTCGCCTGTGTGATCCGGCGTATCAGTAATTTTTCCAATTGCAGAGCCGACTTTTTCAGCAGCCTGATTGATGGAGTCGGCGGCGTTTGAAGTCTGTTGCTGCGGCCCGGGATTTTCGGCGGGATTGAGAGCTACACCGCAGGTTGGGCAGTATTTCGCTCCAACCTCATACTGTGTACCGCAGTTTGCGCAATAGGGCATAAATCCACCTCCAAATTTTCTTTTAACCAGTTTAATTGATATGGATATGTTTGTCAAATAATATTGAAGCCAAAACAGAGAAAAAATATTAAGTAATTTAAAACAATTAAAGTTATATTCAATATATCGTGTATGCTCCGACTAATTATTTATGCCCAAAATGACACTTGAAAAGTATGTAAAAATAATATACACTTATTTGCATATTGTTTCCTGTTTTAGTATTATTATAATACACTTGTGGAGTATTATGCTGAAGGTGGTGATATTTTGACACTTGACGCACTGAAGGACATTGCGCGAGCCGAGGAAAAATGCCGTCAGGAGCGTGAAGCTGCGATTTCGGATGCAAAACGCCGTGCAGAGCAGGCCGAGGCCGAAGGTCGTAAGACAGTTGAAGAGGCAGCGGGAAAAGCGCACGCCGAGGTCAGAAGGCTGATTGAGGAAGCCGAGGCCGGCGCGTATGAGGAAGCTAAAAACCTGCAAAAAAGCACGGACGACGATTGCGCGGCACTGCGGGAAAAAGCGATGGAGCGCCTGGATAAGGCGGCAGCTATTGTAGTCGAAAGGATCGTGGGAAGAGATGTCCATTGAAAAAATGAAACGCATTCGGCTTCTCGGTATGCGTTCCGATAAGGACTCGCTGCTGCGGGAATTGATGATTCTTGGCTGTGTGCAGGTCGGCGAATTCGTTCCGTCAGACCCTGAGGCCGCGTCTATGCTCAATAAGGCCGAAGTACGGGTTTCCGATCTGCGCGCTCAGTACTCAAGAATGACAACGGCGCTTGCAGTACTGGATAAATATGCGGCCGTCAAATCCGGCATTTTCGCGCCAAAGCCCGAGGTTCCACGCGATAAGCTTTTTGATGACGAGCTTCTAAGCAAGAATTTAAAGTCTGCCGACGAACTGTGCGCTCTTGAAGACAGGATTAAGCGTCTGCATGCCGAGGAGAGCTCCCTGCGGAGCGAGATTATCTCGCTTTCCCCCTGGACAGGCCTGGATGTGCCGCTTAACGCCGAGAGTACAAAGCACCTGTTTCTGACTTTCGGTACGCTGCCCCGCTCCGTTGAGCTTGGCGAAGCTGAGAAAGCTCTTTATGAGATGTTCCCGGAAACAAGCTTATTTGCCGCCGGCTCGGACCGGGATATTCACGCGCTGCTCTTTATCAGCCATGCCGAGGTTGCGGAACAGGCTATGGCGCTGCTGAGAACCTGGGGTTTTTCAGTTGTAACCTGGAAAAACTACCAGGGCACCGCCGCGGAAAATATCAGCCGGCTCGAAAATACGCTGCGTGGAGTACTCAAGGATATAGAAACCTGCGTTGATGAGATAAAGCAGGTTTCAGGCGTCCGCTCGGAGCTGAAGCTTTCTATCGACAGAATGTCTGTTAAAATCATGCAGGCCGAGGCGGCTGAAAAACTCTCCTCAACGGACAAGGTATTCGCTCTTGAAGGATGGCTGCCGGCCGAGGATACAAAACGCGTAGAAGAGCTGTTGGGAAAATACGTATGCGCATGGGAATTTATGGACCCCTTGCCCGAAGAAGCAAGCTTAGTTCCCATCAAGCTCAGAAACAACAGGCTTACCGAGCCCTTATCGATGGTATCCGAGATGTACAGCCTCCCGGCTTATGACGGAATTGACCCGAACCCGCTGATTATGCCGTTCTTCACCGCATTTTTCGGCATTATGTACGCGGATATGGCTTACGGCGCCATTTTGATTCTGGCAGGCGCGCTTGCAAAGCTGCTGCTGAAACCAAAGGGTACGATGAAGCATATGACCGGTCTTCTCATTATGTGCGGCTTTACAACCGTTGTATTCGGATTTCTCTTCGGCAGCTTTTTCGGCGACCTGCTTGAGATAACAGCCGGTATAAAGCTCTGGTCGCTGATTAACCCGATGTCAGACCCTATGACAGTGCTGATTGCCTCGCTTGTCGTAGGTTTCTTCCAAATCCTTGTAGGAATGGGTATCAAGGCCTATATGCTTATACGCGACGGTCATCCACTGGACGCCCTGTTCGACGTCGGCTCATGGTGGCTCCTCTTTGCGGGCATAGCTGTCGGCGCACTCGGACACGGCTGGTATGTCGCGATAGCGGGCGCTGCTGCACTTATTCTCACTCAGGGCAGAGCAAAACCTACAATTATGGGCAAGATTATCGGCGGTCTAGCAAGCCTTTACGATATTACAGGTTATTTCGGCGACGTCCTGTCCTATTCGCGCCTTATGGCGCTGATGTTGGCTACAGGCGTAATTTCGAGTGTCATAAATACACTGGGCAATCTAGTGGGAAATGTTGTTGTTTCTATCATAATTTTGATTATCGGGCACAGCTTCAATATGGGCATAAGCATTATTGGCACATACGTGCATGCGGCGAGGCTTCAATATCTCGAATATTTCGGCAAATTCTATATGGAAGGCGGTCGCGCCTTTGAACCGCTCCGGCTCAATACAAAATATGTCAACATAATTAAGGAGGAACAATAGTCATGTCTGATTTCTTCAATCTCTTCGGCGGGGTTGCTCTCGCGTTTCTCGGTGCAGGCCTTGCGGCCGGTTTGAGCTGCATAGGCAGCGCCAAGGGTACGGGAATTGCCGGCGAGGCGGCCACAGGGCTGCTCAGCGAGGATCCGAGCCAGTTTTCAAAGACCCTGATACTTCAGGTTATTCCCGGCACACAGGGACTTTACGGCATTGTAATCTGGTTCTTCGCTCTGCTTAAGATGGGCGTTTTCGGCGGCACAGGCTTGCTGCCCCTCACTGTAGAACAGGGCTTCCGCATTTTTTCTGCCTGCATGCCGATGATACTCGGCGGAATCACCTCGGCTATGTTCCAGGGCCGCGTCGCCGCAGCTTCAATTAATATCGTGGCAAAGAAGCCGAACGACTGGTCAAAGGGTATCGTACTTTGCATCGTTGTCGAGTTTTACGCAATACTTTCGCTGCTCGCTTCTTTCCTGATGCTGCTTAATGCCATTTAAGAGCAGGGATAAATATGAATGGAATCGAGAATATAATCCGCCGGATCGAGGAAGATTGCGCAAAGGAGCTTGAAGCCATTAGAAAAGCTTCCGAAGAAGAATGCGCGGAGATATCGAGAAAATATAAACGTCAGGCTGAGGACGAGTATTCGAAAATTGTTGAAGCCGGACGGACCCAGGCCGCACAGCGCAGGGAACGTATTTTGAGCAGCGCGGCCATGGATGCGAAAAAGCAGGTTTTGGCCGAGAAACAGGCTATAATAAGCAAGGCTTTTTCACGCGCGAGGGAGCATATCCTCGGCCTCGGGGACAGCGAATATCTGGACTTTTTGGCTTCGCTGGCGGCTTCAGCGTCGACAACCGGCCGAGAGCTTATCGTCCTCTCCCCTAAGGACGCTTCAAAATACGGTGAAAAAGTGGTTAGCGCCGCAAACGAGCTGCTTAAACAGCGCGGAAAAACGGCACAGCTGTCGCTTTCAAGCGAAACGCGCAATATTCCCGGCGGTCTGATACTATTAAACGGCAGAGTCGAAGCAAACTGCAGCGTCGATATTCTTGTGGAACTTTACCGAAGTGAGTTGACATCGCGGTTGGCCGGCGCACTTTTCAACTGAGCCGCCCCGAAAGGAGGTCATGGCTTGAACAGTAAAATCAAAGATACGGATTATCTATTTATTTCAGCTAATCTCAGAGCCCGCGAATCAAAGCTATTAAACCAGGAACGCATGGAACGCATGCTGGCTTCAAACAATCCGCAGGACGCGGCAAAAGTTCTTGAGGAATGCGGCTTCGGGGACATGTCGGAAATCGGCCCAACCGAGCTGGATTCGCGCCTGGCTTCTTATCGCGGCGGGCTTTTTTCGGAACTGCGCCGCATTGTGCCGGATCCCAGCCTGGTCGACGTTTTCCTCATCAGATATGATTACCACAACGCAAAGGTGTTAATAAAGGCCGAGGCGGCAAAAACGGACGGGTATCGCCTTCTGTCAGATTCCGGGCGCATTCCCCCCTCGGTCCTGGCAGACGCGTATACACGCGACGAACTGGGCTCGCTGCCGGAGGATCTTGCGGGGGCTATAAAGGAAGCAAGAGACATACTTAACCGTACAGGCAACCCGCAGCTGTCTGATTTCGCGGTGGACAAAGCGTATTTTAAGCAGCTGCTCAGTCTCAGCCAGGCCCTGGGCAGCCCCTTCCTTGACGGCTATGTGCGTCTGCAGATAGACAGCGCGAATCTTCGGACCGTCGTGCGCTCCGTCAGAATGGGCAAGGACCAGGCTTTTATACAGAATGCTCTTATTCCGGGCGGCACGGCCGATGAAAAAGCTCTCGCTGCAGCGGCTCTATCAAAATCCGAGCTTGCGCCTCTTTTCGGCAGCTCCTGCCTGGCAGAGGCGGCCCACGCCGGCGCCTCCGTCCTGTCCGGAGGCAGACTTACAGAGTTTGAGAGGCTTTGTGACAACGCGCTTACGGCTTATATATCAAAGGCTCGTTGGGTAAGCTTCGGAGAGCATCCGGTTATAGCCTTCATCTTTGCCGTCGAAAGCAGCATAACGGCAGCGAGGATAATAATGATGGGGCTCTATTCGGGCCTGAAGCCT
>JBMNQI010000095.1:0-5398 GCA_050944055.1 Oscillospiraceae bacterium | reverse complement strand
AGGTAGATTTTGAAGCGCTTGGCAGGCTTATAGAATTTCAGATAGAAAACGGCACGGACGCAATAATAATCTGCGGTACTACGGGTGAGGCAAGCACCCAGACCATACCCGAGCACCTTGAAACCATCGATTACTGCGTGCGAAAAGTCGCCGGGCGCGTTAAGGTAATCGCGGGCACGGGCAGCAACGATACAGCGCACGCCGTGCTTATGTCTAACAGCGCCGAAAAATCGGGCGCGGACGCTCTTTTGATGGTGACGCCGTATTACAACAAAACCACTCAGAGAGGTTTGATCAATCATTTTGAGTACATTGCCGACAGGGTGAATATACCCATAATACTCTACAACGTCCCCTCCCGCACCGGCATGAGCTTTACGGCTGAATCCTACGCCGCGCTGAGCAAGCATCCAAATATTAACGGCGTAAAAGAGGCCTCCGGCAACTTTACGCTTATATTAAAGACGCGCGCAATCTGCGGTGACGATTTTTACATATGGTCCGGAAACGACGACCAGATTGTCCCCATTATGTCGCTCGGCGGCCTTGGGGTTATTTCGGTGGCCGCGAACATTATACCCGAAGAGATTGCGCTTATGACGCATCACTGTTTGGAAGGCAATTTTAAAGAAGCCGAAATGCTTCAGATACGTTACGCCGACCTAATCGAGAAGCTGTTTATTGAAACAAACCCGATCCCGATTAAAGAGGCAATGAACCTAATGGGCATGGGCGCGGGCGAACTGCGGATGCCGCTTATCAGGATGAGCGAGGAGAACAGGGCGAAGCTTATAGCCTCAATGAAGAACGTCGGGTTACTCTGATACTGAGCAGCCTCAGAACCGGGAAACGAAAGGTCGTAAAAAATGCTGAAGATAATACTTTCCGGCTGCAACGGCCGGATGGGTCAGGTAGTAACCCGCCTTTGCGCAGAGGCCGAAGGAATCGAGATAGCCTGCGGAATAGACTTAAACGCGAAAAAGCTGTCCTCATACCCCGTTTACGCAGACCCTATGGAATATATGGGCAGGGCCGACGTAGCAGTCGATTTTTCAAGCCCCTCCTCACTTCCCGGCCTTCTGTCCTATTGCCGCAGGCGCTCTTTGCCCCTCGTGCTCTGCACGACAGGGTACAGCGAATCGGATGTCAATATGATAAAGGAAGCGGCTAAGAGCATACCTATCTTCCGCTCGGGCAACATGTCGCTGGGTATCAACCTTATAGCCGATCTTGTTCGCCGCGCCGTTTCGGTCCTGGGAGTAAACTACGATATTGAGATAGTCGAGCGGCACCACAACAAAAAGGTCGACGCTCCGAGCGGTACGGCTCTGATGCTGGCAGACGCCGCTGCGCAGGCGCTGCCCTACGAAGCCGAATATGTTTACGGGCGAAGCAATGTCCGCAAGCCCAGAGAAAAGAGGGAAATAGGCATTTCTTCCGTCCGAGGAGGCACAATCGTCGGGGAGCACGCGATTATTTTCGCGGGCCATGACGAAGTGATAGAGATCAAGCACTCCATTCAGTCCCGGGAGGTATTTGCGGCGGGGGCTATACGGGCGGCCAGATTCTTTTCCGTACCCCGAGAGCCCGGGATTTATGACATGAGCGATGTCTTAAAGGAATGAGACGAAGGCGTCCTGAACAGGACGCCTTTGCATTAAGGTGATATCTATGTCGAGCTGGAATCCGTGGCACGGATGCAAAAAGATATCTCCCGGATGTCTTAACTGCTATGTCTACCGTATTGACTCGCGTCACGATAGAGACGCGTCTGTCGTACGGAAAACGCAAAGCTTTGATTTGCCGGTCAGGCGAAAACGGGACGGCTCATATAAGCTGCCGCCGGGCGACACAGTCTGGACCTGTTTTACTTCGGATTTTCTGCTCGATACGGCCGATATATGGCGCACTGAGGCGTGGGATATGATGCGCGAGAGACGCGACCTTAGCTTCTTTTTCATTACCAAGCGAATCGACCGCCTGGAGCTTTGCCTGCCGCCAGACTGGGGAGACGGCTGGGAACATGTCCATATCTGCTGCACAGTAGAAAACCAGGCTATGGCGGATTACCGGCTTCCTATTTATATTGAAGCCCCGATTAAACACAAGGCCATCATATGCGAGCCGCTGCTCGAAAAGATCGAGCTTAGCCGATGGCTCCGTGATTTTAAGGGCTTTGTTCTTGTAGGAGGAGAATCTGGAATAAATGCGCGTATGTGCGATTACGACTGGGTACTCGATATACACAGTCAGTGTATATATGCCGGTGTTCCCTTCCGCTTTAAACAAACCGGAGCAAACTTCCGAAAGGACGGAATAATTTACCGCATACCGCGCTCCCAGCAGCACCTGCAGGCCCGTAAAGCCTCCATCGACATTTATTAAAACAATGTGGAACAAAAAAATACCCCCCTGCAAAGCAGAGAGGCATGTATTTTTATTTATTGCCGTCCGCCAATTCTTTCGCAAGCTTATGATATCGGAGAGAGTCGTCCTCGAATACCCAGTCCCGCACATTTATTACCGTGTAGTCGGTTTTCGTGCTGCGTATGACGACGCGCTTAATCCCGGCGTTTATTATTAGGCGGCGGCACATGGAGCAGGGAGACGCGTTCTGTACAAGATTTCCGGTGGCGCTTTCGCGTCCAACCAGGTAAAGCGTTGCGTCAATCATATCGCTCCTGCGGGCGGAGATAATCGCGTTGGCCTCGGCATGCACCGAGCGGCAAAGCTCATACCGCTCCCCGCTGGGCACGTTGAGCTCGTCGCGCACGCAGTAGCCAAGATCGATGCAGTTGGCTCGTCCCCGCGGGGCCCCTGTGTAACCGCTTGAAACGATCTCATCGTTGCGGACTATCAGCGCCCCGTAATTGCGGCGCAGGCACGTTCCCCGTTCAAGAACCGTTTCGGCAATATCCAGGTAATAGTTTTCCTTTTCGACTCTTGGCATTGAATTCCTCCATCAATTTTTTCAAATTATACCTTTATTTTTCAGAAAATTCAATACTCAGGTACCATAACAACGACTAGAATTTAAAAACACACCAGCAGGAGGTTTATATGCGCGATTATAACGAAGAGCTGCGCGCACGCGTGGAGTTTATTCAAAACGAGCTGAAAAACGCAAAATCAAAAGGCATTGTATACGGAAACAGCGGCGGCAAGGACTCTGCCCTGGTCGGCATCCTGTGCAAAATGGCCTGCGACAATACTCTCGGCGTTTTAATGCCCTGCCAGTCCAGCCGGAATTACGGCGCCGATATGGAAGACGGGTTAAAGGTTGCCGGGCAGTTCGGCATTGAGCAAATCACAGTTGATTTGACTGCCGTAAAGCTGGCCGAGCTCTCTGCCCTGGAAAAGGCTCACCAGATAACGGACGCTGCCAAGGCAAATATAGCCCCCAGGCTTCGCATGGCCACTCTGTACGCGATTGCTTTAAGCCGCGGCGCTTTGGTAGCCGGAACAGGCAACCGCAGCGAAGCCTACATGGGCTATTTCACCAAGTGGGGCGACGGAGCGTATGACATAAACCCGATAGCCGACCTGACTGTAACCGAGATCTACGAATTCCTCCGCTTCCTCGGAGCTCCCGAGTCTATAATAAATAAGGCTCCGTCGGCCGGCCTTTTCGAGGGGCAGACCGACGAGGGAGAAATGGGCATAACATATGCCGAGATCGATAATTATCTGCTGTACGGCAAGTCTGAGCCTGCTGTCAAACAGAAGATCGAAGAATTTCACGCGCGCAGCGAACACAAGCGAAACATGCCGGTAACGTATCCGAAGAAATGACGGAGGCAATATGGATATTATAACGACGCTTCGTTCATCGGCCGAACCGGTCTACGGGGAATTCATAAAAAAACTGACGCCGGGCGCCGGCAATGTCCTCGGCGTCAGAATGCCGCGTCTTCGTTCGCTGTCAAAAGAGATACTCCGCTCCGACTGGCGTGCGTTTTTATCCAGTGGAAGCGATTTTTACGAGGTTCAGATACTCAGAGCGCTTGTCATCGCGGGAGCAAAATGCCCGCTTGAAGAAAAACTGCGCATGACTGAAGCCTTTGTGCCGACAATTAATAACTGGGCCGTGTGCGACGCTTTTTGCGGAGCATTCAAGGACGCGGCGAAGTATCCCGATGTTATTTGGGATTTTATACTTCCCTATACCCGCAGCCCCCGCGAGTTTGAAGCGCGCTTTGCGGCGGTAATGCTACTTTGCCACTTTGTTGACAGCGAGCACGTTGAGCGGGTCCTCGGGCTTCTCAATTCCATGCGCCAGGACGATTATTACGCAATGATGGGCGTGGCTTGGGCTGTTTCCGAGTGCTACGCGAGATTCCCGGGTTTGACTGAGGAATGGTTAACTGCCTGCGGCCTGGGCAGGACAGCTTTCAACAAATCGATACAAAAGATCTGCGAATCAAATCGGGTGGATCCCGAAACAAAGGCAAGGCTTAAAAAATTGAAACGCGAATAGCACGGCATGCGTTTTACAGGCGTGAAATCGCAGCTTTTATGGCATTGGCAGATGCAATAAAACGATGCTTTTCGTCTTCCGCCATATCCGGAAATATGATCTCCTCGACTCCGTTTGCCCCTATTTTCGCCGGAAGCCCTATGGACAGGCCCGTAAGTCCAAGCTCTCCCTCCAGCACACAGGAGCACTGAACCATGCTCTCGCGCCTGCCAAGCAGCGTTTCAATAAATGAAATTAGATTAGCGCATGTCGTCCACCCCGCCGTACGGCCTATGCCCAGATTAAGAAAACTGCTCCAACGGTTTTCAATAAGCTTGTCTATGGTTTGCCTTTCCTCAAACGTAAAATCGTGCTTGTTTCCGCGTACGCGGACAGTTGAATAGAGATTTACTTTAGATCGCCCGTGTTCCCCGACCGTCCAGGCTTCAACATTTTCGCAGCTTATGCCCATGTATTCGGCAATACCGAAACGAAAACGAAGCGTATCGTTTGCCGAGAAGCCCATAAAACGCCCGCGCGGCAGCCCGGAATATTTATAAAGCAGGTAGTTCGCCGTATCGAGCGGGTTCGTAAGGCTTAAAACCAACGCGCATGGAGCATATCGCGCAATAGTTTCGGCGACGCTTTTTACAAGCGGCGCTATCATTTTTGTATCGGCTGCCAGGTCATTTTTATAATCGCTCTGCGGATACCCGCATGCGGATATAACGATATCCGAGCCGGCTATTTCATCCATGAGCGCGCAGCGGACAGTCGTCCCTCCAGAAGCGCATACCGCCTGGGAAATGTCCATTGCATGGTGCCTGGCTAAGTGCATGTAGTCGTCATAAAGAAGAATCTCATCAGCTAACGCGCGCTCCGCCAAAAGATAAGCGGTTGTCGAACCGAGGGTTCCCGCGCCAATTATGAATATTTTCATTC
>JBMNQI010000094.1:0-5405 GCA_050944055.1 Oscillospiraceae bacterium | reverse complement strand
CCCCGTGCCACAGCTTGCAGCAGCTGCCCAGCGTCGCGCTGACGCTTACGGTCTGAAGCTGGGTGTGCTCGCTGGGCCAGAACAGGGTTACGCAGGAGTCCTCCTTACCAAAGCCGAAATCAGTCTGGAGCGGTTCCCAGGGCGACTCCTCCTCGTTTTCGGCTATGCATATGCCGAACCTGCAGTCGCTGCCGGGGCCGCTCATATCCTCCGTCTGGGAGCGGACGCCGCTTATGTTCATTATCATATAGGCAATGGCCTTTGCTATGCAGGCGCTCGGGCGCGTGTATGGAGACAGGAGGTTTCGCCCCGTGTTGATGCCGATGTCTTTTCTAATCGGCCCGCTTATAACGACCGTCGGAGCCCAGCCGGCGTTGGAGCAGGTCCATCCTTCGAGCTTGATTATATCGTCCGCCATGCCTTCAACTGCGGCAATCAGCAGCGGCATATAGGTGGGCAAACAGCCGGCCATTATTCCGTTAACAGCGATCTTTTCAACGGTGGCACGACCCATCATCGGAGGCAGCTCGGCGACTACATAATCCCCCGGCAGGTCGGTGCCCCTGAGCATTTCTTCGACGGCCTCCTCGGTCGGGGGCACGATAGGCGATCCGTTGGTCCAGCCTCGCTCGTAAAAGAAGCTGTTAATCTCATCCAGTGTTCCCGTGAACTTAAAATCGGACCAGTCTTTTGGGGGCTTCGGGTTCTTTTCCTCCTCCGTCAGAGGCTTTGTCAGCGCGTCTATGATTTTGTCGAGCATATTGGCTATCGTGCCCCGATATGTCGAAACCGTCCACTCATTGCAGTCCACTCCGTTCGGTACAAAGCCCGGGCCGTCGTACGTGACGATTCTGAGCCCCGGATAGGAGCGGGCCGCCGCGCCCTTCGACGCGGAGGAGAGGTACTGATGCTTGGAGAGCAGGACAGCGGGTACGCCCTGGCTCTCTATATAGGCGAAGTTATATCCCATATAGAGCGCGCATGAACCCATGTCCGCCCCCACGCCCACCACGGCGTCGACGCTGTCGAGCCATTTTTTAAACGAGGGCAGGTTTTCTTTGTCGTTTGCAATCTCGCATGTGTCGACAATGTATGTATAATGTGAAAAAATCGTGTCCGGGAGGCGCTCGCCGAGCTGGCGCTCCAGCTCGCGCATGAAAAACGGGTGATATTCCTTGAAGGAGGCGTAAAGCCCGATGGTCTTGCCCTTGAGGCTTTCAAGCCTCGGGCTTATCGGAAATTTCTCCAGGTGATTGCTTTTTGCCCAGGGGGACAGTACCGTATATTCCATATGCAGCTCCTAACGTTCTATAAT
Organism: Oscillospiraceae bacterium; assembly: GCA_050944055.1. Lineage (GTDB taxonomy): Bacteria > Bacillota > Clostridia > Oscillospirales > Oscillospiraceae > JBMNQI01. Next base: position 4,090 of record JBMNQI010000094.1, on the reverse strand, counting down.
TGATTTCTGATAACTATGCCGCGGTTCATGACGAATACCGGGTTTTTAAACGCCGTGAACCTGTCGTCAATGCTTCCCCTGAAGGCCGCGAAATTCGCCCTTTTCCCGGGCTCAATGCTGCCCTCCTCGGCGTCGGTACCGCACACTTTCGCCGCGTTAAGCGTGGCGCAGGCTATAATCTCTCTAAACGTGAAGCCCGCTTCGGCCATCTGGCGCATCTCCGCAACCGGTATAGACGCGTCCGCCCGATAATCTTCACTGTGTATCAGGTCCGTGCCTATAGCTATTGTGCCTCCGGCGTTCCGGAAAGCCATGAGATTTTCCAAAATCACCCTCCTGCGTATCGGCCCCATTTTTTCCATCATCTCGGCAAATTCCCGCGGCGCGCCCGCGGGCGGTTTTTTATCGGGGTCGCCTATGGTGGTTATCATTGTAATCTTGTTTTCGGCCATGTATTTCAGTACTTCGGGCGCAATAGGCTTATCTGCAGGCGTGTGCGCCGCGTCGTCTATACCGAGGGCGACAAGCATTTTGAGCGTTTCGGCCTCCATGACGTGCGCCGTGAGCTTCATGCCGTGTCTGTGGCACCTGTCGGCTATGGCTTTTATCATCTCCGGGGGCATTTTATTTACGGGGCCGCTGGGGCCGTTGTCGTCGCCGATGCCGATTTTTATCGTATCGACGCCGTAATTAAACTGTGCCGTAACCGCGTCCGCGGCTTCCTCCGGGCTGTGGGCGATTATGCCGACCATCATATCCGGGTCGGGCCCGCAGCCGTAGCCGCCGGGCACGTCTATATACTTACCCGCGGTGATGACTCTCGCCCTCTCCGGATCGTTGTTTCTTAGCCATTTGACGTAGACGGCGCCGTCCGTCTCGGAAAGCAGGCCCAGGTCGCGGACGGTAGTCACGCCGTTATATGCCCAGGCCAAGAGGTTTTCGCCGTCGTACGGCCCGCCGCTGGTTACGTGCGCATGCGCGTCGATGAAGCCGGGCATCAGCGTGCAGCCGGAAAGGTCAATTATCCTGTCGGCGGAGTGAAACTTTCCAACAGCCTCGATAAATTCGTCGCTGACAAGCACGTCGGCCTCAAGATAGTCAAGCTTCGCGTCAAGAAGGTGCGCTCCTTTTAACAGAGTTGTCAATATACCGCCTCCAGTACAGCATAAGAGGTACGCATGTCAGAGTAGACTGAGCTTGTTAAGAATGCCTTTCGGCAGCTTGAACAAGGTCTTTTACGTGAAATAAGCTTAATTAGATTGACCGCTGGCCTACTGCCTGACCTCGTAACCGACAGCGTTAATAGAGAATATGGCGTCCCAGCAGTAGTTGGGGAGCTCGGCGGCGCCGGTAAGGCAGTCGTAGCTGCACTTGAACAGTATCTCGTCCGGGGCCCCGCTGCCGTATCCTATCAAACCGCGCAGCACGCTGCCGTCGTTCGTCTTGGACTGTTCTATGAGCTGCTTGGCCGTTTCGGACATATTGGAGCAGAAAACGGCGTATTTGGAAAGGTCGGCGTCCGGCTGGGATATAACTATATTGTTCGCGCCGATTGCCATATCGGCTGTATAACAGAGGAAGAGCCTTATGTCCTTATCGACCGTGAACGCGTTTTGCGTTGCGTTGGCCGCATCGTCTATTGTCGCCAGCCCTTCGCTTGTATAAGTAACCTCGACCCTCGGGTCGGACGCTATGGTGTCGCGCATAGCCTCGCTGCCTTTCTTTGTGTCGGAAATATCCATTGCCATGAAGCAGGCGGTGTGGACGCTTCCCTCTTCAGCGTCCGGGTAAGCCTGGTCGAGCCAGGAAATTGCGAGCTTTCCGACTTCCGTCCCCACGGCCTTGTGGTCTGTGTTGATGGCGCCCGAAATCTCGTAGGTTTCAGGCACGACGCCGATGAATACAATCTGAATGCCTTTTTCCATGGTTCTTTCGCATACGTCCCTGAGGCTGTCGCTGTTCATCGGCATAGCGATTATCTGCACGACGCCCATCGTGGTGAAGTTCTCAATCTGGGTTATCATTGTGTCGGCGTTGTTATTCGCGTCGGCCTGAATGACTTCATAACCGACCTCGGCATATCTTTTCGTGACTCCGTCCGCGATAGCTTTGCAGAACGAGTCGGAAAGCATGTTGAAAGTCAGGCCTATTTGCTTGCTTTCTGTTTCCTGAGCTTCAGCCGGGGCTGCGGGTTCCTGTGTCCGCTCAGCCGGAACAGACGCGGGTTCCTGGGTCTGGCCGGCAGTTTCCTTCGAGCTGCTGCATCCGGCTATAGCAGCGAGTGAGAAGACGATGGCTGCTGCCGTAATAATCGCAAATATCTTTTTCATGTAAACAACTCCTTAAAATTTGTTTTCCTGAGGTCTCAGATTTTGCGTTTATTGGGTTTACAGATTGCTGCAGATGGAATAAGCCGCGCGCATTGCCGTCTGTATGCTGCCGACCTTGTCGCAGTCGCCTATCATGAAGGCTCTGCAGCTGCCGTCTAAAAAGCTCATCGCCTCGTCGAGCTTTGGCTTCATGCCCGCCGCAATCACGACGCTGCCCGCTGGCAGGAATTCCTCTTTTCCATTTTTAACGTATTTTACGCCCTCGGGCGTTATTTCGGTGCAGCGGGCCTTAAGTATGTAATTAAAGCCCTCCTGCTCTTCCCAGGTTTTTTCGAAAACGCTCCTGAAGTGGACGGGCACGCATTCGGGGGCGAGCATATCAAGCATCTCAAGTACGGTGACTTTGTGGCCCCTGCGGGCAAGATGTATGCCCATCTCGACTCCGATTTCGCCGCCTCCTATGATGGCGACGTCCTTAGACATGGTTTCCTGGCGGCTGACAACGTCCACAGCGGGTAAGACATGGGGCAGATTAGCGCCGGGAATCGGCGGGATGCCGGGCGAGGAGCCGATGGCGACTATGACATTGTCGTAATTTTCAGTTTTAAGCAGCTCCGGTGTCGCCTCCGTGTTTAAAAACAGCCTTATACCGGCTTTTTTGACCTGGTTTACCATATAGTCGCGGAACCGTGTTACCGTCCATTTGATGCCGATTCCGTCCATCGCGTTAAGAAGGCCTCCGAGACGGGAATCCTTTTCATATAAACTGACGTCGTATCCGCGTTTTGCCGAGATCAGGGCGGCCTCCATCCCGGCGGGGCCGCCGCCCACCACGGCGATTTTCTTTTTGCCCGCGGGCAAGGTGACCATGCGCTCGATCTTGTGCTCGAGGCCCCACTCGGGGTTGACGGAGCAGACTGTGAACCATTTCTCGGGGCCGGGCACGTGGCATTTGTTGCACCTCAGGCAGGGTACGACGTCCTCTCCGCGGCCCTCGTATGCCTTGACGCCCCATTTCGGGTCGGCTATGAAGCTCCTGGCGGCGCCTATAAGGTCGGCCTTTCCTTCTTCTATTACCCGGTTGCATAAGTCTAGGTCCTGGCAGCCTCCCACGATATTGACAAGCATATTGATTCCCCGATCCTTAATGCCTCTGCTTATAGCGGCGGCGGAGTCGAGGTTCGGGATCTCCCTGGGGTCGAGATATGTAGGCTGGCTGGGGTCAATGCTGTGGCCGCGTATCTGGAGTATGTCCACCTTGCCCTGCGCGAGGCGCGCAAGCTCGATTATGTCTTCGACTGTGTTCCCGCCGGGGAAGGCGTCGTCCTCGCGGCCGGAGACGCTGATTTCCACGAGGAAGTCCTTGCCGCATACCTCTTTTATGCGCTGGCAGATCATAAGAGGGAAGCGGGCGCGGTTTTCCATGCTGCCGCCGAACTCGTCAGTGCGCCGGTTGGAGATAGGAGAAAGGAAGCGGCCGGGGAACATGAAACGGTAGGCCATGTGCATAAAGCACATGTCAAAGCCCAGGCTCTGAGCCAGCTTAGCCTCCTGCGCATAGTTTTCAACCATCTCGAGCAGCAGTTCCTTCGGAGCCGCCTTGCCTGTTTCCGGCTTGCTGCCGTCGCCGGCCACGAATTCGGAAACAACTCCGTCGCTGGCGTCATAGTTCCTGACTATATTCATATTCGGCAAAACGAGATAGCTGGCCTTGGCGCCGTAATAATGCACGGCTTCCGCCACCTGGGCGAACATGTGCT
>JBMNQI010000093.1:0-5534 GCA_050944055.1 Oscillospiraceae bacterium | reverse complement strand
CTAAAACTGAGCCTGTGCAACCTGACAATACAGCGTCGGAAAAAACTGCTCCAGTGCGCCCTGCCCCGCCGCCCTCGATCAACACGCCCCCGGTGCAGACAGCACCGTCTTACCAGCAGGCCTATGCGCCGCCGCAATCCACAGCCTATTCCGGGCAGCTGGGAGATGAGCCATTGCGCGTTGGACAGTACATAGGGATGTTTCTTTTGATGTGCGTGCCCATCCTCAACATCATCCTGCTGTTTGTGTGGGGTTTCGGTTCTTCGGCCAATCTGAACAAAAAGAATTTTGCGAGAGCCGCGCTAATTTTATGCGCAATCTTGCTGATATTCTGGATCGTCGCCGGAGGGATTATCGGGGCTTCCTTGGGCAGCATCATTAGGGGCTATTAATAAAGCCTGTCATGAAAAGGAGAATGACAATGAAAAAGATAGTATTTATTTTACTTGCCGCGGTGCTGTTTTTAGGCGGCCTTGCCGGATGCGGCGGAGGCGAAGCAGAAGGGGAAGGCGCTACCGTATCTAAGCCCGCTGCGGATGCCCAGCCTGGAAAACCTGCGGGTGGCGGGCTTCCCATAGATGAGATTGTGGGGACGTACAACGTGAAAAGGGTAGATGGCGAGGAGGAATTTCTTGTTAATATTACTAAAAGTGGAAATGGGCAATTATCTTAAGATGATGACCTTATTTTTGACTACGACCCAAATACAAGTACCGCAACCTGTTCCTATGAGAATGAAGCAGGCCGGGGAACGGCCGATCTCACGTTCAATTTTGAGGACGGTAAAATTCATCTAAGCATTTATTGGGTTTATACAAATGAAGAAATCGATGAAACATATATCATGGAGTCCAAAGGAATTAAAATTGATTAGAACAAATCTCACTCCGCCCGAGATAAAGCAAATCAAGGAGGACTGATGAAATTGAAGAAAAGTTTGATTGCCGTGCTTATCGCGGCCAATCTGCTGATGCTTGCCATCGGCGTTCTCACCATACCGCCCAATTTGCGGTCGGCGGATGGAAAGAAGCTTCCTGTGCCGAGGGCGGAGCAAACAGCGCTCCCCGCACCATCTCCAGAGGAACAAATTCAGCCCGTCACACCGTTGTCGGAGGAACAAACCCCTCCCGTCACGACGGAAAACGGCAGTATTCCCGCGCCGAAGGAAGAAGCTCCGCCTGCGGCCGCGGAAAGCGGCAGTACTCCCGCGCCGGAGGATACAGGCGTGAGCTTATCCACGGAGGAACGCCCCGATTTGGGAGACTTTCTCTGGTACACAGAGGATGTGGCTTATGACGGAGTTCCGTCCGATGCGAATATCATCGACAATATCATCCCGCTGACCGGGAGTTGGAAAGCACTCATTATTTACGACCCCAATAACGAATACGGCTCGGGCGCTATGGAGTTTCTCAATGTCGTCCTTGCGGGTACGGCGGAGAGCCTGAGCCTCACACTCGACTGGTATCAGATTTTTTGGGCAAACGAGGGTGAGAGCTTCGATGAGACAGATATGGAGGACTCCGTATTCAGCGGTAAATGGGAAAACGGCGGCCTGTGGGCGTCTGGCGCGGGAACTATACGCCTTATGCAGTTCTACGAGCTTAACGGAAAACAGTACGCCGTCGGCACGATGGATACGCCCGATGGAATACCAGCGCTTGTGGCGCTGGTGCGACCATAAGGAGGTACAGAGATGGGAAAATATTGTACAAATTGCGGCAGGGAGCTTCATGCCAGCGCTCGCTTCTGCGCCAAATGCGGCGCGGCAGTGTTTGACGCACCCGCGAATCCTGTTCCAGCAGCACAGCCAAAACCTGTGCTGCAGCCACAGCCTTATACCGAGGTACAGCCACAGGCTAAAATCGAGGCGCAGCCTCAAAAATACATCCCGCCAGTTGCGACCCCAAAAACAAAAAGCATTGGAGCACTGAAAAGAAACGGCGGGCACAATGCGCTGTGCATCGTGCTTTCCGTGTTACTGGTCCTACAGACTACGGCTGTGGCCCTATACGGCTGGCCGGGGTTTTTGGTAAGCGGTAACGTCAGGGAAGTTGAGACCGAAAAGGCGATCGCCTCCGAGGATAACGCAACGCTCACACTGGCCGGTGTGCGCATTGATGTTAATCCCTTAAACCTCATTGACGGGGAAAAGGAACTGACCGTCAGCCGCAAAAAGCAATCGGTTGACGAAGACACCGGACTTACGTCGGTGGAATATGACATTACTCTGGGAGATATGCATCACCTTTACGCACCGCTTACAATCACCGTTCCATACGACAAGACAACTGCCGCCGGTGGTGACGTTGTATTAGTGCATTACGATAGCGATTATGAGATGTGGATACCTAAGAGTACCGTCGATAATGGCGACGGCACGGTCACCGCAAGTCTGACATCCCTTTCACCCGTAAAGCTCGAGTATTTAGGCAAAGATTATCCTGCTGGCGTTTTTTACATCTCCGAAAGGGATTCGAACTATGCAAAGATGATGGTAAGCCATCGATATTGGGATATCATTAAGAAGCAACCGAGGAATGACGCCAGAAAAATTGTAAAAGACTTCGTAGAAAATGGGAACACGGAAAATACCATGCCGTGGGCGCAAAATTTATTAACGCCTGAGGGAATTGACTTGACCAACAACATGTACAGTATATTCGATGAATTGGTCAACACAATGCATTCGTTTACAGAGCTGACGTCCATGCAGATGAGATTTACCGCCGAAAAGGTGTCAAAGGGTGTCTCTATTGTTGGTCTTGGGATAGCGTTAACCCAGCTTGGAATAGATCTTTATTATTCAAACGGCGATGACAGGAATGCGGCAGTAAATCTGTACAAGAATTTCTTTTCCAGCAGCGGTTCCTTATTTACCTATATGACCGGGTACAGTTCCTTTCCGTTCAGTGCAGCCTTTTTAGGCGTCGCTGTCTTAGCATTTGGATTAGACTATGGCGTCCAAAAGGCGGAGGAGTACAAGGAGAAAGTCAACAAAGCTATATTCGACCAGTATTTCACAGATTATACGAAATTTGACGAAAAGTACTGGTACAAACTTTTTGTTGAAACGTACTGGGAGGAATGGCAGAATGGAACGAGGTCGGCGGAAGGGATTGAAGAGGCATACAGAACTGTACTGGTTGAGATTGAAGAATACTCCGAAAAATTCTGGGCGGACGTATTCAGGGAAGGAAGCGATGCGCTGACCTTCGCTGTAGGCGAAGCCGGTGAAAGAAACTATTATACACCGACGGAAGAACAGAAGGCAGCGTATGTCGAGGCATTTAGAAGGTATTTGAATATACGCTTCAGGGAAAAAGTTGTACCGTGGATAGAACGGTTTCTGCTCGAACGTCAGCAGGACGCGCTTTACGCTATGCTGTATAAGCTCTGCGAGCCGTTTAACGAATACTACAGTGTTCAGATTCAGGAGATTGCGCCCAGAGATTCCGGCGATCCTTGCAAATATCAGGAACACATGATACGGTTCGGTAACGAAAGTGGCTTCGCCCTTATTGATATACCCGACACATGGACGCTTAATGCGCCGCAGGACGATGACCAATGGGCGGTTAGAAGTGAATTCACATGTCTTTCATACTTTCTGGTGGGTGCGCCGGACAGAATCATGCTGTTTCCGAAAGACAATGACGCAACAGACCCGAAAGAAGCTGTTTTGACCAAAACCTTTGACTGGGATACAAATGACGCCCAAAAGTTGTGTGTTATTGATCTTGGGGAGACCGGCATACCGTGGGATTTCAATTTTTACGGAGTATCGATTCCCGGCCCCAAAGGATATATGCTTTATAATCGAAAGAAACTCACAAGCGAAGACTTAGCTGGTGAACCTGAGCACACAGTAGCCGAGATCGTCGATATGACCTATGACGATTACGTTGCTTACTGTAAGACAATTGTTTCGCTGCCCGGGTGGCAATATCATGAAGATTTCGAGGATGAAACGCTTGATAGTTTGCCAGATGAAGCATCGCTCGGGTATAAGCCTGTATATGTCACGGGCAAGTTGCCGGGTCTCCCCCTTGTAACAATAATCTATATACCAGAGGCGCGGTTATCCGAGAAAAATCCGGCGAATTTCAAGTTAAGTGTATACCCGGTATGGGAGGACTGAATATACTGAATAATTGTGCTTATATGAAGAAAGAGGTCCGGCTGCCGCCTCCTCCGGGCTTCTTGTGTGCTTTGTCCGCATGGGTATGGGCAGCTTCTCGGCGAGTTTGTGTAAAACAGGATATATGCAACACATGAGCAGTCTGATTTTGTCTGGCAGTATATCGTGTCCCATTGTACGAAAGGAGAGATATATGAATAGAAAACCGAAATGGGTGCTTTTGCGGATTTCATCCCTGCTGATGATGCTGACTGCCCTGCCCATGCTGCTGTGGTGCTTAAATCTCATTAACAACGCGGCGCTGGACTACACCTACGCCGGGGTCGGATGCTTCGCGGCTGGAATAGCGTACATCTTTTCTATGGTAACGGCCATCGCGGGACTGGCTCTTGCAGAGCGGATCCACCGACATCGCTGGTGCCGGGCACTTGCCTATATCCAACTGGCTGCGGGAGTGCTGCTTATCGTTCCGCTTCGCGCCTATGCCGCGCTTACGCTGCCGCCGCATTTCCTGCTGACCATTCTGTATCTGTTCGGCGTGGGCTGGCATGAAAAGCGGGATTACGAACAACAATGAAAGGAGCGTCGAGATGGCAAAGAAGAAAAAGAGAAATAACACCCCCTTGCCCATCCTAATCATTATTTGCGCCGTGCTGCTGTATGCCATATATACCAGTATAAGCACCCTTGTACTGGCGATATGGGGCGATTCCGTCATGGGTACGGTGGACAGCTATGGGTCGCGGCTGGATGACAGCAAGGCGGAGCCAAACCGCTCCCGCACCGTTTCCAAGGGCTATTGGTTTATGGCAAACCGCAAGGAGTACCGAGGCTATGTGATGTATAAAAGTGACGAGGCATGGCCGAGCCTGAGCGAGGGTGAAACGCGTTCCGAACGCATCCGCTACCTCTCAGTTTTTCCGTACATCAACAAGCCCGCCATGCTGTGCGAATTTGACGAGATGGGCGAGGCGGCGATTATCTACCATATTCTCGCCCCCATCGGATGCTTGTTTTTGCTGCGTCTTGTTATCCGCACAGCCGGAAACAAGAAAACAAAAAAAACAGCGGCGAGGAGGCCCGCCGCAAAATCCGCGGCACAGGGGGGCCTCAAATAATCGAAGCAAGGAGTGATACGGATATGTTCTGTCCTAACTGTGGAAATAGAATGAAGGAGGGCGCGGCTTTCTGTACGAACTGCGGTGCGAAAATACAGGCCGGTGCCCCTAACGTCTGCACTGCCTGCGGTGTGGAGTTGCCGGAGGGGACCGCGTTTTGCATCGAATGCGGTAAGGCAGTGAATCGAGAAGCTCCGGAATCGGCGGGGTCGAGCCAAGCTGCGCCTTCAGCGCCCCCACAGAGCGGCGCGGGGCTGGTCGGCTTTTCCGACAGG
>JBMNQI010000092.1:0-5542 GCA_050944055.1 Oscillospiraceae bacterium | reverse complement strand
TCATGAGGCCTGCCGATTGCCAGCAGAACATGGCTCGGGTCAAGAGAGCCCGATGTGCAGGCGGAACCCGACGAAGCCATAATGCCTTTTTGGTCCAGCAGCAAAAGCAGCGATTCGCCCTCTATGCCCTCAAAGCAGAAATTCACGTTGCCGGGCAGCCTCTTTTCGTGGTCGCCGTTGAGAATAGAGTGGGGGATGGAGGACAGCCCGTCTATCAGCCTGTCGCGAAGCTCGGATAGTTTTGCGGCGTTTTCGTCAATATTCAGGCAGGCCTCCTCAAATGCCGCCGCCATGCCCATGACCGCGGGGACGTTCTCTGTTCCCGCGCGCTTGCCCCTTTCCTGAGCGCCGCCTTCGATGATATTTGCGAGCGGTATGCCTTTGCGCGCATAGAGGGCGCCTATGCCTTTCGGGCCGTGGAACTTATGCGCGGAAAGTGAGAGCAGGTCAATATTCTGCTTCTTTACGTCAATATGCAAATGACCCGCCGCCTGAACGGCGTCCGTATGAAATAAAACGCCCTTCTCTTTGCAAACGGCTCCAATCTCTGAAATGGGCTGTATGCTGCCAATTTCATTGTTGGCGTACATGACAGTCACAAGGCAGGTATCGTCCCGGATAGCGGACGCAACCTCTTCCGGACTGACGATGCCGTTTTCATGCACGTCAAGAAGCGTAATTTCAAAGCCCTGTTTTTCAAGCCTGTTCAGCGTGTGCAATACGGCGTGATGCTCAAACGCCGTTGATACAATGTGCTTTTTGCCCTTCTTTTCTCCGAGCACGGCGGCTGATATGATCGCCTGATTATCGGCCTCGCTGCCGCCGGATGTGAACGTGATCTCACGCGCCTCGCAGCCGAGGCGCCTGGCAATAGCCTCTCTTGCTCTCTGCAGGGCCTGCGCAGCCTCCTGGCCGATTGAATGGAGGCTCGACGGGTTGCCGTATATGGTATCCATATACGGCAGCATGGCGTCTATTGCCGTGCGGCTCATTTTCGTAGTCGCCGCGTTGTCCGCGTATATTTTCATTTTATCAATCTCCGTTGCTGTAAACAATTCCCGGATGGTTAAGCTTCCGCGCAACCTGCAATCCCGCAGATCAATATAATTATATTACCATATCCCTACTAAGCCAATAGGTAATTGGCATTTAACCGTTATATAACAGGGAGGGAGAGCGTTTGCGAAGCTGCCGATTACTGCAGCTTATGCCTTCTGGATTTTCAGTCTGCAAATAGACTGGTGGAGAGATATCTCTCTCCTGTATCAGGCAGCAGCGCAACAATAGTTTTACCGCGGTTTTCGGGCCTTTTGGCAAGCTCCGCAGCCGCCCAGAGCGCGGCTCCGGACGATATTCCGACAAGTACGCCGTCAGTTCTGCCGAGTTCCCTGGCTGTTGAAAAAGCGTCGTCGTTTCCGACCGTAATAATCTCGTCGTAAATTCCAGTATTGAGCACGTCCGGCACAAAGCCGGCGCCTATGCCCTGTATCTTATGAGTGCCCGCGGCGCCGGTTGAAAGCACAGGCGATGCGGAGGGCTCGACCGCGACTATCTTAATATCAGGTTTTTTGCTCCGTAAATACTCACCAACTCCCGTAATTGTACCGCCGGTTCCGACCCCGGCAACAAAAATATCGACGTTTCCTCCCGTATCCTCCCATATCTCGGGGCCTGTTGTCGAGCGGTGAATCGCGGGATTGGCCGGATTTTTAAACTGGCCCGGTATGAAGCTGCCGGGGATTTCTCTTGCAAGCTCCTCCGCCTTCGCGATTGCGCCCTTCATTCCTTTGGCGCCTTCCGTCAAAACAATCTCCGCGCCGTACGCCTTCATAAGGCTTATGCGTTCGGCCGACATTGTTTCGGGCATTGTAATTATTATCCTGTAGCCTCTTGCCGCCGCTACCGAGGCAAGGCCTATGCCCGTGTTGCCGCTGGTCGGCTCGATGATGACGGAAGCCTCAGTTAATAAACCCTTTGTTTCCGCGTCGTCTATCATAGCCTTTGCTATTCTGTCCTTGACGCTTCCGGCCGGGTTAAAGTATTCAAGCTTTGCGATTATGGAGGCGGCAAGTCCTTTTTTCCTTCTGAAATTCGTAAGCTCAAGAAGCGGGGTTTTCCCGATAAGCTCGTCGATGGATTTATATATCATAAATTTAACTCCTTATCATTTTATTGATTGAAAACCTTGCTCCAGGTCGGCTAATATGTCGTCTATATGCTCCGTGCCGATTGAGAGCCTCACTGTATTTGGAGATATGCCGGCTTTGCGCAGCTCGCCGGGGGAGAGCTGCGAGTGGGTTGTCGAGGCCGGGTGGATGACAAGCGATTTCACATCGGCGACATTCGCAAGCAGCGAAAAGAGCTTTAGGGATTCTGTGAATTTTTTTGCCTGTTCCTGTGTGCCTCTTACCTCAAATGTAAAAATTGACGCTCCTCCGTTTGGATAATACCTGTCGTAGAGTTCCTTCTGCCTTCCCGTCGCGAGCTGAGGGTGGTTAACTCTCTCTACCTGGGGATGATCCTTCAAATATTCAACTACTTTAAGCGCATTATTCACGTGGCGCTCTACGCGCAGAGACAGTGTTTCCAGGCCCTGAAGAAGCAGGAAGGAGTTGAAGGGGCTGATGGCAGCGCCGGTATCCCTCATGAGGGTGGTGCGCAGCTTTACGATATACGCGATTTTTCCGGCCGCTTCGGCAAAGACTACGCCGTGATAAGACGGGTTTGGCTTTGATATGCCGGGGAACTTATCATTCTGTGACCAGTCGAATCTGCCGCCGTCGACTACAACGCCGCCCAGCACCGTTCCATGGCCGCCTAGGAATTTAGTCGCCGAATGGACGACAATATCCGCTCCGTGTTCAATCGGCCTGAAAAGGAAAGGCGTCGCGAACGTGTTGTCGACAATAACGGGTATGCCGTTATTATGCGCAATTTCCGATACCGCCTCAAGATCGATTATGTCGGAGTTAGGATTGCCGAGGGATTCAATAAATATCGCTTTTGTATTCGGCCTGACGGCTTTTTTAAAATTATCAGGCTCTCTTCCGTCCACAAATGTCGTGTCAATTCCAAATTCGCGCAGTGTGTTGGAGAAAAGGTTATACGTGCCGCCGTATATGGTCTCAGAGGAAATAATATGGTCTCCGGCTTTTGCGATATTCTGTATGGCGTACGCAATCGCCGCCGAGCCGGAAGCCGTCGCGAGAGCGCCCGCGCCGCCTTCAAGCGCCGCGATGCGTTTTTCGAAAACATCCGATGTCGGATTCATAAGCCGGGTATATATGTTTCCGCCTTCGGTCAAGCCGAAACGCGCCGCCGCCTGCGCGGAATCGCGGAAAACGTACGAGGTGGTAGCGTAGATTGGAACGGCTCTCGCGCCTGTGGACGGATCGGGCTCTTCCTGCCCGGCATGAACCTGCAGGGTCTCAAACTTATAATAACTGTTCAGCATATATCGTTCCTCCTTATTAATTGCCTATAAAAATAGTAGGATAATGGGATATTAGCACTAATTACCTATGATGTCAATAGGTAAATAAAGTCGTCATGAAAAATTTTCCCGGGCCGATGATGCATTCCGGCTTTCAATTATGCGTTGCGGTTTTTCGGAAAATATGGTAGTATTTCGTATAAGCGCGCCGGATTTAAGGAAAAAGGAGGCGGCGGAATGCTGATTCTTGGTATTGACCCGGGCTTTGCAATAATAGGCTTCGGGCTGATAAATTCGGAAGGCAGTCGCCAGACTCTTTTGCGTTACGGCGTAATCACAACTGAATCCGGACTGCCCCTGCCAAAGAGGCTTTTTCGCATAGAGCAGGATATGACAGAGCTTCTGGACACATTAAAACCGGACTGCGTCGCAATAGAGGAGCTTTTTTTCAATACAAACGTTAAAACCGCGCTTAACGTGGCACAGGCGAGGGGAGTAATAGTTGCAACGGCCGAGCGCTGCGGGCTTCCGATTTTTGAGTATACACCGCTTCAGGTTAAACAGACGATCGCGGGCTACGGCCGGGCGGAAAAAAAGCAGGTCATGGAAATGACAAAGCGGCTTTTGTCGCTCCAGAATATTCCAAAGCCAGACGACGCCGCGGACGCACTCGCGATAGCTCTATGCCATGCGCGTTCAGCTTCATCACTTTTAAATACGAGGTAATCTGATGTTCTATTACATAAACGGTACGGTTGCCGCGATCGAACAGAATATGGCGGCAATAGACTGCGGCGGAGTAGCTTTCGCGTGTTTTACGACGACGAATACGCTGTCAAAGCTGCGAATTGGGGAAAAAGCGAAGCTTTACACATATTCATATATCAGGGAGGATGCTTTTGACCTCTATGGCTTCTGGTCGCAGCCGGAGCTGCAGTCGTTCAGGCTGCTGATAAGCGTGTCGGGAGTCGGGCCTAAGGCAGCTATTTCAATCCTTTCGTCAAGCACGCCGGAAGAACTGGCAATGAGTATACTTACGGGCAACGAAAAAGCTCTGACAGTCGCCCCGGGAATCGGGAAAAAGCTGGCCCAGAGGATTATTCTGGAGCTTAAGGATAAGCTCTCGTCGCCAGCGCTTTCCGCAGGCGACGGCGTATCGGCCGCCGGTCCGTCCGCGATACCGGTCAGCGCTGTCAAGGAGGCTCAGGCGGCTCTTGCCGTGCTTGGATACAGCCAGAGCGAGATTGCGTATTCTTTGCAGGGCATTTCTACGGATGGTATGACTACAGAGGACATAATAAGGGCCGCTCTGAAGAGAATGCTCAGATAGTGAGGTGAGGGAATGGGAATCGACTATGGCTCCGACAGTATTGAGCCCATCATATCAAAGTCGCTTCTTCGCACTGATGAAAACGAAGTAACGCTTCGGCCCAGGACTTTAAATGAATATATCGGGCAGGAGAAGGTAAAGGAGAACCTCTCCGTTTTCATTGAAGCGGCACGTCGCCGCGGCGACTCGCTTGACCACGTGCTGCTCCACGGGCCTCCCGGTTTGGGGAAAACGACTCTCGCCGGGATAATAGCCAATGAAATGGGAGCAAACCTGCGCATAACCTCGGGGCCTGCAATAGAAAAGCCCGGCGATTTGGCAGCGCTGCTTACAAATATCGGGGAAAACGATATACTTTTTATTGACGAGATACATAGAATAAATCGCGCGGTGGAGGAGATACTCTACCCCGCGATGGAGGATTACGCGATCGATATAATCATGGGGAAGGGGCCGGCGGCAAATTCAATCAGGCTGGACCTTCACAGATTTACTCTTATCGGAGCGACAACACGCTCCGGGCAGCTTTCGGCGCCCCTGCGCGACCGTTTCGGCGTAACACTGCGCCTTGAGCTCTATTCTCCTGAGGAGCTGGCAAAGATCGTCACGCGCAGCGCCGGCATTCTCGGAATTGAAATCGAGCCTGAGGGGGCGCTTGAAATAGCGTCCCGCTCGCGCGGCACGCCTCGTATAGCGAATCGTTTTCTGCGCCGCATACGCGACTTTGCCGAGATCTACGGCACTGGCGTTATTACTAAGGAAATCGCGGACCTCGCGCT
>JBMNQI010000091.1:0-5621 GCA_050944055.1 Oscillospiraceae bacterium | reverse complement strand
ACAAAGAGAAACCTGAACCTGTTTATAGTGTTTTCTGGCATATGCATAGGCACTATAGCCCTGTTGGGCGATTTCGGCACTGCGTTAATATTCTTTGCCGCTTTTATCGTCATAGCGTTTATACGCTCCGGTGATCTTGCGACCATATCTCTGATAATTGCCGGAACCGGTTTTGCCGGATTCCTCGCGCTTCGCATTAAGCCGTACATTGCCGACCGGTTTTCGGCATGGCTTCACGTATGGGACTATGCACATTCTTTGGGCTACCAGCAGACCAGGACTCTGATGTACGCCGCCAGCGGCGGCCTGCTCGGCCTTGGAGCCGGAAAAGGCTTCCTCAAAAGCATAACCGCGGCCGACACCGACCTTGTGTTCGGAGTGCTGTGCGAGGAGTGGGGCCTGATAATCGCCGCATGCTGCGTTATCTCACTTATATGTATTGCGCTTTATACCGTGCGCTGCTCCCGCGCGTCGCGCTCGTCGTTCTATGTCATCGCATCCTGTGCCTCAATAACCATGCTCCTGTTTCAAACCGCGTTAAACGTTTTCGGCTCGGTGGATTTTCTTCCGCTTACAGGCGTTACCTTCCCGTTTATATCAAACGGCGGAACCAGCATGATTTCAAGCTGGGGGCTTCTGGCCTTCATTAAAGCTGCGGATACCAGGGAAAGCTTAATATCGAAAGCTCTGAAAGAAGCCGCATGAATTTACGGCGTATGAACGATTATTTCCGAGCTTTGAAAGGAATGTCACAACTTGAAAAAGATCTCCCGGCGGGCAGGCGCTGTTAATATTTTGTCTGCCGTTATGGGTTTAGGGCTTATTTTATTTGCTATAGTCTACTCGGTAAAAGCTTCCGCATGGGTTTCCTTTCCCGCAAACCGACATATATATAAAGGCGGCAGCCTGACCTCCGGGCGCATATCCGACCGTAACGGCCTTGTGCTCTATGAGGCCGGGGACGGCAAATACTCGTATAATGAGGATCCGGCGATACGTAAAGCAACGCTCCACGCGGTTGGCGACGCCGCCGGGAATATTTCGACCTCCGCGCTGAGCAAGTTTGCCGGCAAGCTTACAGGATACGATGTTTTAAACGGGATATACAGTCTTAACGGCGGCGGGAATCAGCTCCGGCTAACGCTTGACGCATCTGTTTGCGCCGCCGCGCTGAACGCCCTCAACGGCAGGAGCGGGACAGTAGGCGTATATAATTACAGGACGGGAGAAATTATCTGCATGGTCAGCTCTCCTGCCTTCGACCCCGGCAACCCTCCCGAAATAAACGAAAGCGATTCAAGCGGAGTCTATATAAACCGCTTACTCTCCTCTTCGTTTACTCCCGGCTCGGTTTTTAAGCTCGTAACCGCCGCCGCCGCGATAGATAATATAAGCGACATATTTGAACGCGAGTTTTACTGCGAAGGCAGCTTAGATACGGGCGACGGGACGGTAACCTGCCCCCGCGCGCACGGTACTATAGATTTTAAGACCGCTCTCGCCCAGTCCTGCAACTGCGCTTTTGCAAGCATCGCGCTGGAGCTGGGCCCGGATATGCTGGCGGAATACGCGAATAAAGCCGGGTTTAACAGCGGTGTTACGGTTAACGGCATAAAAACCGCGGAGGGAAGCTTTGACGTTTCAGAAGCCTCGAATACAGACCTTGCGTGGGCGGGCGCGGGGCAGTATACGGATACTGCAAATCCGTGCGCATTTATGACGTATATGGGCGCGATAGCCAACGGGGGAAAACCCGTTATCCCCCGGCTTATTTCAAAGCTTACCACTCAGGCCGGCATACCCGCGGGGCTGTACTTCAAAAAGACCGGAAGCAGAATCATGTCGGAGGAAACCGCGAGCCTGCTGGCCGATATGATGAACTTCGACGTCGTCTCAAATTACGGCGAGGGCAATTTCCCCGGCCTGTATCTTTGCGCGAAATCCGGTACGGCGGAAGTGGGCGGCGGCGCCGCGCCCAACGCGTGGTTCGCGGGCTTCATAAAGAATGAGGACTACCCGCTCGCCTTTGTCGTTATGATTGAAAACGGAGGCTCCGGAGCCGGCGTCGCAGGCCCTGTTGCAAACATTGTCCTCCAGGCTGCGGTGAAAGCATTGGCAGATTGAATCAGAGCATCAAAAAACGCGTTCCGTCCAGTCGGCTCGCGTTTTTTATTCCTATATTCGGCGTCTTAGGGCTGCATCAGAGGTTTATACTTCGGTGCAGCCTTTACTCGATTTCCCGCTTGAAAGAACCGGTTTTCTATTTTTTCGAAAACCCACATGTTTAACGTAATTATAATCAGAGCGATTTTTTTAAATCTGGCTGATTTGTAAAAAAATGTTGTATTAAACACTTTGAGTAATTATAATGATAATTGGTATTATCTCCTTTTCGGAAGCACAGTAAACTGAGTTTGACAAAGCATTATGCGGAGATGCTTATGAGGTTCATGGAAAACGTGGCCAAATAGCGCAAGGAAGTCTCGCACACTAAATGAAGACCACCTCAAAGCTCCAAACTTCGAGGTGGTCTAACTTTTTCGCTTAAAGTCGTTTATAGCTTTTTTCGTAAATCCCTGAGTTGGACTGCCTTTTGGCATCCGGGATATGCTCTTTACGCTGTAAGCGCTGCCTTGGCCTTATCAACAAGTTCGGCGAAGGCGGCCTTGTCGTACACGGCCATCTCTGCCAGCATTTTGCGGTTAAGCTCAATATCGGCCAGCTTAAGCCCGTGCATGAAGCGGGAGTAATTCATGCCGTTCTGTTTTGCCGCGGCGTTGATGCGTGTTATCCACAGCCTGCGGAAATCACGCTTTTTCATTTTACGGCCGATATATGCGTAGGTCAGAGACTTCATAACGGCCTGATTGGCCATTTTAAAATGCTTGGATTTCGCGCCCCAATAACCCTTGGCGAGCTTCAGCGTGCTCCTTCTCCTTTTGCGGGTCATTATAGCGCCCTTGACTCTTGCCATTATTTCTTCCTCCTATGTCAAACGATAGTATTATTTGTAGAGTATCATGCGCTTGATAGCGGCCTCGTTTGTCACATCAGCGTAAGCGCCGGCGCGAAGCCCTCTCTTGCGCTTTGTGTCCTTCTTGGTCAGAATATGGCTTTTATTTGCGTGTGAGCGCTTTACTTTGCCGCTTTTAGTAAGGCTGAATCTCTTCTTAGCGCCGCTGTGGGTTTTAATCTTTGGCATCTCTTGTTTCCTCCTGTATTGTTAGATGACGGGTTCGGGCGCAAAGCCGCCCTCCGTAAAAATCGTACTCTCTCGTTAAGCCTTTGATGCTTTCGGTGATAAAAACATGTTCATATGGCGCCCTTCCAGCTTCGGGTTTTTATCCATAGCCGCAATATCGGCGCACTCCGCGGCAAATTTCTGCAGCAGCTCCTCGCCAATTTCGGTATGTGCCATTTCGCGGCCGCGGAAACGCACGGTAACCTTTACCCGGTCACCCTCCCTGAGGAATTTCCTGGCGTTCCTGAGCTTTACATTGAAGTCATTAACATCTATGCCGGGGGACATTCTGACTTCCTTAATTTCAATAACGCGCTGGTTCTTGCGCGCCTCCTTCTCCCTTTTCGACTGCTCGAAACGGAACTTCCCGTAATCCATAATCTTGCATACGGGCGGGTTTGAGTTAGGCGAGATCTTGACAAGATCCAGCTCTTTTTCATAGGCAATCTCCAGGGCCGCGGCCGCGGACATTATGCCCAGCTGTTCCCCCGTGTCGCTTATTAATCTGACTTCTTTGTCGTGGATTTCTTCATTAATATGATAATCCAAGTTTGCTATTCGAAAGCACCTCCAACTACAAAAACGCGGACAGCCATAAAGCTACCCGCGCACATAAAACGAGAGTATCGTAAGATACAAATCGAATATGTTGACCTTTCAGCTAAGTGCCTGAGGTGAGGACGGGAGCCGCCAGCCCTGCTTTGTTTTCTTACGAGATTATATCAACTGCTTTTTTATTTGTCAACCGCTAATTTATAAAGAAATGGTTCAAAATAAATTCCCTCGCGGGTTTCTCCCCCGGATTTTACCGTGTAATCCATGCACTCAAATATAAAAGACACAGCCAGCTTAACGGCCTCGTCCAGATTGTATTTCCTCATAAGCGCGCCCATCAGCACAGAGGCAAATACGTCGCCCGTTCCGGGGAAATACCTTGCAACACGGCGGCAGTAACTGAATGAGGCTCTGCCCGACGCCTTGTCGAACGCGGCTGCGCCCACGTGCTCGCCGTCAAAGTCGACGCCAGTCAGCACGACGCTGCGTTTCCCGCCCAGGCTCAAATCGTTCAGCCATTGAACAGCCTCGCTTTCAGATTCCGGCTTGCTGGAGAGCGGGAGCCCTAGCAGAATCGAGGCTTCCGTCGAATTCGGCGTGATAATATCGGCTGCGAGCGCAAGCTCGGCCATACCGGCGCACATCGCTGGAGTATAAGTCTTGTATACCTCGCCCTTATCCGCCATCACAGGGTCCACAAGGACGAAAACTCCGTTTTCGCGAAGTTCTCTTAGTATGCCCCCCACTATGCCGATCTGCTCCTCGGAACCCAGAAACCCACACATAACGCCGTCGAGCTCGACGCCGACGCTTTTCCAATGGTCGTACGCGGGCCTTATTTCCTTAGTCATATCGTGAAAAGTGAAGCCCCTGAAACAGTCGTCAGTGTGGGTTGAGAGAAACGCCGTCGGCAGCGGGCAGCACTGGACGCCCATGACGGAAAGTATCGGAAGAGCCACTGTAAGAGAACAGCGGCCATAGCCAGACATATCGTTTATCGCGGCAGCTATCTGCGGCCTCATGGCTTCACCTCCCCGGACAAGGCGCTGAATACGCGCTGTTTGCAAAGCGGCGCTGTGCGTGCCTCCTGATTCAGACACGCGCCGTCTAAGACGGCGCAATCGTATTTTAGACCTTTCCCGACTTGCGCACAATTGACAATTCACACAATATTGTGTTACAATCAGTGTGCTCAATTCGCGGGTGTGATGGAATTGGCAGACATGCAAGATTTAGGTTCTTGTGCTTCACCGCGTGCAGGTTCGACCCCTGTCACCCGCACCATAAGGTTCTGGTTACAGCCGCAGAGGCTTGCAATCAGGGCTTTTTTCTTTTAACACGTGAACGGGGAAACGGATTTCCTGAAGTTTCATTATTATTGCCATTGTGCGAAAACCCCGGCCCCTTAAGAGCTTGATTGCTCCCAAGGGTTGCTGGTAGGTATCTGCTTCTTTAGACGGGTACCCATCCCCCAAAAAGAACCCCCTCAGGTGCAAATCACCACCATCCTTTGCCACTGGTATTTCCGCTGGACAATTTTGCAGACCGCCACATCCAGACCAACCTTTGCAAAAAGAAAACCCCCCAGCCCCTTAAGAGCCGTGATAAGCTCCCAAGGTTTGCTGGGGGTTGGTTTATTTATTCAATTTTTTGGTGAAATTTGCTAGCAGATAGTTAATGAAGGACTATCAACAACTATTCTACATAGCCTTCATTGATCCATACAATTTCTTGGATTCCGAAGGTATATGTCTTACTACCTTTTACATATTCTACTACGATTTCTGTCGGCATCGTTCCATCAAACGCTTCAAGGTTCCATGAG
>JBMNQI010000090.1:0-5704 GCA_050944055.1 Oscillospiraceae bacterium | reverse complement strand
AATAAAAACAGACAGGGCGCAGATCACGGCCGCCGCTATGACAACCGGCCACCTGCGCAGTATACCTTTAATCAGCTTCAGCGCTTCCAATTCCATATTCCCAGCACCTTTTCCTAGCTCCTGTAAATTATTTCCATTCTGATATTATATGAGTTTAAAATTAATGTCAATCAGATTGTTTCTTTTACCTATAAGTATACAAAAGCTTCCCTTTTTCCCCAAAAAATCCTGATTTTTGCGCAAGGCCGCGCGGCCTTTTGGCGCCGCCCGGCCTTATAGCTTCAGCGTACGCCTGGATCTGACGGTTCATGCGAAAATACTAACAGTTTCGGTTATATTTTTAATATTTCTGTTGAATCAGCAAGAGATTCGGCTAAAAAGTTGCAATATTTTCATTTATATTATAAAATTACGGAGTATAATATTTCCATGAAGCCCGCCACCCGTATATTTCTCAATGACTGTCGGACGAGGTATGGACATGAAACTGCTAAAGCTCGCCGTTTTGATAATCTGCGCCGCGCTTGTGTCCCAGTTAATGTTCGCGGGCGCGCTGGCCTCCGGGCAGGACGGGACCTTTCGGGCTGTAAGCGTAAAAGACTTCGGTGCAAAGGGAGACGGAAAGACTGATGACACAAAGGCCATACAGGCTGCCCTCGATTCGTCCGAGAAGGTCTATGTGCCGGACGGAACCTATATGATAAATGTAGACGTCTCTCTTCAGCTTCACTCAAATCAGACGCTGGCCATGAGCGACGGGGCGGTGCTTAAGGCTATTGCGTCGGCCAAGGACTGCCATAGCCTCATCAATATAGAAAACGCGAGCAATGTCGTCGTCTCGGGCGGGAGCATCGTCGGGGAGAGATACAGGCACCTAGGCAGCTCAGGCCAGAGAGGCATGGGTATTCAGATTGTTTACAAATCCAGCAACGTCACGGTGAAAAACGTCAGAATCAGCGATTTCTGGGGAGACGGGATATATGTCGGCAGCCCGACCGGGGCGGCGGATATGGCCGTCAGAAATATTACGATAGAAAACGTGGTTTCACATAACAATAGGCGGCAGGGCCTGTCTATTACGGACGCGTCAAACGTCACCGTAAAAAACAGCGTGTTCTCAAATACGAACGGTACAAACCCCGGAGTCGGCATTGATATTGAGCCGAACGAGGATCAGATAGCGGAAGACATTGAAATTATTAATACGCAATGTACAGGCAACGCTTCTTCAGGCATAGTCATCTCAGGGTACTGCGAAACGATAAGAGAGGTTTCCATCATCAATTGCGTATGCAGCGGAAACGGCTCAAACGGCATATACGCATACAACGCGTCCGGCATAGCGGTGGAAGGAACCGAATTATCGCACAACAGGTACGGGCTGCAGATCGAGCGGGACGTTACCGGCGTCTTGCTTAAGAAGCTTTCGGTTTTTGAAAACTATTGCTACGGCATCGCGCTTGTCGGAAGCTATCAGTCCAGGGGGATTGAGGATATTATTGTGGCAGACAGCAATATATTCAACAACTACTACGTCGGCGCAATAGTGGACAATGACGATTTCACGGCGGCAGTAAAAAACATTACGTTTGAAAACTGTTGCTTTGCGGACAATCGTGATATAAAATCCCAGAAGTACGGCCTTTTGATCGGCGAGGGCGTAAGGCCGGACAATATATATGTGTCAAACAGCTGCGTTTTCTACGGAAATACAAACTGCGGGATAAAAAAATCCTGAGCAAAGGATTAATTACATGAGAAATAAGCCTGAGAAGAAGACCGGGCGCCTGAAAAAATTCATTGTTACAATCTGTGTATTGATATTCGCGGCATTTGTTTCGGCTGCAGTTTTCATTTACGCGGAGCTGTCAAAGATTAAATCATACGACCCGAAGGCGACAGTTGCCCCCCGTGACGAAACGTTCGAGACCCTGAGCCCCGGCGAAGACGGCGGCCGGGGCGATTTCGGTATAAATGCGAAGGTGATGGAGCCGGAAGACGTAATCTGGCCTGATTCTGTCGAGCCGATAACCTCCGCCGACGTTATTAATATACTGCTGATCGGGCAGGACAGGAGAGAGGGAGAGCCGCGCCAGAGGTCCGACACCATGATCCTCTTCAGCTACGGGCTTAAGGATCACAAGGTCAAGCTCATTTCCCTTATGCGCGATATGTATGTCCGGATTCCCGGATACAGCGACAACCGCATCAACGCGGCTTACGCGTTCGGCGGGATGGAGCTGCTGGACAGTACGATAGAGACAAATTTCGGCGTCAGGCCCGTCGGCAATATTGAGGTTGATTTTGAGGGTTTCATAAACATTATAGACCTGCTGGGCGGCGTCGATATCGAAATCACAGGCGAAGAAGCGCATTCCATGAATTACGACCACGGCTGGAGCCTGACGGCCGGTGTCAATCACATGGACGGGGAGCAGGCGCTGGCCTATTCCCGAATACGCAAAGTCGGCAACGACGATTACGAGAGGACAGAACGCCAGAGGACCGTGCTGACGCAGGTAATAAATAAGGTGCTTTCACTCGATACGAGGGAGGAATTGCGGCTACTCGACGAGATGCTGCCCTATCTCACAACCGACTTAAGCAAGCAGGACATACTCAATTACGCCTATACGGTTTTAACCGGCGGTATTGACGGAATCGAGCAATACAGGATACCGGCGGACGGCACGTTTTCCCCGGCTATTATACGCGGCATGGCGGTGCTTGTGCCCGATCTGGTGGAAACCCGCAGGCTCCTGGAAGAGTATATAACGTGTACGGAATGACTTATTTGTCTATAAAGACCAGTACGCGAATGCGGCTCCCCCGCCACATGCAATTATTTATCCGAACGCCAAAAACTATTATTAAGGAGGAGAAAAATTGAAGCGAGTTATTTCGGTTTTGTTGGCCCTGATTCTTGCAGTAGCTGTCCCCGGCGCCGCTTACGCGGCTAATACAGGTGAAACTTCTTTTGAAGAGAGTAATGATTTCGACTACGAATCCTACTGGCGGGATATTGTAAGTGAGAACCGCGTTTCGATGGGAGGCACGGAGGAAGGCCTCGCCGTTATGGTGAACGGCAGATACATAAGCTTCCCCGACGCTCGGCCTGAATACTGCCTCGGAAAAACAATGGTCCCGCTGCGCGCTTTTGTTGAAGCCCAGGGCGGGCAGGTAAAATACGATCCGCCCACAAAGCTTGTGACAGCTGTTCTTAACGGCGTAGGTATGAATCTCAAAGCAGGCTCGACTGAAGTCGCGGCGGTAAAAAACGGCGAAGCGTTTAGTTTCAATTTGGACTGCGCGCCCTATGTGAAAAACGGGACGACATATGTGCCGGTAAGAGGCATTTGCGAGCTGGCAGGATATGACGTTTTCTGGGACTCGGATTATGAGACGGCGGTAATACTCAACCGCTCGTCAATCGTCTCCGAGATAGACAAAAACTATTCTGTAATCAATAAAGTTTTCACAATAGGCTCCGGCAGAGACGCGGAAAAGACATATAAGGCCGCTATGGACCTGCTTATCAGCTACACGGACCTGACTCCAGACGGCAGCGGCCGGACGGTAGATGTGACAATGAATATTGACGCTATACAGAACGGGCTTAATCAGAAAATTACATTGACCGCCGACCTCGGTAAACTGATCGCATTCCTGGGTGAGCTGGCAGCGGATGACCCTGGTTTTTATGCAGACGAGGAGGCTCTGAAGATATTCGAAAGCATGTCCAATCTGTCCATGGATATGATTCTTAACCTGGACGAGGAATGCCTATATATAAAATCGAACATATTCAAGTCTCTGGGCATGGTCGCCGACGAAAACACGTGGATTTTATTCGGAAGCGAATACATGGGGGCAATTACCGATATTTACAGTCAGCTTTACGGTGAAGACTGGTATTCATACCTGTCGTCAGCCGAATATACTCTGGGTTCGCTTATTTATGATATCTCATGCGCATCCGCTAACGTATTTACATACGCAAACATAATGGACGCGGCCAATTCAATCGCGGTTCTCTCCGACAGTATGTTCACAAAAAGCGGAAACACGTGGAAGCTCAACATGAACTTGGAGAGCTGCGAGGCTTTCCTAGCCGCAATATACGGAGAAGATTACACCGAGTACGATGCCGAAGATTTCAGGGATACTTTTGAAGAGTTTAATATTTCACTTAATATCACCGAGATAAACGGCAAGGTTTCGGCATCAGGAGAACTCGCGCTGCAGGAAAAGGCCGATACTGAATATCCTTCCCCCATACAAGAGCTGCGCATATCCTTCTCGCTTTCGGAGGAGAGCGTAAAGCTGAAGCTCGAGATTCAGGAAAATGACGTGATGAATCTTGTCATCGAATACAATGGCGTAGTATCCGAAACGAACGAGCCCGTCCCGAAGGCCCCGCCCGAAGGCAGCACAGTCATTGCTATTGAGGATATATATGGTTCGCTCTATGAGCCGGACTCCGCGTCTTCGGATTTGGCCATGGCTTTCAAGTCTTAAGCACAGGCGCACAATAAGAGCGGTACCTGCCTGAGCCGGAGGCGGGTACCGCCTTTTTACAGGCAATTACGCGGCCGCTTCCGGGAAAACGCTCCTGACGGAACAACGGACGTTTTTATGCGTCTATAAATGCGAGTACAATAACCGATCACGGAAGGAGAAGGATTATGTTTAAACATATCGTCGCGGCCGCGCTGAGCCTCGCGCTTGGGCTTTCCACACTGACCGGCTGCGCCGTTCGGGCTAAAGCCACGGATATTGACCTGATGGCAGGAATAAAACCCGCTGCTGTAAATACGGACGTCGACCTCGGCTCATCTGAAGCAATCGCGGACTTTGCCGTCAGCCTGTTCCAAAACAGCGCGTCTGCTGATAAAAACTCGCTTGTTTCCCCCGTTTCAGTCCTCTGCGCTCTGGGCATGACCGCAAACGGCGCGAAGGAGGAGACGCTCAGGCAAATGGAAGAGGTTTTCGGCCTTTCCGTTCCCGAGCTCAACGAGTACCTTCACGCCTATATGGAGAGCCTCCCCGGCGAAGGCAAGAATAAGCTGGCTCTAGCTAACTCTATCTGGATAAGGGACGGGGACAGGCTCAGCGTCGAGCAGGACTTCCTCCAGACAAACGCCGACTACTACGGCGCGCCGGTCTATAAGTCCGCCTTTGACGACGCTGCGCTTAAGAACATAAATAATTGGGTAAAAGAGAATACGGACGGAATGATTGACAGCATACTTGAATCTATCCCGGACGACGCCGTTATGTACTTGATTAACGCTCTTTCGTTTGACGCTGAATGGCAGGACATATATAATGAAAACGACGTGCGGGACGGCGTCTTCACAGCCATAAGCGGCGCAGAGAGGAGCGTCAAGATGATGTATTCTGAGGAAAACAGATATCTTGACGACGGCAGCGCCGCAGGGTTCATAAAATACTATGCAGGCGGCGAATACGCATTTGCCGCACTGCTCCCGAACGAGGGTATGTCTCTATCCGACTATATTTCGTCGCTTACCGGCGAAAAGCTTATGAATACGATTGGAAACGCCCAATCAGTCCAGGTAAATGCGGGCATGCCGAAGTTTGAGAGCGAATACTCGGCGGAGATGAGCGATATACTTAAATCAATGGGAATGGCGGACGCTTTTGACCCCTATAAGGCGGATTTTTCAGGCATAGGCTCCTC
>JBMNQI010000089.1:0-5827 GCA_050944055.1 Oscillospiraceae bacterium | reverse complement strand
CCCGTGTCGCCGAAATAGACTATATCCTCTCCGGGAAGCAGCTTCATAAGCTCATGAACCGCTGTAAGCCCGCCTAATCCGGAGTCAAAGACTCCGATCGGTCTTGTATCCATATGTAACCTCGCAATAAATTTTTTAGGGGATATTGTAAACCCCTGGGATATGTGATATGGTATCATCAGTAGACAGTTCCAACATAAAATACTAGTGACCGTTTTACGGGGATAGGAGGAGACAATGAATATTGAACTGACAAAAAAGCAATTCAGGTTGCTCCTGGATCTGGTATATGTCGGGAACTGGGTGCTCAACTCCACGCGCGGGTCAGACCGTTTTGAGGAATACGACGAGGTTGAAAGCCTTGTATTCTCACACTGCAAAGAAGTCGGCATGAGCAGCCTCTCGGCTATTTCCGAGGGTGAGATAGTCCCTTCCGCAAAATATGCCGACGGCGGTATTCACGAGGCGATAATGGAATACGAGGACACGGTTTTTTTTGAGATCCTCGCCGAGGAACTGGCGCGCCGCGACATGAATCACGAGCCGATAAACGATGAAAACTTCGAAGAACTCGCCGCCCGTATGGATGAATACATCGAGGAATTCGAAATCAACGGCACAGATAACATTTTGCTTGATCTATAGCTTATTTTCAAGCTTTTCTACAGTTTCGGCGCAAAATTCCTCGTAGCTGCCGTTGTCCAGCGCCGCTCTTATACGCGCCGTCAACTCGTTATAGAAATGCAGGTTGTGCATAACCGCGAAGCGCAGCCCGAGCACCTCCCCCGCCACAAGCAGATGACGCAGATACGCTCTTGAAAAGCTGCGGCAGACGGGGCAGGAGCAGGAAGGGTCTATAGGACTGCCGTCGAGCTTATACTTCTCGTTCCGAAGGTTCATAGTGCCCGACCATGTATAGAGCTTGCCATGTCGTGCGTTCCGCGCGGGCATTACACAATCAAACATGTCTATCCCAAGGCGAACAGCTTCCAGGATATTTGAAGGAGTCCCGACACCCATAAGGTATCGGGGCTTTTCTTTCGGCATATGAGGCTCGACTATGTCAACTATATGATACATCGTCTCAACGCTCTCGCCGACGGCAAGCCCTCCTATGGCGTACCCGGTCAAATCAAGCGAGGCGGCCTTCCTCATGTTATCAATCCTGATGTCTTCATATATGCCGCCCTGATTAATGCCGAAAAGCATCTGGCCCCTGTTTATCGTGTTTTCATCCGCGTTGAGCCGCTCCATCTCGTCGCGGCAGCGAGACAGCCATCGGAGCGTGCGTTCCGAGCTGGTTTTCACATATTCGCGCGTCGACGGGTTTTCAACGCATTCGTCGAACGCCATAGCGATGTCCGAGCCAAGGTTCGACTGTATCCTCATGCTGTCCTCCGGGCGCATAAATATGTGCCGCCCGTCAATATGGGAGGAAAACTGTACTCCATCCTCAGAAATCTTACGCAGTCCGGCGAGCGAAAAAACCTGAAATCCGCCGCTGTCCGTCAAAATCGGGCCCTGCCAGTCCATAAACCGGTGCAGGCCGCCCAGAGCGCGTATAATCTCGTCCCCGGGCCGCAGGTGAAGGTGGTAGGTATTCGATAGCTCTATCTGGCAGCCGATGTCCCGCAGGTCGTGAGAACTCAGGCCGCCTTTGATGGCCGCCTGAGTGCCGACATTCATGAAAACAGGTGTTTGAACCTTTCCGTGCGGAGTTATAAGCTCTCCCCTGCGCGCGCGGCCCTCGGTTTTCAGGATATTGAACATTAATTGACCTCCATGAGGCGTCTTAAGCTGTGTCTTAACTTCATGTACCGCGCCCTATGCGTTAAGGCTCGATGAACATCGCGTCACCGAAGCTGAAAAAGCGGTATCTCTCCCTTACCGCCTCGTTATAGGCGCTGAGCACGTTTTCCCGCCCCGCAAGCGCGGAGACGAGCATAATCAGGGTGCTCTGCGGAAGATGAAAGTTTGTTATAAGCCCGTCGACAGTTTTAAATCTATAGCCGGGGTATATAAAAATATCCGTCCAGCCCGAGCACGCCGAAATATGCCCGTCTTCTTCGGCGAACGCCTCCAGCGTTCGGCAGGACGTCGTGCCGACGGCTATTATGCGCCCGCCCGCCTCCCTGGCGCTGTTAATAATTTCGGCCGCCCCGTCGTTTATCACGCAATATTCAGAATGCATAACGTGGTCTTCAATATTCTTCTCCTTGACCGGGCGGAAGGTCCCAAGGCCTATGTGCAGCGTCAGAAAAGCTGTCATGACGCCGTTATCGCGCAGTTTTTCAAGCAGCTGCTCAGTAAAGTGCAGGCCGGCAGTAGGAGCCGCGGCCGAGCCCGGCTCGCGCGAATAAACCGTCTGATACCTTTCCGGGTCCTCAAGCTTCTCGTGTATATAAGGCGGTAGAGGCATATTGCCAAGACGCTCCAGTACTTCAAGAAACACGCCTTCAAACTCGAATTTCAAAAGCTTGTTGCCGCCCTGAGCCGAGTCTATTACCTCGGCCCGCAGCTCGCCGCCGCCGAAAACAAGCCTCGTTCCGGGCCTTGTCTTTCTTCCGGGCTTTGTAAGGCATTCCCATACGTCCCCGCCTAAATCCCGGAGCAGCACTACCTCGACCGCGCCGCCCGTTGCTTCCCTGTGGCCGAAAAGACGGGCCGGAATAACACGCGAATCGTTAAAAACGAGGCAGTCGCCGGGTCTTATCAGCTCCGGCAGCTCATAAAAATGCATATGGCGCGTTTTGCCGCCCGACCTGCTCATAACCATGAGACGCGACATCTCGCGCCTTTGCGCCGGATGCTGAGCGATTAGTTCGGGCGGCAGTATATAGTCAAAATCCGATGTTCTCATCCTAAGCTTCCAATCGTTACGCCTGTGTAATAGAATTTGAGAATCTGGTCATATGTAAAGCCCTTCTGGGCCATAGCGTACGCTCCCCACTGGCTCATGCCTATATTATGGCCGTAACCTGACCCCGATATGGTAAAGCCTATCGGAGGCACGTCCGCCCCGGAGGCGGTGACCTCGGCGTTTCCGCTGCCCGTTATGACCACAGCAGAGTCCCCCGTGAGCTGCGCTTTTCCGCTGCCGCCTATGGCGTATACTCCTTTCAGGGACTTAAGGCTATACGACGCCCCGTTTATGTAAACCGGGCTGCCTACCGGCCGGTCATATTTAGGAGTTATCGTGTAGCGCTGACTCGTAATTGTGTTTCCAAGCGTCGGAGTGTAAAAAAACGTCCTCGCCGCCTCGCCGCTGAGCGAATAGCTTTTTCCGGACGAGTTTACAAGTGTAATTGAGCGGACATTGCCCATAGGCGTGGTTTCCGAAACATAAATGTTGACCAAATTCCCAAAGCTGTATCCTTTAGCGCCGGCCAGCCAGTTAAGCTGTTCAAGCGTCAGTTCCAGCCTCCAGGTCTTGCCGATATCCTCATACGGGTCGATAACGCCCTTAAGGTACGGTATGTCTTTTCCCCAGACATTGCACGCATCCTCCGTAGCTCCCCCGTCGCAGCTGTGATAATATGCGCAAACGTGCTCGCCGTTATATAACAGGAATTCACCGTATGTGTCGTCCACAGCTTTATCAGAATTGGAACTGGCGTAATATGTTCCGCGGTACACCTGACAGTCGGTCGTGTTGCAAAGGTCAAAACCGGAAACGCTATGCTTCCCCATATTTGAAAGAGTGTAGCCTTTTGCGCATAGAGCCTGGGCCTTCAGCGCCTCCATAGGCCATGAGGAGCTCATCTCGTACGGCAGTATGCCTTTAACATAATCCTGAAGTCTCACATAGTTTATAACGGTAATGTCGTTCCCGGAAAGCCTCTTATACTCGAATCCTCCGCGGTATGTATTATTCTTGAACCAGGTCTGCGGGTCGCTGTCTCCCGTTATATCCGGCATAATCCCGAAGGCCGTGCGCCCCGAATAGTCAAACTCAAACAGTATATTTGCCGTCCTGGTCTCCGTCAGCGTGTAGCAGGTGGGGCTGTTGCCAACAACAGTGGAAAGCGTATACCCCAGTTCCGCCGCCTTGGCTTGCGCGGCTTCCACGGATGTAAAGCTGCCCATTCGAACCCTGTACTGCCCGTCGATATATGCCGGGAAAGACGGAATAATTCCCGAAAACGACTCAGCCGCCGCCAATGCTTCCTCGAAAGTTGAGTACACCGAGCTTGCCTGAAGGTGATACGCGCCTATTACGCTGTATTCGCCGGCCAGAGGCGTATCATAATAGTTCCCGGACTGGAGAAAAATATTCTTATCCTTCATTGTGGTGACGCGCTGGACCTCCGTCCACCCGACTGGTATAAACTCGTATGAGCTGTCAAACCATCCGAGATTATACCCGCTTCCCCGTTCGTTTTCCAGGTTTGCCGAGATCAGTGTGGAAGACCCGAAGTAAAGGCCGATTCGGACAACAGGATTATAATTTGCGGCCATAGCCTCATGAGCTGTGGCCGGGAGCAAAAAACCTATTATTAAGATAAGCAGAACAGTCTTTTTCATAGAATTCCCCAATACAATCCCGCGGCGCGGCTGCTGATTTGTAATGATTGTATAGCACATTTGATTGACATGAAATTACTGATATGATAACATGTTCAAATAAAAAACAGCTAATGCCAATAAGGCAAAATTCGCCTTACCAGGACATTATAATACAAATACCAGCGGTTGACAATATTTTATTGGAGCGTGTTTCTGATGGAAAAGTATAAAGTAGGCGTTTTGGGCGGAACCGGGATGGTCGGTCAGCGTTTTATCTCCCTGATGGAAGGGCATCCCTGGTTTGAGCTTACCGTTATCGCGGCCAGCTCCCGGAGCGCCGGCAAACTATATAAAGACGCTGTTGCTGGCAGATGGGCCCTGTCCTCTCCCCTGCCCGAAGCCGCGGGCGCTCTTGCAGTTATGGACGCTGTTTCCGATGCAGAAAAAATCGCCTCAATGGTCGATTTCGTTTTCTGCGCGGTCGACATGAAAAAGGACGAGATACGCGCTCTTGAGGAAAGATACGCAAGGCTTGAGTGCCCGGTCATATCCAACAACAGCGCCAACCGTTGGACACCTGACGTACCGATGGTCATACCCGAGCTTAATCCGGAGCATATTAAGGTCATCGAATCCCAGCGAAAACGTCTGGGCACGAAGAGGGGCTTCATCGCCGTGAAGTCCAACTGCTCCATTCAGAGCTATGTGCCCGCAATTCATCCCCTGTTGGGTTTCGGCGTAAAAAGCATTCTGGCCTGCACATATCAGGCTATCTCCGGGGCCGGGAAAACATTTAAGACCTGGCCCGAAATGACAGACAACGTCATTCCTTACATCGGAGGCGAGGAGGAGAAGTCTGAGCAGGAGCCGCTGAAAGTCTGGGGGCATATTGACGGCGGCGTCATAGTCAAGGCCGAATCGCCTTCTATTACCTCCCAGTGCATAAGGGTTCCCGTATCGGACGGTCACCTGGCCGCAGCTTTCGTCTCATTTGAAAAATGCCCACCGCTCGATGAGATAATTGACATCTGGAATAATTTCAAAGGGCGGCCTCAGGAGCTGCTGCTCCCCACCGCGCCAAAAAAATTTTTGAAATACTTCACTGAAGACGACAGGCCCCAGGCCCGCCTCGACCGCGATTTAGAGCGCGGCATGGCGGTTTCAATAGGGCGCCTGCGCAGGGATACGCAGTATGATATAAAATTTGTTTGTCTCTCTCACAACACTCTCAGAGGCGCGGCCGGCGGCGGCGTTCTTCTCGCCGAGCTGCTCTGCGCGGAAGGCTATATTGAAAAGCTCAGATAGGAGGCTTATTTATGAA
>JBMNQI010000088.1:0-6072 GCA_050944055.1 Oscillospiraceae bacterium | reverse complement strand
GCCGATTTTCTGCGCGGCTGCCGGGAAACGCAGGGATAAAATGCTTGATGCAAGGGAAACGGCAGCCGCCGTCCTCCAGGCCTGCCGCCGCGAGGGCGCATGGTCGGACGGGCGGCTCAAAACAGAGATAAGGAAAAACGGGCTTGATAAACGCGACGCGGCGCTCGCCGCGCAGCTCTGCTTCGGCGTTTTGCAGAACGAAGCCCTTCTGGACTATTATATCTCGAAATACTGCCCCAGAAAGCTTGAGCCTAAGCTGCGCGATATACTGCGCCTCGGCGCCTATCAGATTTTATTTCTTGACCGGGTGCCCGACCGCGCCGCCGTCGACGAGGCGGTTAAGGCGGCGAAAAAACAGGTTCCCAGGGCCTCCGGCCTTGTAAACGCGGTCTTGCGCGCCATCTCAAGTGACAAAAACAGCCTCTTAGAGCCGCCCGACCTCGAGACGAAATACAGCCATCCCAAATGGCTTGTAGACGAGTTTACAGAGAGGCTGGGGAGGGAAGGCTGCGAAGAATGGCTCCGCGCCAACAATTCTCCCGCCCCGATTACCGTAATTGCAAACACTCTGCGCACAGACCCGGAAGGCCTTCTTAAGAGCCTGCGCAGCGACGGGGTTGAAGCTTTGCCCATAAAGTCTTTTCCCGGCGCGTTCGAGATACGGGGCGCCGGGGATATAACGGAACTTTCCGCGTGGAAAGACGGTCTTATGCTTGTCCAGGACATAGCCGCGCGCCTGTCCGTCGAAGCTGCGGCGCCCGGGCCGGGCGAAACTGTGATCGACTGTTGCGCGGCGCCGGGAGGAAAAAGCTTTTCGGCTTCCATGCTTATGGGAAACTGCGGGAAAATCATCGCCATGGACATACACGAGCATAAGCTTAAGCTGATTGAAGCCGGGGCAAAACGCCTGGGAGTTAACATAATATCCACCGTGCTATGCGACGCGAGAGAACCGGGTCCGGAGCTAACAGATTCGGCCGACCTTGTTATCGCGGACGTGCCGTGCTCCGGTTTCGGCACGATCAGGAAAAAGCCGGACGTCCGCTATAAAAAACGCGAGGACGTCGCGCGGCTTCCCGGAATACAGCTTGAAATCCTGTCATCTATCTCAAAATGCGTCAAAAAGGGCGGAAGACTGCTGTATTCGACCTGCACGCTGCGCAAAAGCGAGAACGAGGATGTAGCCGGGCGTTTTCTCGACTTAAACCCGCAGTTTGAGCTTATTCAAATGCGCACGCTCTGGCCGCAGATAGACGGGACGGACGGATTTTTCATCTGCCTTATGAAGCGAAAGGATTTTGCATATGGTTGACATAAAATCCCTGACCCCGAAGGAGCTTTCCGAGGAGCTTGCTCAATTGGAATTGCCGGGGTACCGCCATAAGCAGATATTCAGATGGCTTCACCGGGGCGCCCGCTCGTTTGAGGATATGACCGATTTGCCGAAGCCACTGCGCGCGGCGCTCGCAGAAAGGTTTTTCATCACCTCGCCGGTTGTCGAGCGCCGCCAGGTATCAA
Source organism: Oscillospiraceae bacterium (assembly GCA_050944055.1). Classification (GTDB taxonomy): domain Bacteria; phylum Bacillota; class Clostridia; order Oscillospirales; family Oscillospiraceae; genus JBMNQI01. Next base: position 4,554 of record JBMNQI010000088.1, on the reverse strand, counting down.
GGAGAGACGGGACGGTAAAGTACCTGTGGAAGCTGAGCGACGGCAACTGCGTCGAGACGGTTCTTATGCACTACCGCCACGGCTCGACTATCTGCGTTTCTTCGCAGGTCGGCTGCCGTATGGGCTGTAAATTCTGCGCCTCGACCATAGGCGGGCTAAACAGGAATCTCACGGCTTCTGAGATTTTAGACCAGGTAATTTTTACCGCAAAGGATTCAGATAGCGCTGTTTCGAATATAGTATTAATGGGAATCGGCGAGCCTTTGGACAATTTTGATAACGTAATCCGCTTTATTTTCCTCGTAAACGACCCGGAGGGGCTCAATATAGGCATGCGCCACATATCCGTCTCGACGAGCGGCATACCCGGGGGAATTGACAAACTGGCCGCTTATAATTTACAATTGACACTATCAGTTTCCCTCCACGCGCCGGACGACGAGCTGAGGTCGAAACTTATGCCGGTCAACCGCGCCTGCGGGCTGGAGAGGCTGATGGAAGCCTGTACGCGTTATTTTGAAAGAACCGGCAGGCGGGTCTCGTTCGAATACGCTATGATAAGCGGCGTGAACGACTCGCCTGAGCATGCCCTCAAGCTGGCGGCTCTGCTCGGACGGTCGCCGGGCAACCATGTAAATCTTATACCTCTCAACCCCGTTGAGGAATCGCCTTTTAGCCCGTCCGACCCGGAGACTGTGCGGGAGTTTAAGGATATTCTGCAATCGCACGGGATTACAACGACTGTTCGCCGCCGGTTAGGCAGCGATATTGACGCCTCCTGCGGCCAGCTCAGGCGAAAATCCATGCAGTAAAGGGGGGAACGCCTGATGGACGCATGGGGACTTACAGATGTCGGGCTTATACGGCCTCAGAACCAGGATTCTTTTTTAATTGAGCTTCTGCCGGAAACAGGCCAGGCGCTGTGCGTCGTGTGCGACGGCATGGGCGGCGCGCGCGGCGGCAATGTAGCAAGCGGCCTGGCCTCCGCCGTCTTCATCGAGGAGGCAAGGCGCAGGCTGCGTCCGGAGCTGAAGCCTCAAAAAATGGAATCCCTTCTGCAGGAGGCCGTTAACGCCGCCAACTCTGCCGTATGGCGCAAATCGCACGAGAGCGCTGACTATACGGGTATGGGTACGACGCTCGTCGCCCTTCTCTCATCCGGCGACCGGATTGCAGTTATAAATGTCGGTGACAGCCGCGCATATCTGATATCGTCGAAGGGGATAAGCCTTATTACGAGGGACCATTCGCTTGTAGCGGATATGGTAAGGCGCGGGGAGCTGACGCCGGAAGAGGCTCGTGTCCACCCTAACAGGAACCTTATTACGCGGGCGCTTGGGACGGGGCAGAGTGTAAAAGGCGACTTCTTCAGCATGGATCTCAGGCCGGGCGAGAATATCCTGCTGTGCACGGACGGGCTTTCAAACATGTTAAGCGACCAGGAGATTCTTTTCGACGTGATTCACGGCGGGGAAAAGAGTTTGTGCTGCCGCAGGCTTATCGACATAGCTCTAAAGCGCGGAGCGCCCGACAACGTAACTGTCGTGCTGTTTGAAAAATAACCGGCCGACGCAGAAACGCTCAGTCGGGCCGTTTATGACAGCGTAAAAAAATAACCGAAAGGCATGGCCATAATTATGGATAAATATATCGGGAAAATGCTTGACAACCGGTATGAGATATTGGAGAAAATAGGCACGGGCGGCATGGCCGACGTCTATAAAGCCCGCTGCCACCGGCTTAACCGCCTGGTAGCCATAAAAATCCTGAAGGAGGAGCTGGCGCAGGACGAGGATTTCCGCCGCAGATTCCATACCGAGTCGCAGGCAGTCGCAATGCTGTCGCACCCCAATATTATGGCGGTGTACGACGTGAGCACCAGCGGCGAAACCGAGTATATAGTCATGGAGCTTCTGGACGGGATAACGCTCAAGCAGTACATAAAGCGGAAGGGAGTTCTCAACTGGAAGGAAGCCCTCCATTTCACCACCCAGATATGCAAGGCGCTAAGCCACGCTCACAGCCGCGGTATAATACACAGGGATATAAAGCCGCATAACATCATGATACTGCGCGACGGAAGCGTCAAGGTAGCCGATTTCGGCATAGCGAGGCTGACGGTCTCGCAGTCGACGCTCACGCAGGAGGCCCTGGGCTCGGTGCACTATATTTCGCCGGAACAGGCCAAGGGAAGTCATATAGACGCGAGATCCGACATATACTCTGTAGGGGTCGTGCTCTATGAAATGCTGACAAACCGCCTCCCCTACGAGGGCGATTCGCCTGTGGCCGTAGCCATTCAGCATATAAATTCAATGCCCTTAAGCCCGCGGGAGATCAACCCCTCCATACCCGAGGCGCTTGAACTTATTACCTTAAAGGCAATGGCGGCGGATATGGACAAGCGCTACCCTTCGGCGGACGCGATGCTGAAGGACCTCGAGGAGTTCCGCAAAAACCCGAACGTAGCCTTCGACTATAAGGTCTCGGACTTTTCGCGCGAGCTTCTGGAAACGGAGCCTACTCTTGTCATCGGCTCCGAGCTTATGCCTGCCCCGGCCAACAGGAAGCTTGTTAAGGAAGAAAAAAGAAGTAAGCTTATGGAAAACGAAGAATCAAAATACGAAAAGCACCTCAGGAGAAGAAATAAGAACAAAAGCGCCGGCCGCGTCGCCACACTGGCGGGCGTTTTCGCCGTGTTTGTTTTCCTGCTGGCCGTCTTCTATTTCCTCTATACAAACTTCTTAAAGGATATTTTCACGCCTACGGAGGATATTGTCGTCCCGAATCTTGTCGGCCTGAGCTATGACAATTACGTAAAAGGCAATGAAAGGTACAGCGATTTTGTCATCGAGCCGGGCGGCTATATATACGACAGCGAGATGCCGGACGGGACGATCCTGTCTCAGGACCCCGAGGCCGGAAACAAGCGCAAGAAGGGCGCCGTCATAACCATAGTAATCAGCGGCGGGGCGGAGGAGGTCGTAATGCCGTCCGTTGTGGGCAAGGAATACAATGCGGCCGCCAAGGAGCTGGAAAAGCTCAACCTGAAAGCCGAAGTCCAGCTTTCACCCTCCGAGGAATACGAAACCGGCTATGTGATAAGCTCCCTGCCCGAGGAGGGCCAGATACTCAAAGCGGGAGACACCGTATACCTTATCGTCAGCACGGGTTCCGAGTTTGAGACGGTAGTCGTTCCCAACCTCAGCGGCATGACGCGCTACGAAGCCAAGAGCCAGCTTGAGAGCTACGGGCTGACGCTTGGCAATGTAAAAGAGGAAGAGTCAGAGGAAGAGATCGGAACGGTTATAGACCAGAACGTGGCCCCGGGCCAGCCGGTGCCGAAAGGCTTCGCCATTACGATCGTGATTAGCAAGGGCATGCCTTCTCCTTCGCCGAGCCCAACGCCTGAGCCAACGCCGACTCCGACTCAGACGCCGGAGCCGACGGAGGAGCCGGAGCCAACGGAGGAGCCGGGCGACGGCGGCCCCGAAATGCCGGAAGCATAGCGATGGCCGAAGGCAGAATATTCAAGGCCCTTAGCGGGTTCTATTATGTGGATACCGGCGAACAAACGGTCGAGTGCAGGGCGCCCGGCCGTTTCAGGCTCGGGAAGCTCACGCCGCTTGTCGGGGACCGTGTCGAGTTCACGGAGCTTGGGGAAGGCAGGGGAATTCTTACTTCAATCCTCCCCAGAAAAAGCTATTTTCTGCGCCCTGCTGTTGCGAACGTTGAACTGATGATAATAATCGGCTCCGGCGCCCCGCCCGTGACGGACCCTTTCCTTATAGACCGCATAGCGGCGATTGCAGAGTCCGCCGGTGTCGAGCCTGTTATCGTCCTGAATAAATGCGATCTTGACAGAGCCGACGCCCTTTTTCACACGTACTGCAAAGCGGGGTTTAAAACGATATGCACCTCCGCCCTGACAGGCGAGGGAATAGGGGAGCTTTACTCCGTGCTGGCCGGCAAAACAGCTGTTTTTACCGGCAACTCGGGCGTCGGAAAATCCAGCATATTAAACGCCCTCGATCCGGATTTCAAAATCGCGACGGGCGAAGTCAGCTCAAAGCTGGGGCGGGGGCGGCACACAACCCGGCATGTAGAGCTTTTCCGCCTCCCGAACGGCGCCGAAATAGCGGATACGCCGGGCTTTTCTTCGTTCGATACGGTCGAGCTGCGCAGGCCGGGGGAAATAGCGGGGCTTTTCAGGGACTTTGCACCGTATATCGGCAAATGCCGCTTTAAGGACTGCGCCCATTTGAAAGAGCAGGGCTGCGCCGTAACGGAAGCAGTCGGCGCCGGAAGTATAGGCAAAACCAGGTATCAAAGCTATGTGCGGCTTTACGAGGCCGCAAAGCAGATACCGGAATGGGAAAGATGACGGGCCTTCTGATTGGAAGCGTTTTATTAGAAATTTAAGACATAAAAAGCTTTGAGATAAAAAACTGCGGCGGCTGCAGCCGCCGCAGGCCTTATTGCCTGGCCGGGCGGCTTCCGGCCGGCATACAAATGGAAGGGCGGCGGACGGGCTTGAATAAAAACGATGCGAGC
>JBMNQI010000087.1:0-6224 GCA_050944055.1 Oscillospiraceae bacterium | reverse complement strand
TCATATTACAGGTTCGCCCCGTGATCTATAACAAGTACCTGACCGGTCGTGCTCTTGGACTCGTCGCAGGCGAAGTACAAAATCGCATATGCCTGGTCTATGGTTTCGCAGGCCGGAACCTCGCTGTCCATACGGCTGAAACATATATTTGAAAACTCCGTATCAAACTTAGGAAGCTCCTCCGGTGAGTTGAGCTCCGTCCAGGTTGTGCCGGGGCAGATGGCGTTGCATCGTATGTTCCCGCGCGAATATTGAATGGCAACGTTTTTTGTCATTGCTATGATAGCGGCTTTAGCCGCGGAATAGGGGTAACCGCAGTTGCCGTAATAACCGCCTATTGAGCTTACGTTGACTATGGAACCGTAATTTCGCTTTTCCATATGCTTGAGTACCTCGCGCGTAAAGCGGAATACGGATTTCTGGTCGATGTCAATAATATGATCCCACAATTCGTCGGTGCAGCGGGTTATGGGTTTGTGGTAATCAACAACTCCGGCGTTGTTGACCAAAACATCAATCCGACCGAAGTTCTCAATGGTTTTGTCCACGCAGTTTTGTATATCCTCGAGCTTTCTGACGTCACCCACGACAGCAAGGCATTTTGCGCCCTCGGCTTCAAGCCTGGCCTTCAGCTCTTCAAGCCTGTCCTGCCTGCGCGCAAAAATGACGACGCTGGCGCCTTCCCTGGCGAACAGCTCAGCCGTTGTCCGCCCAATACCGGAGGATGCTCCTGTTACAATCGCAACTTTATTATCGAGTCTGCCCATTTCTTTCACTCCTAATGGCATAATTAAATATAGTAAATACTATCTTAAGATAAACGCTTTGTCAAACGGAAACAAAGAATCAGCTTGATTCAGAACAGAGGCTGTTTTATAATTATGCATAAAAAAACACGGAGGCAGAAATGAGGACTACTGTTACAAAAGACGAGGCCATGCGGTTATTCAGAAAATACAACAGCGAGAGCTTTCACATTCAGCATGCATTGACAGTCGCAGGAGTCATGCGCTGGTATGCCGATAAACTCGGCTACGGTGAAGAGGCCGATTACTGGGAGGTAGTAGGCCTTCTGCACGACATTGATTTTGAAATGTACCCAGACCAGCACTGCAGAAAAGCGCCGGAATTGCTCCGCGCGGACGGAATAGGGGAGGACGTTATAAGGGCGGTTTGCAGCCACGGTTGGGGCATCGCCTCTGACGTCGAGCCGGAACATGAGATGGAAAAGGTTCTGTTCGCGGCGGACGAGCTTACGGGGCTTATTGGAGCGGCCGCGCTTATGCGCCCTTCCAGAAGCGTGCAGGATATGGAGCTTAAAAGCCTGAAAAAGAAGTTCAAAGACAAGAAATTTGCGGCCGGCTGCTCCCGTGAGGTAATTGAAAGGGGCGCGCAGATACTGGGCTGGGAGCTTGACGCGCTTCTTGAAAAAACGTTGGATGCAATGCGCGAGTGTGAGGAAATGGTCAAAACCGGGATGAGCATAAACTAAATAGTTATGAACTAAAAATAATTGTAAATCATATATACATTGATATAGTAAAATAAACATGATTAATACATGATATATCGTCGGAGTTTTGTCGAACTTTTCCGACGATATATTTTTTGAATCGTGTTAGAATCACTTTGGATATATTTAGTTAGGCATCTAAAAACGAAAGGAGAAAAAAACTACAAATGAAGAAAACTTTGTCTGTCCTAGTCGTTCTCTCTCTCTTGTTTTCATTTGCATTGCTGGTAGGATGCTCTAAGAAAGAGGAACCCGCCGGCACACAGCCCGGAACGCAAGCTCCAACTGAGAAGCAGCCGGCGGAAGAGACCGAAGCCCCGGCTAATGAATCCGGTGAGGTCACTAAGGAAATGCTGGAAAGCTCAAAGCCCAACGAGTATGTCCCCGAAAAATTGGATGCCGGTATGGAAGTCATAGTAGCTTTCAACCCCACTGATTTTAACGGCATCGGCGGACCCCAGAACGAAAGGCTCAAGGCAGAGCTTGAACCAATTGGGATTACATATATGTGCACTTGTTGGGAAAGCGATACCGCAAAACAGATCCAGCAGATAGAAAACTGGGTAACCATGGGCGCGGCCGCTATTATCGTGCATACAGCGGATCCGGCAGCCATTAAAGACAGCGCAACCGCGGCTGAAGAAGCGGGCACAAGCATGATCTTCTATGGTACAGAGCCCCAGTATTTCTGCTCCGGCATCACCAGCGTTAACCTCGACGCTCTCGGATACAGCTCCGCGCTCATAGCTCGCGCATGGCTCGACGAAAGGTATCCCGACGCAGCCGAAGGTTCGATAAAGGTTGCCGCATACGGCTTGTACCTTGTTACAGACGTTGGCGTACTGAGTGATGCAATACGCCGCGGTATAACCGATGACCCGCGCTGCGAGATAGTATATAGTAACGACGACTGCACCGGTATTGATAAGGGTTACACGGCTACTCAGGAAGCATTCACCACAAACCCGGACATCAAGCTTGTTGCTTCCTATGACCTCTATGCGGCTTTCGGCGCTTCCAACTACATTATGTCACTGCCCGGTGTCAACCCCGACGATTACTGCGTAGTCGGTACTACTGCAAATGAGTCACTGCCTGATTTCATCAACTCCACACTTGAAGGCAAAGCTGTCTTCCGTGGCACCACGACAGGTGACGACGATCCTGCGGCAGGTATGCTTGAGTGCATTGACGCATTACTGTTCCGCGGAGAAGAAAAGCCGTATTACTTTATTGAGCCGCTGCATACTCTAACCAGCTTTGACTTCGATTATGAATCATACTTCGCCGAGCATTATGTGCCCAAGGCCTAATTGATAGCCTTTATTCAATAATTTGAACGTCCAGGTTCACCGAACCTGGACGTTCTTGTATCACGCGCTAACATATTTGCTTTATGCGTTGCCGAGCTCAATTACCCCAAGGCTTTTAGATTCTGTCAGTTTCACATCTATGCGCTTATCTGCTATACATACTGTGTAGCTGCCGTCAGGCAAAAAGTCAAATTTAAAATCTCCGAAGCCGTTGGTTTTCTGCTCGGATAATAAATCCCCGTCTTCGTTTAACAGCTTCACCGTTTCGCCTTCAAGGCAGTCGTTTTCCTTGATAACGCTGCCGCCTATAAAATGTTTAGTAAAGCGGCCGAGATTTTTGTAAAGAACAGAAGGGCTGTCCGCCAGGTACGGCTCATAGCCGTTATCAAGCAGTTTTTTATATCCGTTTTCATCGACTTTCTTAAAGTCCAGAGCGCCTGTTGGGCACGCGGCCACACAGCGGGGTTTATCCTCGCCCAAGTCAAGCAGATGGGCGCAGAACGAGCATTTCTGATATGTATCTCCGTTCGGCCAGAGGCAACCGTAGGGGCAGTTTCCGATATCTCTGTCCAGCATTACAATCCCGTCGGGGCGCTTTTTGCCGCCGCATGCGGGGCTGCCGCATTGCATACAGGGCTTTGGAAGAAAAGCCACGTCAATCATCGGGTACTGCCCGCGCTCGCGCCGCTGTATGTCCATCCACCGCGCTCCGTGCTTGGGCTGAGCCGTATTATATCCGGGATAGTCGTTCCCGACATATTCGTCCTTGCAGGCCATAAAGCAGTTATTGCAGTCATGGCACAGGCCGATATCTATAAGCATCACATATTGCATAGCGCGACCTCTCCTTCGTATTTTTTCACCTGTATTAGGGTTGAATTGCAGGCCATTCCTGAGGATGTCGGCGTCAGGAAGCGTTTCGATGTCAGCAGGTTGACACAGCCGCCCCTGTCTACGCTCTTTCCAGGAAGTCCCAGAGGATCATAAACGGCAGCCGAACCGTAGGAATGGACAACACCGGGCGGAACGCGGTTTGTCACCTGCACCGCACATATGACGGCGCCGCGGTCATTATACAATAGCGCCAGGTCGTCGTTTTTAAGATCCCTTGAAGCCGCGTCGACAGGATTTACGCGCGCTATCCAGTAATAATACCCGTCTATAAGCACGCGATGGTCCTTTATGTCGTTCATAAAGCTGTCTTTTCCGTCGCCCATAGTGTGGAAGGAGAAGCGGGGGTGAGGCGTAATGAGCTGAAGCGGGTATTTTTTAAGCCTTTCGGTTGAATGTGTGCCCTCCCAGGAGGGTATGTATTTTGGTATCGCAGGCCTGTCGGGATCGATTTCAGACAGGCAGTCGAGGGTTGAAGCGTGTATCTCAAGCTTTCCGGAACGCGTCTGAAGGTCCGCGTCAGTCACTTTGAAGCGCGGCGCGGGGCCTGAGTCGGGCGTGTCAAGGCTGCGGCCTTCGGCGAACCACCTGAAAGCGGGCGTGAATTTCTTGTCCGTCTCCGGCGGTACGACAAAATATCCTTTCTTAAGAAATTCATCCCAAGAAATATATTTGGGCAGATCCGAAGTATCGAACATGCGTTTTACCCAGTCAAACTCGCTCTTGCCGCCCTCGGTGTAATAATATCCTATACCAAGCCGTTCGCTCAGAAGCGCGAATATATCATAGTCCGATTTGGATTCACCGAGCGGTTCTATGCACTTATGCTGAAGTACGATAATACGGTGGTTGCACTGCGTATACGTAGCGGCGCTGCGTCCTCCGCTGTTTGCAAACTCGCCTATATCCCATCTCTCAAAATTTGTACAGGCCGGGAGTATTATGTCGGCGAAACGGCACTCTCCCTCGAACCATGGAGACTGCATAACTACGCATTCGAGGCTGGAATGCCGGTACATATCGGCATAGCGGTTTGTCTCCGTCATCGTGCCTATCTCCGAGGCGCCAAAGCTATATATCATTTTAATGCCGGGTAAACCTGGCTGGGGAAAGCGCAGCTTCTGGAACTGATGCTCCGGGTGAGGCCCGGGAACTCCGTACCATTCCGTCTCTCCCTCGATTATCGCCTCCGGCAAGCGCAGGCGCTGAACTGTTGACGGAGAAGGAGTGGCGGCGTGCCGGGCCCCGACAGGGTCGGTTGGGAAGATGCCGCTGGTATAGCCGGGAAAATTGAAACTGGTATTGACCGGGGCGCCCATCTGTGTGCTCCAGATGTTGCAGCCGGGCTTCCCCATGCCCTGCATTGCAGCAAGGCAGATCATAAGCCGGGCCCATTCGTTGCCTGACGCCTGACGGCAGGCGCCGCCAAATCCCCCGATTCCCCCGCAGCCGAGCATTGTTTTCTTCTTTGCCCATTTTCTGGCCAGCGCTCGAATATCCCATGCGGGGACGCCGCTTTCCGCCGAGGCCCATTCGGGGGTTTTTGGAAGAGAATCGTCTTTTCCAAGCACATAATCCGCCCACTCGTCAAATCCTACGGTGCGGTTTTTCATATACTCTTTGTCGAACGTGCCTTCGGTTAACCACACATAGGCGATTGCGAGCGCAATGCAGGTATCCGTGCCCGGCTTCGGCGCAAGCCATTTATCAGCGAAAAGCGCTGCCGTGTGGTTATAATAGGGATCTATAAATATCATCTCGACACCGAGTTCCTTAAGCCACCTGCGCCAGATATTTGTCTCAAATGCCGCGTACACTCCGGCCGTAGCCTCTGGATCGGAGGACCAGAATACTATCATTTCCGTGTTTTTCAGCGCGTCTTCCAGCAGGTCAAACTGCTCCGGCAGCCCGAGCTTCGAGGTAAATCCCCACATATGGATTGCGCCCCAGTACCAGCCCTCCCAGCTGTCAGGATTATGGACTACCTGAGACATGCCTGTTAGGCCGCGGAAGCGGCCGAAACTGTTATTGTGATAGCCTACGTTGCCCCAAAGCTGGTGCGAGCTCTCCTTGGCGAATACGCCCGCGGAGCCGTATTTTCTGCGTATGCGTATTATTTCCCCGGCCACTATGCTAAGCGCCTCGTCCCAGCTTATTCTTACGTAGCCCGAAACTCCGCGGTTTTGCGGATTGCGCTCACCATCAGGGTCGAAATCCACGCGCTTCATCGGGTATAGATTGCGGTTCGGCGCGTATACCATGGACTTCTGGCCGACAGTATATGGCGATACGGTAGCGCGGCGTGGCGGCGTAAATCTCCTGCCGCGGGCGCTTATTGTCCATGAGGCGGAGTCGGTGTCGTCAAGCTTTAGGGGCGTAATTCTCTTTATCTTCCCGCCGTCAACCCATACATTTACAGGGCCCCCCGTCGTGAGATTCGTATACTTTTCCACTGATATCACCTGTACTTTCTTAAACCGTGAGACGGTTATCTAATTATCAGAGCT
>JBMNQI010000086.1:0-6424 GCA_050944055.1 Oscillospiraceae bacterium | reverse complement strand
GAAGTGGACGAATCCGCCGTTGAGTTTATTGCCAATATCGGCTACGACCCGGTCTACGGAGCCAGGCCGCTGCGCCGCGCCATTCAGCAGAGGGTCGAGGACGCGGTCGCCGAAAAGCTGCTTGACGGGAGCGTCAAGGAGGGCCAGTCCGTAAAAGTCAGCGCGCAGGACGACAAGATCGTGTTTGCAACGTCGTCCCCCGTGTGATATACTCCATGTGCGGGATAGCGCCGGCTATCCCGCACATGGGCCGTATACCGCGGAATTATCCGTGATGCGGCGCCGGTCAATTCTGCTTGCAAGGGAATGGTCGTACTTGAGAAGAGTCGTATCTGCGCTTCTCGCTTTATGTCTTATAGCGGCGCTGTCCGGATGCGAGGGCAATAAGAAGATGATAAACGGCGAGACGTTTGTCAGAGAGGCGCAGGCAGCAGGCTTCACCGTAACGGACATGATGACCTCGGAACAGGAAAAGGATTTCTATGACCTTTACACGGCGGAGAACGACGACGTGTATATTCAGTTTTTTTACGCCAAGGACAACAATGTTGCAAACGAGCTCTACCTCAACGACCTGAACGACGTCAGGCCGACTATTACAGGAGACTGTCTTGAGGACGAGACCACGACCGCCGATTTCACAAAGCTCGAGGTCACTTACCCGGACGGCAGCTATTGCGTCGTCGTCCGCTCCGGAGGCACATACATGTATATAGCCGCAACGCCGGCCGGGCGCATTCCCATAGTTAAATTCCTTGAAGCCATAAGCTATTGAGTCACGAGGGCGTCTTACTAAGGCGCCCTCTTTTTCATGCGCTATATGTCTCGTTGACTTTTAAGCTATCGGGTAATAGAATAAAACGGAAATCAGACGGCAAAGGTAAGTGACGTATGGCAAAGCTTTATTTCAAATACGGGGCTATGGGAAGTTCAAAATCCGCGCAGGCGCTTATTACCAAATTCAACTATGAGGAACGCGGCATGCGCGTCTGGCTTATAAAGCCGTTAACAGACAGGCGCGACGGAACCGACATGATCCGCTCCAGAATCGGGCTTTCGGGGCGGGCCGACGTGATAAAACCGGCTGACAATATAATGGAAATCTTCACGCAAAGGGGCAAAACCGACGTAATAATCGCGGACGAGTGCCAGTTTCTGACGCCCGAGCATATCGACCAGCTGCGCGACATTGTAGACGAATACGATGTGCCCGTGCTCTGCTTCGGGCTGAGAACCGATTTCCAAACCAAGATGTTCCCCGGCAGCATGCGCCTTTTCGAGCTCGCGGACTCCATAACCGAGATAAAAACTATCTGCTCGTGCGGCGCGAAGGCCACGGTAAACGCCCGCATAGATCAAGACGGGAGAATTGTCACAAAAGGAGAACAGGTGTATCTCGGCGGGAACGACGCCTATATAGCCATGTGTCATTCCTGCTGGAAAAAGAGGATCGAGAGGGAAAAAAATGAGAATTGAGGACATACTAAATAAAGTAGACCACACTCTCCTATCCCAGACGGCCACCTGGGACGAAATTCGCGAAATCTGCGACGACGGGATGCGTTTTTCCACCGCGTCGGTCTGCATTCCTCCCTCTTATGTAAAAAATGCCGCGCAATACGTCACGGGATGCATACCCGTCTGCACCGTCATAGGCTTTCCCAACGGATACTCTACGACTGACACTAAATGTTTCGAGGCCGAGGAGGCCGTAAAGAACGGCGCAAGTGAAATTGACATGGTTATAAACCTCGGCCTGCTCCGCGACAGGCGCCTTGGCGAGCTTGCCGATGAGATACGCCGTGTCAAATCGTCCTGTGGCGGCAGGCTGCTGAAGGTGATCGTCGAAACCTGTATGCTTACGGAAGAGGAAAAGATAATCATGTGCGATATCGTGACTGAGACCGGAGCCGACTATATAAAGACATCCACGGGTTTCGGCGGGGGCGGCGCGACGTTTGCCGACGTGGAGCTGTTTGCCGGGAGGGTCGGTCCGAATGTGAAGATCAAGGCTTCGGGGGGCATCTCTTCGCTTGCCGACGCCGAAAAATTTATTGAATTAGGCGCATCCCGCCTGGGCACCAGCCGTATTGTTAAAATCGTCAAGAGCGAAGGCCTTGCGCGCGGACTTAATCCCTGATTCTCTTTTATTTTATAAATGGCTTGAATTTTCGCGGAATAAAAACTATAATTTAATTACTGGTTTTAGTGAAATAAACTATAGGAGGGAATAATATGAGAAAAATTCTATCGCTTTTCCTAGCGGTTCTTTTAATTGGTTCGTTATTAGCCGGCTGCAATAAAGACACAGGTGACGAAAAAGGCGGCAGCGAAGAAACCGTTATCAAAAAGGTCGCTCTTGTTACAGACGTCGGCACCATTGACGATGAGTCCTTTAACCAGGCCACCTGGCAGGGTGTGAAGTCGTGGTGCGAAGCAAACGGAATCGATTACACCTACTACCAGCCCTCGGAGGACAGCACGGACGCGCGCGCTGCCTCAATAGCCCAGGCGGTTTCCGAGGGAGCAAACGTCATCGTAATGCCGGGCTATCTGTTCGGCGTCAACGTCATGGAACAGCCGCCCGAATACCCTGACGTTTACTTTATCGCCGTCGACGTTGCCGCCGGCGACCTCACTTACGATTATGAGACCTATTACGAGCCTGAAAAGAACGCCACCTGCATGAACTTCGCGGAGGAACAGGCCGGTTATCTCGCCGGTTACGCCACAGTTAAGGACGGATATACAAAGCTCGGCTTCCTCGGCGGTATGGCTGTTCCTGCTGTCGTGCGCTACGGCTTCGGTTTTGTCCAGGGCTGCGACGCTGCTGCTAAGGAGCTGGGCGTAGACATCGAAATCAACTACACCTACGGCGGCCAGTTCTACGGCGACGCGAACATCACCGCCAAAATGGACGGCTGGTATTCCTCCGGCACCGAGGTAGTCTTTGCCTGCGGCGGCGGTATTTACACCTCCGCGGTTGAAGCCGCTCTCAACCACAACGGAATGGTCATCGGCGTCGACGTAGACCAGCACTATGTAGGCGAAAACGCCGACTATGCCTACAACCCGTTTTTGACCTCCGCCATGAAGGGCCTGCAGAACGTCACCGAAACGGCTCTCGACGACCTCCAGAAGGGCAATTGGGACAAATACGGCGGCCAGTTCAAGAATTTCTCCCTCAATGAGGGCGATTATGTCGGCCTCCCCACAGAAGGCGAGTCCTGGGCATTCAAGACATTTAAGGTTGACGAGTACCAGAAAGTCGTCGACGGAATCAAGGACGGCTCGATTACTATCTCCAACAGCACCGACGCTATGCCGGCCGTGTCCGAGTTCACTACAGTAAACGAAATAGCATAAGCATAGCCGAAATAAAAATCCCGCGGCAAAGCCGTGGGATTTTTATTAGAGCGGCAATCCATAATATACGAATCAAGCGGGACCGCAGGTCTCATAAGGAGTGACTAGTTTGGCGGAAGCGGAATATATAATCGAAATGCTGAACATCACCAAGGTATTCCCCGGAGTTATAGCCAACGACAACATCACGCTGCAGCTTAAAAAAGGCGAAATACACGCTCTGCTCGGCGAGAACGGCGCGGGAAAGTCGACTCTGATGAGTGTGCTGTTCGGCCTTTATCAGCCGGAAAAAGGAATAATAAAGAAAAACGGCAAGGTCGTCAAAATAAATGACCCCAACGACGCCAACGACCTTAAAATAGGCATGGTCCACCAGCATTTCAAGCTTGTTGAGTGCTTTTCCGTGCTGGACAACATTATTCTCGGGGTGGAGCCGTCGAGTTTCGGTTTCCTGCAAAAAGAGCTTGCACGCAGGAAAATCATGGAGCTTTCGGAGAAGTACGGTTTGCGTGTCGAGCCCGACGCGCTTATTGAGGACATCTCCGTCGGCATGCAGCAGCGTGTGGAGATACTTAAAATGCTCTACCGCGACAATGAGATACTCATTTTCGACGAGCCCACGGCCGTACTGACGCCCCAGGAGATCAAGGAGCTTATGGAAATCATGAGGGGCTTTAAGCGCGAGGGCAAGAGCATTTTGTTTATTACACATAAGCTTCAGGAGATAATGGACGTGTCAGACCGTGTGACTGTCCTGCGCCGGGGCAAGTGCATAGGCACGGTGAATACGCGCGAAACCAGCGTGGAGGAGCTCTCGGCAATGATGGTCGGAAGGCATGTGAGCTTTCAGGTGGCAAAATCCGACGCCAAACCGGGCGAAGTCGTGCTCGACGTAAGCGGGCTTACAGTGTCCTCCAGGCTGAACAAGAGGGACGCTGTAAAAAACGTCTCGCTGCAGGTTCGCAGGGGCGAGATAGTCTGCCTTGCCGGCATCGAGGGCAACGGGCAGACCGAGCTCATTCACGCGCTGACAGGCCTCGAGAAGCAGTCGGCCGGGTCGATAAAGCTCTGCGGCCGCGATATCTCAAAAGCTTCCGTCAGATTGCGTTCAAAAAACGGCATGAGCCATATACCGGAGGACCGCCACAAGCACGGGCTTATACTGGATTTCAGCCTTGAGGAGAACATGGTATTGCAGCGGTACTGGGAGCCGGAGTTCCAGAAACACGGTTTTATAAAATTCGGAGCCGTGCGCGCATATTCGGACAAGCTTATCAGACAATACGACGTGCGCAGCGGTCAGGGCAGCGCCACAATCGTCCGCTCAATGTCCGGAGGCAACCAGCAGAAGGCCATAGTCGCCAGGGAAATCGACAAGGGTCCCGTGCTGCTTGTCGCCGTACAGCCGACCAGGGGCCTGGACGTGGGCGCCATAGAATACATCCACAAGCAGCTTGTTGCAGTCCGCGACGCTGGAAAGGCCGTGCTTCTTGTTTCGCTTGAGCTGGACGAGGTCATGAATGTAGCCGACCGCATTCTTGTTATGTATGAGGGCGAGCTTGTGGGCGAGTTCGACGCGCATAATGTCACGGTCGAGGAGCTCGGCCTCTATATGGCCGGGGCAAAAAGAATGGAAAACGTAGGAAAGGGGGCCGGGGCAGTATGAAGAGAATATCGGCTTTGTTTAAGGGCGGAGACCGTTTAACCTCCCTCGCCGCCTCTCTAGTCTGCGTGTTTATAGGGCTGATTTTCGGCTTTATTTCCCTAGTTATACTCAGCTTTATTTCGAGCGGCACGGGGGATGTGGGCAAGGTTTTATCAAACGCCTACAATTACGGATTCAGGCAGATACTGTCGGGAGGATTCTACCTGAGGCCAATCGGCGTCGGGCAGGAAATCGCCGCCGCGGCGCCTCTTATAATGACGGGCCTCTCCGTCGGCTTCGCCTTTAAAACCGGCCTTTTCAATATCGGAGCCGCCGGCCAGTATACGCTGGGAGCTTTCGGCGCTCTTTTGTGCGCAATCGTGCTTGGCTGGCCCTGGTGGGCCTGCCTGCTCGCCTCCGCCGTTTTCGGCGCGCTTTGGGGCGCTATACCCGGCATTTTCAAGGCGCTTTTAAACATACATGAGGTCATAACCTCCATCATGTTCAACTGGATCGGCCTGTACGCCGTCAACACTATCATGTACGGCGGCGGCACCGGCGTAATGTACGATTCCACCAAGACCAAGACCTGGAGCCTCCGCTCCCTCTATCCGGAAGCGGTTATACCCGATTTCGGCATGGGCGCTTTTTTCAAGAACCGCTCCACCACTATAGCTATTTTTCTTGCCGCAATCGTGGCCGTTATAATTTACATAGTCATAAGCAAAACCACGTTCGGCTACGAGCTCAAGGCCTGCGGATACAATAGAAACAGCGCGAAATTCGCCGGGATTAACGAAAAGAAGAACATCATACTCTCAATGGTAATCGCGGGGGCGCTCGCCGGCTTCGGCGCCGGGCTTTACTATCTTTCCGGAGTGGCGGAATGGAAGCCGATGGAGTCCACGGCGCTGCCGGCAATCGGGTTTAACGGCATACCCGTCGCGCTTCTGGCCTCCTCAAATCCGATCGGCATCATTTTTTCCGCCGTCTTCATATCGCATATAACCACGGGCGGGTCGCTGATGAACTCCAACTACTTCCCGCCCGAAGTGGCCGACATAATTTCCGGCATAATCATTTACCTCTCGGCGTTCTCGCTTCTCATTCGTTCCCTGTTTAAAAGGCGCAGAATGCGGAGCAGGCTTGTAGGGGAAGCGACGGACCTGCCGCCGGACAGCGATATGCCTCCCGGAAACGAACTGCACGGAAAGGAGAGTGAAGAATAATGCTTCTTGCCAAGTACACGCTGCTTTATACAATGGTTCTGACGCTTGTGGCGCTCGGCGGCTGCTTCTCCGAGCACAGCGGCATAGTCAATATAGCGCTTGAGGGCATAATGACCATAGGCGGGCTTATGGGCGTTATGATGATCATAGCCATGCCGGAGGGCGCTTCGAATTTCATGATCGT
>JBMNQI010000085.1:0-6589 GCA_050944055.1 Oscillospiraceae bacterium | reverse complement strand
AAGGTCTCCGGAGGGCGTCCGGAGACCTTTTCCCCTTTTTAATCAGCTCCATTCTAAACCCTGGTTTCCGGGAAATCAATGGAAGCTAGGTTAATTTCGCTAAAAATCAACCGCTGCGATGCAAGAAGCCTTTTTTCAGCCGCCGGCGGCTTTGGAAACATTTACTAAGGAACGTATAATATTATATTGACATTGCTGGCAATATAATATATATTGTGGTTATTGTCGGCCCATCAACTATATATTGTATTTTTCTGTATGCTCGTATACCGATGAGAAATAGCGGCACGGGCGCGCCTGGGGCCGGCGCGTTTTCAGCGAAGGAGGCTGGCAAAATGTTGAGTAAAATCGTCAAAAGAGACCGTTCCACCGCTCCGTTTAAAAAGGAGAAAATCACGCTCGCCATATTCAAGGCGGCTCAGGCAGTGGGCGGGGATGATTTCGAGCTGGCGGACGCTCTTGCGGACGAGGTGGTCGAGCTTGCCCGGGTTAAGTATCCAGACGGGATAGCCGAGGTCGAAGGCATTCAGGACCTGGTCGAAAAGGTCCTAATTGAAAACGGCCACGCGAAAACAGCCAAGGCCTACATACTCTACCGCGAGAAGAGGCGCGTCGCGCGGGAATCAAACGCGCTCATCGGCGCGACTATCAACATGTTCAGCAGCTACCTCAATGACAAGGACTGGAAAATAAACGAGAACGCAAACACGCAAAAATCCATAAACGGGCTTAACAATTACGTGCGCGAGGCGTTTACGGCCAACTACTGGCTGCATGAAGTCTACACGGAGGACATCAGGCAGGCGCATCTATCCGGCGACATACATTTGCACGACCTCGGCTTTTTCGGGCCGTACTGCATGGGCTGGGACTTGCGCCAGCTCCTGATGAACGGCTTCGGCGGCGTGCCGGGAAAGGTCGAGTCAAAGCCTCCCAAGCACCTGCGAACGTTTTTGGGACAGATAGTCAATTCGACCTTCACGACTCAGGGCGAGAGCGCAGGAGCGCAGGCCTGGTCGTCAATCGACACCTACTGCGCCCCGTTTATACGGTATGACAATTTAGATTATAAGGCGGTTAAGCAGGCTCTTCAGGAGTTTATATTCAACTTAAACGTGCCTACGAGGGTCGGCTTCCAGTGCCCGTTTTCAAACCTCACGTTCGATATTGTCCCGCCGGCCACTCTGAGGGACGAGCACGTCATCATCGGCGGAGATCTGAAGCCGGACAAGTACGGCGACTTCCAGAAAGAGATGGATATTTTCAACGAGGCTTTCTGCGAGGTAATGATAGAGGGCGACCTCAAAGGGCGCGTTTTCACCTTCCCCATCCCGACTATCAACATAACGAAGGATTTTAACTGGGGCGGTCCCGTCGCGCGCAGATTCATGGAGATAGCCTGCAAATACGGCATACCCTATTTCTCAAACTACATAAATTCCGACCTGTCCCCGGAGGACGCGCTGTCCATGTGCTGCCGCCTGAGGCTCGACACGTCGGAGCTCAGGAAGAGGGGCGGCGGCCTCTTCGGCTCGAACCCCCTGACGGGTTCTATCGGTGTCGTCACTATCAACCTGCCGAGGCTGGCCTATCTCTCTAAGAGCGAGCAGGAATTCAGGTTGAGGCTCTGGCACCAGGTTAACCTGGCGCGCAAAAGCCTTGAAATTAAGCGGAAGGTCATAGAGACGCAGACGGAGCGCGGCCTTTACCCCTACTCGGCGAATTTCCTGAAGGACATAAAGGCGCGCACGGGCGAATACTGGTACAACCATTTCAATACCATCGGAATAATCGGCATGAATGAGGCCTGCCTGAATCTTCAGACCTGCAGGGGAGACCTTACCTCGCGCGACGGGCAGGAGTTTGCCATAAGCACGCTGGACTACCTGCGGGAGCTTATCAGCGAGATACAGGAGGAGACCGGGCATTTTTACAACCTTGAGGCGACGCCCGCGGAGGGCGCGTGCTACCGCCTTGCAAAGCTGGACAAGGAGCGTTACCCGGACATAATAACGGCGGGCGAAAACGTGCCCTACTACACGAATTCATCGCAGCTGCCCGTCGGCTTCACGGACGATATTTTTAAGACTCTTGAGCTTCAGGACGAGCTGCAGTCGATGTACACGGGCGGGACCGTGCTTCACCTCTATCTGGGAGAGGAGATACGCGACGTCGGCGCGGCCGAGGAACTGTTGCGCACTGTCTTTTCCAATTATAAGCTGCCCTATCTCTCCCTGACGCCAACCTTCTCCGTCTGCCCCGACCACGGCTATATATCGGGCGAGCATTTTACCTGCCCAACCTGCGGCGCAGCCTCCGAGGTCTGGAGCCGCGTCGTCGGTTACCTGCGCCCGGTTCAGAATTATAACGAGGGTAAAAAGGAGGAATACCGCCAGCGCGTCAAGTTTGAGATGAGGAAAGCTGTTCAGGTATGACGATTGCCGGAATGGTCAAAACCTCACTTGTGGACTTCCCCGGGAAACTATCCTGCGTTTTGTTCACTCCCGGCTGCAACTTCGACTGCTTCTACTGCCATAACCGGCAGCTGTTGGGGAGTAATTTCACAACCGTCCCGTTTGAGGAGGTCATGGACTATCTGAAAAAGCGGGCGGGGCTAATCGGAGGGATTGTTATAACCGGCGGGGAGCCGACCCTGCAGGAGGGAATTCGCGAGGCCGTTCTGAATATACGGAAACTCGGGTATAAAACAAAGCTGGACACAAACGGCTCGTTTCCCGAGAAAGTGGAGAGCTTCCTCCGCGAGGGGCTTTTCGACTACTACGCAATAGACTACAAGGCCCCGCGTTCGCGCTACCGGGAGATCTGCGGGCCTGCCGACCCGGATAAAGTTCTTGAGACCATCAAGCTGTTAAGCCGCTCCGGCGTTAGCTTTGAAGTGCGGACGACCGTCATACCCCAGCTTAAGCCCAATGACCTATTGCGTATGGCCGGAGAGCTCCCGCTTCTCCCCCGCTACGTCTTAAACCGCTACAGGAAGCCCGAAGTATATAAAATCCCCGACCGCGCTCAAGTGGAGGCGCCGCCTTACACTCAGGCGGAGATAGACGGATTTGCTTCCATGCTCCGCGATATCCAGCCGAATACCGTGACCTGAGCGCGCGGCGCCGCGCCGTTTTAACAATAAAGAAAGCCGGAGGCATAATGAGAAACATATTTATTGGGCTTATGCTTGTTTTCATTGATTTCAACCTCAATATCGGCAGCTCGCAGATAGGGCTCATACCAGATTTCGCGGGATATATTGTTTTGGCTGCAGGTCTGAGGGAAATGGCCGGGGAGAGCAATATGTTTGCTAAAGCAGGGCCTTTTGCATCGGGCATGGCCGTCTATACGGGCATCATATACCTGATGGACCTTTTCGGCGTTTCCGCGTCGCTCGGCGTTTTTTCCTATTTTCTCGGCCTTATATCAACCGCAGTTTCACTTTATATTTCGTACTGCATAGTTTTGGGAGTAAAAGACATGGAGTCTAAATACGGCTGCTTCCTCAACGGGCCTAGCCTCAACTCCGCCTGGACGCTGCTTGCTATTTTCAGCCTTATTAGCTTTCTGCTTCTATTCATACCTGTTATGGGAGTAATCAGCATAATTGTGTCTTTTGTCGCGGCGATATGCTTTCTGGTCGCCTTCAATAAATCAAAAAACCTGTATTACGGGATGTTCGGATAATTATAATTATAATTATATAGAGACAGGAGGCTTGCGCACATGTTTTACGAGCTGCTTAAATCCAGAAGAAGCGTCAGGAAGTTTCTTGACAGGGAAATGGAAAAGGAAAAAATAGACCTCATACTTAAAAGCGCGCTGCTCTCCCCCTCTTCGAGGGCCAGAAGGCCCTGGGAATTTATCGTCGTTACGGACAGAAATACGCTTAATAAGCTCTCAAAATGCAGGGAGCACAGCTCCGGTTTTTTATCCGGCGCTCCAGCCGGCATAGTCGTTGCAGCGGATACGGAGCTTACCGACGTCTGGACGGAGGACGCTTCGATCGCCTCCATAATCATCCAGCTGGCGGCCCAGTCCCTCGGCCTCGGCTCGTGCTGGATACAGGTAAGGCAGAGGCCTCATGACGATATGCTCAGCGCCGGCGAATACGTTAAGCAGGTTTTGAATATTCCCGAAAAGTACGCCGTGGAGAGCATAATAGCTTTAGGCTATCCCGCCGGGGAAATGAAGCCGTACGATGAAAAAGAGCTTAGGTACGAAAAAATCCATTACGGAGAATTCTGAGTGAAGGCTCTGGTCGAAAGATCAGGGCTTTTCTTCTTAAACTCACGGCAGCGCGAGCAGGAGAAGGCAGACAGGATGTTTGGAAGCAGGAACAGCATGAAGTAGGCTATGAATGAAGAAAAAGAACAGGTAGGCTTTGCCTCCTGTTCCCGGAACATATGACAGCGCGCCGCCCTTCGCTTTTGCGTCAGGCGGCGCGCCGCTGTTTTCCTGGTCTTACAGGGCTTTCAGCCTGTTAACGAGATTCTCTCTCTGGTCTTTGACTGCCTGCGTAAGCGCACAGCCGTTTTCTTCGAGAACGGCGAGGTAATCCTGCAATGCCGCGGACCATGCCGGGTTCGAAACGTCCTCGGCCGCCGCCTTATAGCTGTCTAAAAAGTCCTGCTCGAGCTTATTTCCCGAGTAGCCGAACGCGGGCGTATTGTCCCGCCCGTAAAAATACGAGTCTATATAAGAGCTGTACATGGATTTGACGTCTTCCAGCTTTGAGGAATCCGGATAGAGCTCGATAAACCTCATGCAGGATGTCGCACGCCTGTAAACCTCGTCTATCGGTATGATAATAGCGGCGTCGGAGAGGGTCCTTTTCTCTGATTCCGAGGCCTTCACCTCTATATACGCCCTTATATCCGGTGTGACGTAGTTCTCGAATTTCTTGTATGCGCCGTAGTTAATAACGGCCTCATACATGCCTTCCGGTGTGATGAGCTTGTAGCCGCGGTCGAGCAGATGCTGTATCGCGTTTTTCAGCGCGTCGTCCTCTATTGCGGCGGGGTCGTTTATTACTTCCTCATTGTACGGCTCTTCGAGAGAGGACTGTATCAAATCGACAAGCTCCCGGTTTACTATATCTCCGCGCGCCACCGCGTCAAGCTGATACTGCTCGAACATCAGCACCATTTTTGAGGCGTTGCTTTTTGATAAAACAGGCAGCTTCTCAAGCATCATGTCTATAGCTTCTTTTTCGTCCGCGCCGGACTCAAGCAAGCTTTCAAATTCCGAAAGTATCGCCTCCTGGTCGGCGCTCGGAGACGGAGACGCCGTTTCCTGAGGCGGCGAAGGCTCGGCGGAAGGCCCCGCGGTCTCCTGCGGAGCCGAGACCGGGGGCTCGGTGCTTTCAGGCTGCCGCGCGCCTTCCGGCTTTTTACAGCCGGCCAGCGCCGCGAGCATAAATACTATGACGATAGCAAGTAATTTGCTTTTTTTCATATCGTACCCCTCTTTTTTTACTCTGTTTATTAGACAGGCCCGGAGCAAAAATAGTTCCTCGGAATAGAGTAACTGAACCTCTGTTTCCCCTTACAAATTCTGCCGCTGCACCTCGACAATACGCCGTAAAAATGGTATGCTGAATAAGAGCTTTCCCTGACATAATAAATATTTGGATGTGAAATCATGTCTGTTATCACAATTTCCCGCCAGGCCGGGAGTTTGGGAGACGAGGTTGCTCAAGCCCTGTCCCTTAAGCTGGGCTGGGAATTGATCAGCCGTGAAACCGTGCTTAAAAAATTCCTTGCGGGCATTACGAACTCCTACGAATACCGCACGCTGTCTGAAAGCGCGAAATTCTATCTCAGGGAAAGCAGGGACGGAAAAACATTCCTCCAGCACATGAAGGACGCGCTTTTAGAATATGCAAAAACCAAGTCGGTGATACTGCTCGGGTTCGGCTCGCAGGCCATATTCTCCGGGGACGAAGACGCAATTCATATCAGGATAATGGCCCCCGAGGATATCAGGATACAGCGTATCAGGAAGAACTATCATATTGGAGAGGAGCAGGCCAGGGAGATACTGTCCATCTCGGACTTAAAGCACAGGAAATTTGTCTCGACGCTTTTCAGGGTAGACGTTTCCGACCCCTCTTTGTATAATATCACGCTTAATACTGCGAAGCTTTCGGTATTTGACTGTCTTAACATTATTCTATCCATGCTCGAGCAGCGAGAGCTCAGCCAAAGTTTTGAAAAACAGGCCGAGGAAGCAAACGCCTTAAGCAACAGCGACGCCCTCCCGGTTTTGAAAAACCCGTCGGAGACGGAATTTGCCAAGATACTCGACATGTATCACATAGACTGGAGGTACGAGCCGAAAACCTTCCCCATCGAGTGGGACGCCGAAGGGAAGGTCACGCTCGCCTTCAGCCCCGACTTCTACCTTACGAAATTCAACACATATATTGAGCTTACGGTGATGAACCAGAAATACATAAATAAGAAGATGAAAAAAATCAGCAGGCTGCGCGAGCTCTACCCGGATATCAATATAAGGATAGTGAATAAAAAGAACTTCAACTCCCTGCTTGAACGCTTCGGCCCGAGGTCGGCGGAAGCCTGAG
>JBMNQI010000084.1:0-6630 GCA_050944055.1 Oscillospiraceae bacterium | reverse complement strand
GAGAACGGAGAAGAGGTTCTTATTGAAGGATCTAGCGTAATCTGCGCGGTCGGGCAGCGAGCACGCAGGGATGTTGTTGAACAGCTGCTCAACGCGGCTCCCGTTGTGAAAATAATCGGCGACTGCATTAAACCGGCCAATATTACACAGGCTGTATATACAGGCTATCACGCGGGTTTGGATGCATGAACAGGCCCGAATAGTCCGCTGCATGCTTCCGGCGCATAATGAAGAGCAAGATTATTAAAATGCGGAGATTCAAATGATGGATGACAGTATTGATAAGTCGGACCGGGGAGAGGACATAATAGAAGGCCGCAACGCGGTCACCGAGGCGCTTAGAGCGGGCCGCCCAATGGTAAAGCTTTTTTTGCAGTCCGGGCTGGACGACCCGTCTATACGCAATATCGCTTCAAGGGCGCGAGCCGCCGGCATCGCCGTAGTTGAGGCGGATCGCCGCAAGCTTGACAGGATGAGTTTTACGCGCGCGCATCAGGGCGTTATTGCGATCGCCGCGGCGCACGAATACGTATCAGTCGACGAGATATTGAGGAAGGCCGCCGACAAGTGTCAGGATCCACTCGTCGTCGTATGCGACGGGCTGAGCGACCCGCACAACCTCGGCGCAATCATTCGCACCGCGGACGCCGCGGGCGCCCACGGCGTAATCATACCCAAGCGCAGAAGCGCGGGGCTGACGTCAGTCGTTGCAAAGGCGAGCGCCGGGGCAGTCGAATATGTTCCCGTAGCCCGCGTTACAAACATTGCTTCCGTACTAAGAGAGCTGAAAAAAAAGGGGCTTTGGATCTGCGGAACAGCGGCAGACGGCTCAAAGAGCCTGTATGACGCGGATCTGAAATGCCCGATTGCAATCGTTATAGGTTCCGAAGGCGAAGGCATGGCGCGTCTTGTTGCCGATACCTGTGATTACACGGTTTCAATTCCCATGAGTGGGAAAATAAACTCGCTCAACGCTTCGGCAGCGGCCGCAGTTCTGCTTTACGAGGCTGTTCGCCAGCGAATGGGGTGACAGAATGGACAGGGATGAAAACCGCATTAGCCAGGCTTCGCCGTATACGGATAATGAGTTTACCGTCGACGAGATACTTGAGGAATATTATCGGGAGGAGCTAAAATCAAGATATTCGGACGTTCCCGCGACTGAAAAGGAACTTGAACGGACGATCGGTGATATTGTGACGTCCGTCCTGAAGGAGGACGAGCGGCGGCGCACGGTTGTGAGGAAAAGCCGTCCAAAGGATATCGGGACGGCAAAAACTGAGAACAAACCCAAGACCGAAACAAAGACAGAAAGTAAAACTGAGCAGGGGAAAATAGTATATCTAAATTCAAGGCGCGGCGGAACAGACGAAAAGGCGAAAAAACAAAAAACCGGAAGGCCCGCCCGAAAAAAACGTGAGGAAAAGCCAATAACCGCCCAGACGGCGGAAAGGGCTATGCGCAGGGCAAGGGCCAGGGCTTCGTCGGCGGGGACAAGGGCAAAACTTTCCGCCGTAGTCTGCGCAGCGTCAATATATCTAACCATAGCACCCGGGTTTAAGCTTCCGTGTCCGCCGGAAACAACCGTTATACTGATTCTTTGCGCCCTGCTTGTATTAGCCGCGCTGCTTTGCGCCGACGCGGCCGCCCGCGGAGTCAGGGCTCTGCTCC
The DNA here is from genome assembly GCA_050944055.1 of Oscillospiraceae bacterium. GTDB lineage: Bacteria > Bacillota > Clostridia > Oscillospirales > Oscillospiraceae > JBMNQI01. The sequence goes on along the minus strand of JBMNQI010000084.1, from coordinate 4,959 downwards.
GGCTTCGGCCAAACTATGAAAGTTTGGCCGATATATTGGCGATCCTGGTGCTTTTTGACGGGATAGCCGCCTTTTTTACAGAATCGGAATCAGTCCGCATACCATTTAGTTGTGTGGCGACAATTGCGTTTACAATCTCGCTTGCGGGTCTAAGGGACAGGAATGAGGCTCTCGCGGTTTCTCTTAAGTCTTTTCTGGCGGTGTCAAAGCCGACAGCCGTTACGTCAAAGCCCGACTCATACCGGCACAATGCGGTTATAGCCCGCGGCGAAATGCCGGCGGACAGCTTTACAGCGGCGGTATCTCAGCCTGACAGGACCGAGAGGCTGATGAAATATGTTGTTTACTTCTCAGTAGCCGCGACGTTAATACTCGCGTTCACAGTCGTCGCGGCCGGGGTGGGCGGGGCGACGTTTATACATATATGGTCCGGTTTACTTGCCGTTTCCTCTCCGTTTGCGTACGCCGTAGCTTTCGTCTCCCCCTTAAGAAGGCTGTCAAAGCGAATAGCGCGCGCCGGGGCGGCCATAGCCGGGGGCGAAGGCGCACGAAGGATCGCGCGCAGCAGGTATATACTGCTGACGGACCGTGATATTTTTCCGGACGGCAGCGTAACTCTAAACGGGCTGAAAATATACGGTAATTTCGATATACGCAGGATCGTAGGCTATACAAACGCAATTTTATCCTCCGTGGAGTCCTGTTGGGCGAGGCCGTTTGCGGTCCTGTCAAGAGAACAGCTTTGCCCGTCTCACCATGTTACCGATTTAAAAACATACAAAGGCGGTATCAGCGCCTATATCGGAGGGGACCATATACTGTGCGGCGACGGCGAGTTTATGCTGCGCAACAGGATAAGGCTGCCGGACAGCATAAAATACGAGAACAAGCTGTTCACGGCGGTCAACTCGGAAATTGCCGGCGCCTTCGCGCTGACATATGCAGCAGCAGTCCCTGTATCCACGTCGCTCGACTCGCTCATTTCATCAGGATATGTGTTGGCTTTTGTTTCCCCGGTTTTCAGCTTTACTAACAAGCTGCTCGTATCCGTTTTCGGTTTAAGAGAGTCCGGATTTTTGATTCCTTCTCCGGAAGAGGCAGAGGAGCTTATGAAAACCGATATATCGGGCTATGCTTGGGCAATAACGAACAGGGAAGGCATAATGCCTTTTGAGGAAGCCGCCTTGGGAAGCAAACGACTTGTGCGCGCTGCGCGGATAAATATGCTTTTTGCCGCATTGGGCGCATTGCTTGGACTTGCCATTATGTCTTTTCTTATGTTTATTGGCGAGTTTACGGCGGCCTCGGCGTGCAACGCCTCGCTTTTTATGCTGTGCTGGCTTGTACCCGTACTCTTTTTCTCAGGCAATACCGATAAATTCTGAAAAGAATCAAATTTATATTGAATTATTCTAAGCATTCTTTTATAATTAGTAATTGCCTGTTATTTTAATATTTATTGAAAATAGAAGGAATAGGAGAGAAACGATGAGCTATACAACTCAGGATATTCGGAATATATGTGTCCTCGGGCACGGCGGAGACGGAAAGACCAGCCTTGTTGAGAGCATGCTATTTCTCACAAAGGGAACTGACCGCCTCGGCAAAGTGACCGACGGCAACACCGTCAGCGACAGCGATCCCGAGGAAATAAAACGCCAGATATCAATTTCAGCCTCTATGGCCCCGATTACGCATAAGAGCTGGAGGCTGAACGTAATCGATACCCCGGGTTATTTCGATTTTGCGGGCGAGGTGATGCAGGCCCTGCGTGTCTGCGAATCCGGCCTTGTCGTCTGCACCGCAAAAAACGGTATATCGGTGGGCACTGAAAAAAGCTGGAAATATCTCTCCGCACGCAAGCTTCCGAAGCTGTTATATATCAGCAAGATAGATGAAGAGCACGCAGATTTCTATAAGACGTTCAGCGACCTGCGCGAACGCTTTGGGGTAAGCGTCTGCCCGGTGGTGATCCCGATAGTCGAAGGCGACAAGGTTTCGGGTATCGTCAATCTGATTGAGAAGAAAGCATACAAGGCCGACGGGGGCAAGGTGACCGAAATACCGGTGCCGGCTTCCATGGACGACAGGATAGCCGAATATTCCGAAATGCTCAAAGAGAATATTGCGGAGACCTCCGAGGAAATGATGGAGAAGTTCTTCGGCGGCGAGGATTTCACTCTCGAGGAGATGAAAAACGGCGTCCGCGCGGGAGTACGCGATTTAAGCCTCGTCCCCGTTTTTTGCGGCAGCGCCTTTTCTGGTCTGGGAACAGAGGAGCTTCTAACCGGTATAGGCGACTTTGCGCCAAACCCGCTTGAGGGCAAAGCGGAAGTCACGGAGGCAGGCGAGCTCAAGGCGGAGCCCGACGGTCCCGCATGCCTTTTTGTATTCAAGACGGTATCCGACCAGTACGGCAAGTTTTCATACTTTAAGGTTGTCGCGGGAAAAGCGACGCCCGATATGGCGCTCACAAATGCCCGCACGGGCAGCGGCGAAAAACTCGGGCGTCTGTATTCGATGAAGGGCAAGAAGAGCGAAGAGGTCAGGGAAGTCATCTGCGGCGACATAGCGGCCGCGGCCAAGATGGCCGAAGTTAAGACTGGGGATACGTTGTGCGACTCAAAGCGTGTAGTCAAGCTCGCGCCTGTTGAAATTGCGGAACCCTGCTACTCAATGGCGATCGCGCCGAAAACAAAAGGTCAGGAGGATAAGGTCGCGACAGGCCTTTCACGACTGGCCGAGGAGGACCTTTCCTTCACTTACCAGCAAAATGCAGAGACCAGGCAGATGGTTGTATCGGGCGCCGGGGATATTCATCTTGACGTAATCTGCTCAAAGCTTAAAAACCGCTTCGGAGTCGAGGTAGAGCTTACGCCCGCGCGCGTTCCCTACAGAGAAAAGATACGCAAGAAGGTCAGGGTTCAGGGGCGGCATAAAAAGCAGTCCGGAGGCCACGGCCAGTTCGGAGACGTTTGGATTGAGTTTGAGCCCGGCGAGCAGGAAGATCTTGATTTCTCGGAAAGCATATTCGGCGGCAGCGTGCCTAAGAACTTCTTCCCGGCTGTCGAAAAGGGCCTGCGCGAGAGCATGGCTCACGGTGTGCTGGCCGGTTATCCGGTCGTCAATCTCAAGGCGACTCTTGTAGACGGTTCGTATCACCCGGTCGATTCATCCGAAATGGCGTTTAAAACCGCCGCGAGCCTTGCGTACAAGGCCGGTTTAACGCAGGCAAACCCGGTCCTGCTGGAGCCTGTAGGCCTGCTTAAGGTAACTGTGCCCGACGCGTACACGGGCGATATTATGGGCGACCTTTCAAAACGCCGCGGCCGCCCGCTGGGCATGACTCCCGACGAGGACGGGAATCAGGTAATAGAAGCGGAGGTGCCGATGGGCGAAATGAGCTCCTACGCTATTGACCTTCGCTCCATGACGCAAAGCCGAGGCAGCTTCACTTTCAAATTCATACGTTATGAGGAGGCGCCCGCCACAGTTCAGCAGAAGGCCATTGAAGAGGCTAAGCTCCTCGCGGAAGGCGAATAATAACGGATAAAGCAGAACGGCCGTCAAACGCGACGGCCGTTCTTTATGCCTGCTTTGTTTATGTCAATGAATATGGCTTCGGAGAGACCGGCATTAATTTTGTGCAATTAAATAGCGCAATATTCTATATTGACATTTTGTGCAACAAATCGCACTTATTATAGCTATTGTGTACATTTGAATATGTAAATTTCCAATTGCAGAAAGTAAACTGGTGTGTTATCATATATGGTGGTCTGGAGGGCTTAGCAGGTGGTTGAAAACGTTATAAAAAACATTTTCCGCATTGATGTCCCGCTGCCCGGGAATCCCCTAAAAACTCTAAACAGTTACTTTATTAAGGGGAGTGACAGGAACCTATTAATAGACACGGGCTTCAATATGGACGAGTGCCGGACAGCGCTGCTTGAAGGGCTCAGAGAGCTGGGCGCGGATATGTTCAGAACCGACATATACGTTACTCATCTCCATTCCGACCATATCGGTTTAGCCGACGTAATCGCTTCTCCCGAGTCTAAGGTATTTCTGACGGAGATTGATCACGATATCCTCATTGACAGCACCAGAGGACGCTGGGAAAGATATGACGAGATACTGCTGCGCGAGGGCTTTTCAAAGGACGAGTTAGAAGCGCTGGTCACAAAAAACCCCGCGCGCGCTTTCGCGCCTGCAACGCTGCCGCCTATTACACATGTAAAGGACGGCGACGTGCTCAATTACGGTGGACTGGATCTGGAGGTAATAGAAGTAACAGGCCATACGCCGGGCAACACGGTTCTGTATGTCCGGGACCTGAAGCTGATGTTTCTGGGCGACCATGTGCTTTTCGACATTACGCCGAACATAATCAGCTGGATGGAGGTCGACAATTCTCTGGCAAAATACTGCGATAATTTAAGAAAGATCAGGGAATACGACGTCAGCATACCGCTTCCGGCGCACCGGACGGTAACCTGCACGATGCGCGAGAGAATCGACCAGATTCTTGAACACCATAAAAACAGGCTGAATGAAGCCCTGTCAGTGATAAAAGAGCAGCCTGGCCTGAATTTGTACGACATCGCTTCAAAAATGACCTGGCAGATAAGGACAAGCTCGAACAAATGGGAGGACTTTCCCATCGGTCAGAAGTTTTTCGCAATAGGCGAGACGCTCTCGCATATGGAATACCTCATCGCAGAGGGAAAAGCGCAGAGGCGTTTCGACGGAGTGCATAACGGATACTGGCCGAGTTAACTGCTTTAAGCAAATCTAATATATAAGTGGGTAATAAAATGGGAGCATCTTTTAAAACGCCTGATTTCAAGCTTTCAGGCAAGGTAGCAATTGTCACCGGATCGACACGGGGCATAGGCAACGCCATAGCAAAGGCTCTGGCTGCTTATGGGGCAAACGTAGTTATAACGGGACGCAATC
>JBMNQI010000083.1:0-7376 GCA_050944055.1 Oscillospiraceae bacterium | reverse complement strand
GCCGTCCTTGAGCGTATAATAGTCGTCCTCTATTATCTGAATCTTCGAGCCCATTTTAAACTCGTCGCCTTTCTTCATCTCGCCTTCAATCTTCAGCGGCGCGTATACGCAGATGATGCCGCCAAGGTCGACCTGGCCGATGGCGTGGGGCACGGGGAAGGGCGTATTAACGGGGCGGTAGTGGACGGTATAAAAGCGGAGTGTGCCGGTCTGCGGAAGCTCGACGGTGTCATATTCGGTGCTGAGGCAGTTTGTGCATACCTCGCCCTCGGGGGGGAAGACGAGCTGACCGCAGTTTTTGCATTTGAGAGCCAGGAGGACGGGACCGTGGTCGGTCTCCTTCATGATCCCTTCCTTGAATACTTTTCTTTCCATGTTGGCGTTCTCTCCTTTATTTCATGAATTAATACGAAGACATGACTACAAATTTACATTATGACTTTTTGATTAATATTTTTCAATGGTAAATAATTATGAACATAAACTGTAAAATAAGCTATATTTTACAATGAGCCGTTTAAAAAGCTGCTATGTTTACATCGGGCGAATCGCTGAAGTATTCAGCCTCACGCCTGCGGCAGGTAAAGAATATCACCTGGCGTTTTTCCGCGTAGCGGCGAAGGAATTCAAGCGTCATCGCCATGCGTTCGTCGTCGAAGAAGGCGAGCGAATCGTCCAGAATGACGGGGGCGCTCAGGGATTCGGGAAGCACAAGGTCGCACACGGCCAGGCGGAGCGCCAGGTAGATCTGGTCAAGCGTTCCGGCAGAGAGCATCAGGGCTGACCGGGCCGCGACGTCCACGGAGGAGACCGCCTCGGCTGAAAAACTGCGGTCGAGCATTACGACGGGATAACGCCCGCCGGTGATCTGCCCGAGTATGTCGCCGGCGCGCTTGTTCAGCTTCGGCGAAAAGCGCTGGCGTATGGAGGCTTCAGCCTTGGCCAAAACCTCTATCGTGCCTTCTATTGCCCTGAGCCTCAGGCTCAGCTCCTCGCGCCTTTCTTTAAGCTGGCTTAGCTCCGCGGAAAGCGCGGCGGGGTCGCCGAGCTGAAGTATGGCTCCCTCGTTGCGCGCCAGCTCCGCCGTGGAGTTTTCAAGCTGGGCGCGCGTCTCGGCCAGCTCGCGCACTACCTGCTCCTTTTCAGCCGCGGGCCTTGTAAAAGCCGAGACGTCGATAAGCTCCTCGTCCCTGTATTCTCCGACGGCGCTGCACAGCTTTTCGGCCTCCCTGAGGTCCGTTCCGGCCTTGGACTGGGCTTCTATAAGGTATATCGCCTCGCGCGCGACTTTTTCCGCCTCACCGATCGAATTGATATTCGAAACGAGCTCACGCAGGGGGCTGAGCGCCGCCTCGCGGAGTTTGTCGCAGCGCTCCGACTCCGAAGAGAATTCATTTTCAGCCTTCGCAAGCGCTTCAGAGGCGGAAACGAGAGCGTCGCAGGCCGCCCTATAGTCCGAGGCGGAACGCAGTACAGCGTCCGGACCTGCGCCGCCGTATTTCGCCGTTATTTCGGAGAAGGCTTCGGCGTTTTTGCGTGAGCGCCGGACGTTGGCAATTGTAAAGATAAGCGCGGCCAGGGCGCAGACTCCCGAAACAGCGGCGGCGGCGGGGAGGATGAGATAAACCCATGAGGCGGCGCCGGCTGCCGCCGCTAATATCCAGCTGATTATTATGAGCGCGGTTTTGGGCTTCGACTTAGGCGCGAGAGAACGCAGGGAAGAGGCGTCTTCCTCGGCCTGCTTCCAGGCCGCTTCCGGCTCCATGCCGCCGAATACGGGGAAATTTTCGCGCTTTTCGCGGGCGGCTTCTTCCGCTTCGCGTGCGTTTTGCACCAAAGCCCGCCGGCTCTCGCACGCTTCCGTGGCGCCGTTGAGCTCGCGCAGGCGGTCGAGCGCGGAGTTTAACGCTCCGAGTGTCGGGACTTTTTCATATTTCCGTAGTGCGTCGTCGGCCTCGCGCTTTTTGGCGAGCGCCTTTTCGCGCTGCATATACGCCTCATAGCGACGGCGTATATCCTCGGCTCTGTCAATAGTTTCGTGCTGGCGAAGCAGCTTTGAGAGCTCTTCCCGGCTGTCCCTGAGGCGGAGTATGCGGGCGCGCAGCTCGCCGGACTCGCGGTTGAGCTCCTTCTGGCGCTCGAGCAGGTTCTCAAGCTCGGCGATGCGCTCCTCCACTCGCGGCAGCTCGCCGGAGCGGTTATACTTAATTTGATTTTTCCACTGGCGCAGCCGGGTCTCTGCCTCGGTATATGAGGTGGTCTCGTCCCCGGTGGTAACAAGCTGCGCGATCCTGCGCTCGAGCTCGGGGCTCTGGTTTATGTCTATGGTGCGCTGACCGATGAAGCAGGAGCGGACAAAGACAGATTCCTCAACCCCAATGAGCCGCTGGCCTGCGCTCTCGCCGGATATATTGGAAACAGGGTCGCCCGTGTCGGTAAATACAGCCGAGAATTTGCGAAGCGGAGCGGTAGGTACGACCGTCTCACGTGTGAGCCGAACCGGCCTGTCCCACGCTATGACGTCCATAACGCCCTCCATGGGAGCGCCGCTCCAGGGGCGGAATTTGTTTTTCGCGGCTATATGCCCCTGCCTGTCCTTCTCGCTCGTGTCGATGCCGTAGAGCATTGCCCTGATAAAGCCCATCCAGGTGCTCTTGCCGGCCTCGTTCGCGGCATAGACAATATTGAGGCCGCCTCGGAGGTTAAGCTCACGGCCGTTAAGCCCTCCGAAATTCGCCTTCATTCGCTCTATGATCAAAGTACCGGCACCTCCCCGTTTTCAAGCGCGGCCAGCCCGTAGCGGGCGGCGATTGTTATAAGCTCGCGCTGCCCGTCGGAGCCGGCCTTTTCCAGAGCTTCGTGCATAAGCCGCATATAAGTGCCCTTGAGCGTATCCTCGCGTGCCGCCGCCCAGATGTCGCGCCTTTCCCGCGTCCTGTCGCGAAAACTGAGGTGGAAGAATTTTGCGCCGTATTTTTCCTCGAGCTCGTCTATTTTTACATGGCCGTCCCTCTCGCCCGTGAGAATAACTCGGACAATGTCGTTCTCGCAGCCTTCGGGCAGAGAGGACCTGCCTTCAATCAGCGCTTCATAATCGCGCTCAATGGTTAAATAGCGGCGGCCGCCCAGCGGTACAAAACGCAGGTCGGCGCCGCTTCCTGAGACTGTTCCAACTATTACGCCCTTTTCTCCCTGTTCGTCGAAGCCGCGCCCGCTCGGGCAGCCGGGATAGGCGTAGCATGTGTCTCCCGACTTCAAAATGCCGGAAAACTTGTGTATATGGCCGAGCGCGAGATAGTTAAGGCCAGAAAAGGCGATATCCTCCGGGGATACGGGATTGTATTCGTCGGTGGCTGCCACGGTATCGCCGTGGAGCACCATGATGTTTATCATATCGGGCCCGGCCTTAAAATCGCGCAGCAGCGGAGAGGAGCAGGAGGGGGAGATGAAGCCTGCGCCAAATACCCTGGCGCCCAGCTCGGGCAGCTCCACGCACTCGATGCGCGTCGTTTTGAAAATATGTACGTTATCCGGCCATTCCACCGCCCGGTAAGGGCTTCTTGGAGAATAGAAGTCATGGTTTCCGGGCGATATGAAAATCCTGGAATTCATAGAGGCGAAGACCTCTTCCAGGAGTTTTGTCGTATCGTGGAACGCGTTGTCGCTGTCAAACAGGTCGCCCGCGAGGAGCACTATGTCCGCATCCTCTGAATTGACTATATCCCTGAGCTTGAACAAGTCGTCGCGCTGTTCTTCCCGACGCATGCGCGCCTTGTCGGGGGGCAGGCTTTCAAACGGCGAATCCAGGTGAAAATCAGCCGCATGAACGAGCTTAATCATAGTAACCTCCCATGCCACAAATGATTATCGTATTAACGGAATGTCAGCTGCCTTCCTGTATGCGGAAGCTTTCGCAGTGCTCGCAAAGCCCGGTTTCCTCGCTGAAGCGGAATACTGCGCCCTCGATTTTGCATATGCCGGGAGCGGTGGCGAAGCGCTCCGGAGGATTGCCTAGGAAAAACGAAACGCTCTGTTCCGGGCGTATGCCTAGAACGGACTCGACCGGCCCTGTCATGCCCAGGTCGGTGATATAGCCCGTTCCCTTTGGGAAGATCCTGCAGTCCGAGGTCTGCACATGCGTATGCGTCCCGAAAACGGCGGAGACTCGCCCGTCGAGATAATAGCACATGGCGAGCTTTTCGCTCGTCGCCTCCGCGTGAATGTCAACTACGATATACTTCGCGGGCCTCGTTTTCAAAACCTTTTCAACAGCGTGGAAGGGGTTGTCCGGGCCGAAGTTCATATTGCAGCGCCCTATGAGGTTCACGACGCACAGGTCGCCGACAACGCAAAAACCGTGTCCGGCGGTCTGCGGGGCGAAGTTCAGCGGGCGTATTATAAAATCGCGGTCGTCGAGATAGGGCAGTATCTCGCGCTTGCCCCACGTGTGGTTTCCAAGCGTTATTACGTCCGCCCCGGCGGCGAATATCTCGTCTGCCTGGCGGGGCGTTATACCGTTGTTGGCAGCGTTTTCCCCGTTGACGACCGTGTAGTCGGCGCCCTTGTCGCTTTTAAGCTTGCGGAGAATTTTGCCGAGAAACTCAAGCCCCGATTTGCCGACAATATCGCCTACGGCAAGAAGTGTGACGCTCATGCTTACCTCCGATTATTAAAGCCCGTGTCGGGCGTACAGGCTCCCGAGCTCTATCCATTATATTGTATTTTTACCAGTTTGGCAACACATTATCTTGAAAATTGAAACTGTCAATGATATGATTTTTCCAAACATGGAAAGGGGATATAATATGAAGGTCGCTATAGGGACTGACCTGTCGGGGCTTATATTGAAGGACGCGGTGAAACGGCATCTTACAGAAGCCGGCCATGAGGTCCTGGACCTCGGGCAGCAGGATTCCGAGTCGCCGGAGGTTTATTACAGCGAGGCCGCTGAGAATGTGGCCGAGGCCATACTGTCCGGGAAAGCGGAGCGAGGCATACTTATCTGCCATACCGGCGGGGGGATGAACATCGTCGCCAACAAGATACGGGGTATATACGCGCTCTCCTGCGAAAGCCCCTATACGGCGAAGATGGCCTCGACGGTCAACGGCTGCAACGTGCTTGTCATGGGTCAGGGCATTGTCGCGCCTGCGATGGGATGCGATATGGCCGACGAATTCTTAAACCACAGCTGGAACGACGGTTTCCCGCAGTGGCGTATAGAGCTGAGCAAGAGGCTGACGCCGAAGATGATTGAGGTCGAGGAGAAGAATTTTAAATAGGCGTACTTCTTTCGGCGGTCCGTTTTCCGGGCTGAGTTTACGGGAACCGATATTGTAATAATCGGCTTTGTGCCGAAGGCAGCGAAGGCCGGGCTTAATGAAACGCAGGTCCGGGAAGGCCGGGCCTGCGCGACTAAGAAGGCAAAAGCGAAAAAACGCTTTTGCCTTCGTTTTATTTTGCGTATTCTATTACACGTGTCTCGCGCAGGACGTGCACCTTTATCTGGCCGGGGTATTCGAGTTCTTCCTCGATCTTCTTTGTCAGCTCGTGGGCCAGGAGTATCATGTCGTCCTCGCTGACCTCCTCCGGCTTAACGATGATTCTTATCTCGCGCCCCGCCTGGATGGCATAGCTCTTTTCGACTCCGGGATATGTGCCGGTGATCTCTTCAAGCTTTTCGAGACGCTTGATGTAATTCTCGATGTTTTCCCTGCGTGCGCCGGGACGGGCGGCGGAGATCGCGTCCGCGGCCTGAACAATGCAGGCTATTACCGTGCGGGCCTCGACGTCTCCGTGGTGCGCCTCGATTGCGTGGACTACTTCCTCGCTCTCCTTGTACTTCCGGGCAAGCTCGACGCCGATGGCGACGTGTGAGCCCTCCATATCGTGGTCGACCGCCTTGCCCAGGTCGTGCAGAAGGCCCGCGCGCTTGGCGAGCGTCACATCCGCCCCGAGCTCGGCGGCGATGAGGCCGGCAATATGCGAAACCTCAATAGAATGGTTCAGCACGTTCTGGCCGTAGCTTGTGCGGTAACGCTGACGGCCCAGGATTTTTACAAGGTCCGGGTTGATTCCGTGTACGCCCGTCTCGAATGTTGCCCTCTCGCCCTCGGATTTGATGACTGCGTCCACCTCGCGGCGGGCTTTTTCGACCATTTCCTCGATGCGCGCCGGGTGGATACGCCCGTCGGCAATCAGTTTTTCCAGCGCCAGACGCGCAATTTCGCGCCTTACGGGGTCAAAGCCCGAAAGCGTTATGGCTTCAGGCGTGTCGTCAATAATCAGATCCACGCCCGTAAGCGTTTCAATAGTGCGTATATTGCGGCCCTCGCGGCCGATCACGCGGCCCTTCATCTCGTCGTTCGGCAGGGGGACTACCGAAACCGTCGCCTCGGCAACATGGTCGGCTGCGCAGCGCTGTATGGCAAGTGAAAGAATCTCTCTGGCCCGTTGGTCAGCTTCCTCCTTCAGACGCGTTTCTATCTCTTTTATCTTCATGGCCGCCTGATGAGTTACCTCGGATTCCAACTCCTTGATCAGGTATTCCTTGGCCTCTTCAGCGGTCAGGCCGGAAATCTTCTCAAGCATTTCAAGCTGTCCGCGCTTGATCAGCGCTATTTCTTCGCGCTGCTGGTTTACTGCTGCAAGTTTCTGGTTCAGCAGGTCTTCCTTTTTTTCAAGCGCCTCGCTTTTTTTATCGAGGTTCTCCTCTTTCTGCTGCAGCCTGCGCTCCTGCTTTTGCAGGTCGGCGCGGCGTTCTCTGACCTCACGCTCGTATTCCGCGCGGCTGCGGTGTATCTCTTCTCTAGCTTCGACCAGGGCTTCGCGTTTCTTGCTCTCCGCGTTTTTTATTGATTCGTTGATTATGCGCTTTGCTTCTTCCTCAGCGCTGATTATCTCCTTTTCGGCTACGTTTTTGCGATACGCGACTGCAAGCGGAAAGGTTACGGCGGCGCCAATTATTAAAGCAGCAACAGCTGTTACTATATACCAGATCATACTACCAGCTAACACCTCCTATGTTTTAATATTCTTATAATCAGTCGAAAAATTAAGATAATGAGATTCAAATGTGAAAAAAGCGGCGCCTAATCCCCCGGACGCCTGATAACATATTTACTCTATTTTAGTGTGCTAAAGCAACTATGTCAAGGATTTTATGTTTACTTGCTTTTCGGTTCTCCGCGAATCCCTGCGAATATTTGGCTGAATATTGCCAGCGCCGCCGCCGTAAAATATTGACGGGAAAAGATTTGGGAGGTCGGCGTAATGGACAGAAGAAAGCGCGTTTTAGCTCTTGCGGTTGTGTTCGCGTTGAATATTTTGGTCATCCTGCTTGCCGAAAGCGCTTCTGCGGCGACTTTCAAGCAGGG
>JBMNQI010000082.1:0-7629 GCA_050944055.1 Oscillospiraceae bacterium | reverse complement strand
CTTGTGCCCGACAGCGCCCAGGGGCTTTATGTTCCCGCTTATGTTATATATGGTGATGAGGAGCGGGGTATTGAGCCTATGGCGCCGGAGCTGAAGACTGTGGCCGACCTGCTTAAATATTCCGACGTTTTCCCCGACGACGAGGACCCGTCCAAAGGGAGGATCTATGGCTCCATCCCCGGGTGGATGGCGGACGAGATACTATACGCCAAATACGAATACTACAACCTGGACGATAAATTTACATACACCCGCCTGGGAAGCGAAGCCGCGCTGTTTGCCTCGCTCGCCTCGGCGTACAACCTGGGCGACCCCTGGGTGGGCTACTGCTACGAGCCGACATGGATCACCGGGCAGCTGGATCTTATTCTGCTGGAGGACGAGCCCTATGATCCGGAATTGTTTGAGGCCGGGCAATGCGAATTCCCAAAGCAGGCTTTAAAAATAGTATCCAGCAAGTACTTCGCGGAGAAGGCTCCGGATCTGGCCGAGTTCTTTAAAAAATATAAGACCGGCAGCGAGCTTATTTCCGAAGCGCTGGCATATCTTATTGAAAATCAGGGCCTGTCATACGAGCAGGTTGCCGTATGGCTGCTTACACAGCATGACGAACTGCTGGACGAATGGCTCCCGGCCGAAAACGCATCTAATGTCAGGGCAGCTCTCAAATCTTACGGACAGTAGGGGGAATTAATTTGACGCTGCCTGAATATCTGCTGAAATTCCCTGAAAACTGGCAGATCGATATAGGCGAAACCATTGACAGCGCCGTCAAGTCTTTCGCAAGAAACCACAGGGACGGACTTGGGGCAATTAAAACGGCAGTGATCGTCTCAATAAACGGCATTGAGGATTTTCTGGGTTTGATTCCATGGTGGGTTCTTGTACTGGCGGTTGCCGTTCTGGGCTGGAGAATCAGCAAAAAACCCTTGACGGGCGTTATGTACGGAGCGCTGCTCATGCTGGTCGGTGTTTTCGGCATGTGGACCGAGATGCTTCAGACTATTGCAATTGTAATAGCGTCGGTTTTCCTTTCGATTTTGTTCGGTTTTCCGCTTGGCGTGTTCATTTCGATGAACAAACGCGCGGAATCTATCATACGGCCTGTGCTTGACCTTATGCAGACGATGCCGTCATGGGTCTATCTGATACCCGCAGTAATACTGTTTTCAGTTGGCAAAACGCCGGCGCTTATGGCTACTACCATCTATTCAATCGTACCTATGATAAGAATGACGAGCCTGGGGATCACGCACGTGGACGAAGAGGTGATCGAGGCCGCCAGGGCATTTGGCTCAACTGCCATGCAGACGCTTATAAAAGTGCAGATTCCACAGTCTGTTCCCACCATTATGGCGGGCATCAATCAGACTATAATGATGGCTATGTCGATGGTGGTAACCTGCGCGCTGATCGGAGCAAACGGCCTCGGCATGGAGATACTTGTCGCCACGAACCGCACGGAGATTGGGAAAGCTCTGCTGCCCGGAATTTCTATCGTTATAGTGGCTATTATACTAGACAGGCTTACGCAGGGCATTGTCGGGAAGCAGGAGGCTGACAGCAGTGAATGACGATATTATTATACGCACAGAGAATGTCAGCAAACTGTACGGAATGAACAAGGCCGAGGCGTCGGCCATGATGAAACAGGGCGCCTCCAAGGAAGAGGTAAAGAAGAAGACCGGAGTGACCGTCGCGCTTTGGGACGTTTCGTTCTCCGTAAAAAAAGGCGAGATATTTGTTCTTATAGGCCTTTCGGGCTCAGGGAAGTCAACCGTCTTACGCTGCCTTAACCTGCTTAACAAGCCCACGTCGGGCGACATCTGGTACGGCGGCGAGAGACTGGCGGAGTATAACAGCAAAAGGCTGCTGGAATTCCGCCGCAGCAAGATTTCAATGGTTTTTCAGAATTTCGGGCTCATGTCCCACCGCACAGTGCTTGAAAACGTGGCTTTCGGACTGGAGATAAGAAAGGTCCCGAAGGAAGAGAGGGAGCGTATGTCCATGGAGGCCATTTCGCTTGTCGGGCTGGAAGGCTGGGAGAACCAATCGATATCAAGCCTTTCGGGAGGCATGAAGCAGCGCGTGGGGCTTGCGCGCGCCTTGGCTAACGACCCCGAGGTGCTTCTCATGGACGAGCCGTTCTCAGCGCTGGATCCTCTTGTGCGCAGGGACCTGCAGTTTGAGCTTCTCAGCCTGCAGCGCAAGCTGGAAAAGACAATAGTATTCGTCACTCATGACATAAATGAGGCTTTCAAGCTCGGCGACACGGTCGCCATCATGCGTGACGGAAAGATAATACAGATTGATACGCCTGAAGGCATGTCGGCAAATCCCGCGGACGAATATGTCCGGACATTTATTGACTCAGCCGACAAGACCAAGGTGTTGACTGTCAGACACATCCTGTCCAAGCCGGGATGCCTCGTGCGTCCCAAGGATACGCCGGCTCACGCGATTGAGGTAATGCGCGAAAACAACGTGTCCACCGCTTTTGTCATAGACGACAGAATGGAGCTGCTGGGCATCGTAACCATTTCGGCCGCCGTCCAGGCGCGAAACGAAAAGCTGCCGCTGAGGGATTTTATACAAACCGATGTGGCGACAACCACGGAGGACGCTGTATTAAGCGACGTTCTGCCGCTGTCCGCGCAGTCGCCTTACCCGCTTGCGGTTCTGGACGGCAGGAAAAAGCTTGTCGGCATAATCAGCAAAGCCGCGGTGCTCGCCGCGCTGTAGGAAAAAGACAAATCCGCCCCAACGGGTTAAGTCCCCGTTGGGGCGGATTTCTGTGTTTCAGTTGTTCAAATAACTGTTGAATCTCTTAATAACGTTTTCGTCGCCGACGATAAGCACCCTGTCCTCCGGGGCAAATTCATAATACGGCCCCGGCGATATTATTATATTGCTTTCATGTATGACGCCTATGATTGTGGCGCCCGTGTTGTGCCAGATCTGAAGCGCTCCGATACTGTTGCCGATTACGTGAGAGCCGTCCGGTATGTTGATTTCCACGGGCGTGATAAGGTCCGAACGCAGGTATCTGTACATATCAATGATCTTCCTGGTTGTGGCGGTGATTTCCTCGTCAAGAGCTTTTCTCTTTTGGAACAAATCCGCGAGGTTTGCATTCATTTCGGAAAGGACCTCATCGTCTTTAAAGCTCTTAATAAACTCTACGGCCTTTTCCCGTGATACGATCTTTATGCCGCTGCCCCCGTAGACCTCGACGACGTTTTTGTCTGACAGAAGGGACATTGCCCGGCGGATCGTCTCGGGCGATACGTTGTATTCGGTGGACAGAATTGATCTGCCCTTAAGCTTCTCGCCCTCCGTCAGTTCTCCGGACGCTATTCTGGCGGCCAGATCCACGGCAATTTTCAGGTACCTCGCTATCGTGATACGCCCGGTCGAAATCATAAAAACCACCTTCTGCAAAATTCTTGCGCAGGAAAAGAACTCTGATTAATTATACCATTTTTATCAAATCAAAGCAAACCAAATCGGCGATTCCTATATTGATTAAAGCCTCCGGCGGCGGGGACCTAAACATACAAAACCGCATCCCGGAGCTTTGTATGTTCCGGAGAGCAGCGCGTCTTACCGCAGGACAAATAAAGCGCCGCCACATAAAATGGTAGAGAACAAAAGGAGGTGAAAATGATGGGCTGTTACTGCATCAAAAACATCTGCACTAAAGTTGGCTTTGTTTTAAGCCTGTTGTTCGGCATCGTTATCGGGACGCTTTTCTATTTTGGATGTATCGGCGTTTCGTTTCTCATAAAAATAGCCTTATTTATAGCGCTGTTCGGAGGGTTTTTCGCATTAGTGGCGGCTATATTGTCCTGCCATTGCGCCAGTATCGGGAAATGCCTGAAACTGGTTAGGAAAAACCTTCTCCTGGGCGTTGTCGGAGCAATCATCACCGCCGTTGTTGCATTTTCGATCCTGCTTATACCGTTTTGCATTAAAACTGCGGTGCTGGTCGGTTTTATTGCCTTATTCCTTGGACTAATTTTGTCCGCGCTGGTATGCTTTATCATATGTCTCCTTGAATAGGGAAGAGCTGAAGCTGTTTAGCTTCAGCCTACATAACTCCGGGACAGGGCCTTGGCCTGCCGGCGCATTCGCCTATTGCGAAGTTTTCTTCGTGGCACTCTGGAACGTGAGCTCTGCGTCCGCTTCCTTTATTCTGCGCAGCTTCGCAACAATCAGCGCCAGCGGAGGGAAGACAAAGTAGAAGCAGCCGTAAACCGGGACGTTGTAATTCTTAGCAAATTCTAGATGCTCCATAGATGAATCAAACAGAAAAACCGAAAGTATGTCTATTATGATGCCCGACGGGATAATGAAAAAATTCTTGTTTTTCGGCTTAAAAAGCAGGTTAAGCCCCTGCACGGCCGAGTAATAAACTATTGAAGTTGCCAGAAAAGTGAGGATAGTGATATTAATGGACGCGGCAAAGTCCACCCTCGTAAACAGCTCGCCTATATCTATAAGCCTTAACGTGTAATAAGACGGTGAATTTACGACTGTGGCCACGCTTCCAAGCACAGCCGTGTTGCGGATGCTGATAGTAAGGAGCGACAGAACACCCAGCCCAAACCCGATAACAGTCAGTTTTGTTATACCCCGCTTGGAGTGAAACTTCGGGTTGAGCATAAACAGTATTAATACATGGACGCCCGGCACGAATGCGAATTGGGATACGGACTCAAGGTAGACCCTGGGTTCCTGCCTGAGTATGGGCAGAAAATTGGAAAAATCCATTTCCCTCAACAGCATTAGAGACGTGGCAAGCGCCGTGATACTCCCCGACAATGCAATAATAAAGCACGTTTTCACGAGGTATTCTATTCCCATTCGTAATACAATTGCGCAGGACAGCGTAAAAACTATAATAAAGAATATGAGGGGAGTGTCCGGCTGGACGTATATGGAAAAAAACTCGGCGAGGTCGTCCAGGAAATGGCTGGAAATAACATGGAAATAAGCCGTATAAAGTATCAGAATAATAGTTCCCGGAACCTTCCCCAGAACAAGCGGATAGATTTCCAACAGGGTTTTCGAAGGGAAGCGCTTTGCCAGAGAAGTAAAAATCACGATAAAAGGCACGGCTATGGCCGCCCCGGCTATTATGACCAGCCAGGCGTCGTTTTTAGCTGTTGTGTCCGTAAAGTTAAGAACTTCTACAAAACGAAGCGTAAAGCAGTATACAAGGAAGAAGTATTCAGCGCGCAGTACCTTTTCATTCTTGTCCATTTGAGGCCTCCGCGGCGGGTGAATTTGAGCTACCGGGCATGCCGCCTGAGCCCGCGGCATCCTTAAGCCCCCGCAGCCTGGCGACGAGGAGCGCGGCAGGGGGGAAGGCAAGACTGAAAACTCCTAAGGCAGGCAGATTATATATTCTGGAAAACTCTATATGCTCGACGGAAGACTGGAAAAGCGTAGAAGACAGAATTAGTGCGGCAATGCCGCACGGAATTATGAAGCATTTAAAGCTTTTAAGCCCGAATAATTGGGCGAGTGCCTTGGCGGCTCCATAGTAGTAGATGCATATGGTCACAAGTATCATAACCATTATATTGGTTGATATGGCAAAATCAATTCGCGTCAGTATTTTGCCGACGTTGATTACTCTGGCCGCCGAAAACGACGCGGAGATAACAACATCGGACATATAGCCGAGCGTTGCGGTGTTCCTTAGCACTACAATAAGAAGGAAGAGCACTCCCATTGAATAACCGGCAAGAGTCAGCTCCGTCAGCTTTTTGGTTGACTCCAGCTGCGGAGTAAGCAGAAACTGAAAAAGAACGTAGCTTCCCGGGATGAAGGCAAATCCGATTATGGACTTCAGATAAGAACTCGGCTCATGTCTTAGTATCGGCAGAAAGTTTGAAAAGTCCATATCCTGTATAAGCAATAATACGGTAGAGATAATGAAGAATGCGGCTGTCAATGCGAATATAAAGCAAAGCTTTGCCAAATGCTCAATCCCTGTTGCCAATATGACGGCGGAAGCAATTACTGCAAGCAGCTCGAATAATATGGGGGGCGTCTCAGGCTGGAACGTCGTCGTAAAAAAGCCCGAAATATCGTCCAGCTGACGGCTGACGACATAGATAAAAAAAGCTAAATATAGAATTAAAATAATAGTTCCGATTATTTTTCCGAATACCAGAGTGAAGATTTCCAGAAGGTTTTTTGAAGGGAAACGCTTCGCGAGGCTGGTGTATATAAGAATAAAAGGTATAGATAAAAAATAACCGATGATTATTACGAGCCAGGTATCGTTTCTT
Organism: Oscillospiraceae bacterium; assembly: GCA_050944055.1. Lineage (GTDB taxonomy): Bacteria > Bacillota > Clostridia > Oscillospirales > Oscillospiraceae > JBMNQI01. Next base: position 1,327 of record JBMNQI010000082.1, on the reverse strand, counting down.
GCCAGTCTGTCAGTATAATGAAGAATGCTCAAATATTGAAGAAGATGACAGAAAGTCAGGAAGAAGAATTCGCCGCGCCGTATTTTTTCAGTGTACATTTTTCTCCTCCGGTACAAGCGGCTTGCTGCTAAGACCCATATTGCGTATCTGGTTGTCTATGCTTACATTTATATTTACGGTTTTAAATACCTTATCCCAGTTGCTTTCAAGCTCACTCCACTTTTCGGGATAATGCTTGCGCAGCAATTCCCCGAAACCGAATATGTCGGCGTTAAGCTCCTTGGCCGCGGAAAAAGCGCTGTATACTTCTTCCTCAATTTTTTGCTTTTGCAGCTTCTCCAGCTCGTCCAGGTCTTCCTTCTTGCCGATAGGCTCCGTGCCGGTCTGCTCGGATATGGCTGTGCTCATTTTTATTTTGATGCTAAAGCTTATATTCTCCCCGTCGATTTTCGGCTTGATTTTTGAGCTTGAGGAAATTATCTCAAGCGACACTTCCTGATCTTTGTAATTTACCGGCGTTAAGCCGTATTTAGCCTCGCCGAGCGCGAACAGCAGGCCGCTGCTTTCGGTTTTATCCAGTTCTCCTACCATTTTGTCGGACTTGAAGACAGCCATACCTGCGATCTTATGGATTTTTTGGCCGTTCATTTCCTCGACGCTGACAATCGGAAGCACAAAAGAAGCCGTTTTGCTTAATAGCTTTTTTACGACCTCATGCATTTCGACAGGCTTGACATAAGAAGTCCGCTTCTGATCGATAATAAGGCTGCTCAGATTTGACGACGGCAGAGTCTCAAAACTGGCGGCAACGTCTAACACCTCGCTCGCGAGGTTGTCCGCTACGAATATCTTAGTTGTCGGCCTTCCCTCATTGTCCCTGACGAAGAAGTCAAGATGCCTTCTTATCCCTTTTTTTGCTATGCTGCGCCCGAATATTATCGCTTCGTTATGGGACAGATAGAGTTTATTTATCGTATAATCAGTCATGGAGCGAAGCGTGGTCTGGACGGTATTTCCGCTGGTCTCAACGTTAATATACGGCTTTTGGCCCTCGCTGCCGCCTCCTCCTCCGCCTCCTGCGCCGCCTATACCGGAAGTGATATTTCCAGGCAGTATAATCTGCGCAGTTATCCTGATCTGGTCCGCGCCTTTATCGCTTTTATCTATTCCGACGGCGGTAACAATCACAAGGTCCTGGAAGTCTCGCGCGTTCTGGCAGCCGATCAGAAAAAGCGGCAGCAATAATAACGCTGTTATGCGGAGTTTTTTTTTCAGCTGCATATACAGTCCTCCGATGAAGCCTTTTTAATCCGCATTGGGCGAACCG
>JBMNQI010000081.1:0-7658 GCA_050944055.1 Oscillospiraceae bacterium | reverse complement strand
CGCAAAGCCCCATGGAGATAGCGCGTAAAGCGAGGGAGCTCTTCGAGGGAAATTACGCATGGACGCTGCCCATCAGGTCTATCACGGTCCGGGCCATAAATCTGATACCCAGCGGCGCGCCGCAGCAGCTTGACATGTTTGACGATGTCAGAAGGCGCATGCGCCGGGAGAAGCTCGAGGACGCGGTCGAGTCTATAAGGAGCCGCTTCGGGAAGCACGCCATACTGAACGCCTGCCTTCTGGGCGACCTGAAAATGCCCGGCCTCGGCGTGCATGAGGTCACTATGCCCGGCTTAATGTACTCATAACTCACACCTCCTGAAATCTTTTCATAAGCTGGCGCAGGAGGTGCGATGTTATGAGAAAAAAAGTATACGACCGCGAGGCCGCTGTAGCATATGCCGAGAAATGGGCGCTCGGGCGCAATCCCGAATATTACAGCTTCTCCGGCATCGGCGGGGACTGCACCAATTTTGTCTCCCAGTGCATCTACGCGGGGTGCGGAATTATGAATTACACTCCCGTCACGGGCTGGTATTACAGAAGCGCCAGCGACCGTACAGCCTCCTGGACCGGAGTTAGGTTCCTGTATAACTTCCTCATCGGAAACAAAGGGCCCGGCCCTTACGGGGAGGTCGCCGGCAAATCCGATATGATGCCCGGGGACATAATACAGCTCGGAAAAGCCGACGGCATGTTCTACCACTCTCTGTTTGTCATCGAAAAAACCGCGGACGACATTTTGATAGCCACGCACACATATGACGCCCTGCGCCGCCCGCTCTCGACATATATATACGACCGCGCGCGGTATATACATATCGTCGGCGCGAGGATATAGGTCGCCGGCCTAAGCCGGCACGGCTGTGAGGCAGCAGGCCTTTATAAAGCGACATCTTGCGCAGGCACCGCCGTCTTGACAGCGCCTAGCCAACCAAGGCCGGGCGCTATACACCGCCGTCCGCGCCCGGGCTGACGCTGATTCAGGCCCGGCGCCTGCTCACTCCCCCGCTAAGAAGCGGCGGGGGTTTTCTATCATTATTTGCTCTGCCGGTGCCGTCCCATTTTGGTCAAAGAATACCTCAATAATGTCAAATGCGTATTTCCCCGCTTTGACTCGTCTTACCTATGATTCTTTCTCAAGGAATTCTAATATCTAAGCTGATTTTATACCCGATAGGGCTTTTCTTTTCCGAGCTTACTTATATTACACCCTATAGGGTACCATTTCCTATATTATGATTGACAATACACCCTATGGGGTATATTATTTAAGTATAATTCAAGTATAAGGAGGCCATAATCAGAATGAATAAGATTGCCGCGTTTATTAAAGAAAGCAGGCGTGCCGCGGGACTCACCCAAAAAGAATTTGCCATGCGGTCCGGATTGGGCCTTCGTTTTATTCGTGAGCTGGAGCAGGGAAAAGAATCGGTGCGCATGGATAAGGTAAATACTGCTCTTAATATGTTCGGTATGGAAGCCGTGCCGGGGAAAAAGGAGTAATTAATGAGTGCATTTAGAACAGCTTATGTATATGTAAGGAATATCTTTGCGGGACTCCTCGCGGAAACCGACGAAGGCTATTCCTTCTCGTATGATGCTGAATATCTTAAGAGAGATAACGCCAGTGCCGTTTCTCTGACCTTGCCGTTAAGCAAAGAAACATATAATTCAAAAACCCTGTTTCCCTTCTTTGACGGATTAATCCCTGAAGGATGGCTGCTTGACGTTGTCAGCCGCAATTGGAAAATTGACCCAATAGACCGGTTCGGGCTTTTGCTTGTGGCCTGCAAGGATAGTGTTGGTAATGTCAGCATTAAGGAGGAACGCGCATGAACTGCTTATGCTGCGGAAAGCCGCTCCGCTTGGAAGATGAGCAAAATGGCTGGCATAAAAGATGTATTAAGCGCTTCTTTGGAACATCGGTTTTACCCAACATAGAGATAAACGAGAAAACCTTAGAGCTTCTTGCAATAGAAAGCACAAATAAAGGATATACGGTTCCAGGCGTACAGAAGAAACTATCCCTGCACCTCATTTCCGAAGGCGGCAGGCCACGGCTCACGCTTTTGAATTACCCGACCGGATACATTCTTAAACCACAGGTCAAGGATTTTCGTTCGCTTCCCGAGGCCGAGCAACTAGTAATGTGTATGGCAGATGCTGTCGGAATAGCGACTGTTCCGCATGCGCTTGTTTTGGGAAATGGAAGCTATGCCTATATTACAAAGCGTGTTGACAGGGTATTTGAAAAAAATAATAAGGTCAGAATACTCGCCATGGAAGATTTCTGCCAGCTTGATTTGCGATTAACACAAGATAAATATAAGGGATCTTACGAACGATGCAGTAAAATCATCCAGAAGTATTCTTCAAGAGCGATGCTTGATTTGACAGAGCTTTATATGAGGTTAGTTTTTTCATACCTCGTCGGCAATTCTGATATGCATCTGAAAAATTTTTCTTTGATCGAAACAGCAGAAGGGAGCGGACTATATGTTTTATCCCCGGCATACGACTTGCTGCCCGTGAATATCATAATGCCTGAAGACGAAGAACAATTCGCTCTTACAATGAACGGGAAGAAAACGAATATTCGCAAAAATGACTTCTTGGTATTTGCCGATGAGTGCGATATTTCAAGAAGCGCCGCCGAAAAGATGATCGGCAAGCTCGTTTCAATGAAGCATAATCTTATTATCATGTGCCGCGAGTCCCTATTGCCGGAAGATTTAAAAGAACACTTTATATCGCTTATCGAAGAAAGAAGCAAGATTTTTATTTGATCAGGTGTGACTGCCGCTTAAGCATAAACTTAAGCGGTTTTTCTCATAACTCAGAGAGGTATGAACTTATAACGTAAAGGCATGAGATCATATAAGATGGGCAAGTTATAACGAAGCTAAGCAAAGGGAACATCTACCTACAGGCATTACTGATGGCCTAGCCTAATGGATCCTTTTAAAAAGTCCAACCGGTCTTTTCGTGATTATAACTTCCATCTTTATTTTTCTGAAACTCTCCAGGTTTGTGGCAGCGCTTCTCACTCCCCCGCTAAGAAGCGGCGGGGGTTTTCTATCATTATTTGCTCTATATCCTTATCCGTCAGGCCCCCGGATTTCAGGGCCGGGATTACGTATTTATGCACAAACGTATAATCCGCGTCCAGGTTCAGGTAATCCGAGTTTTTTGTTGTTTCCCAGCTGTCCCAGAAGGCAAGGTACGCTGCCCAGTCGTGGGACAGGAAGATACGCCCGATATATCCCCTTGAGCACATCTCCAGAATATTGCGCACGCAGTTTTCAAGGCTGTTTACCCTGTCGCAGTAGGCAAGGCGGTCAAAGCCGACGTAGCAGCCGGTTTTGAGTACGGATTCCAGGTAGCTAAGGTCGTTTGTATCCCCGCTGTGCCCCAGTATGATACGGTGGGCGAGGACGCCGCAGGAGGCGTAGACCTCCAATATCTCTTCTCCGTTTTTTATCTCCGGGTCATGGTGGCAGAATACAGGCAGGCCCGTTTTCGCGGCTGCGCGCCCCGTTGCGCGGAGCAGCTTCCCGATAAGCGGCGTTATGCCTGCGCCCGACACGCCGGATTTCATGATGCCGGGCTTTATTTCCGTGCCCGAGATTCCGTACAGGCATTCATGGAGGAGCAGGTCGAATATTTCCTCCTCGGCCCTCATAGCGAGCCATGGCTCCTCCTGATAATAAAAACCGCTCGACGCGATAATATTCAGGCCCGTTTTTTGCGAAACCTCATGAATGAGGCGTATATCCCTCCCGAGGTTTACCGGCGTGCCGTCCACAACGGTCTTAACGCCCAGGGCCTTGGCTTTATTGAGCTGACCCACGGCCATTTCCGTCATTTTGTCGTGCTCGTAAAAACGGCTGCCGAAATTCATGCGCATTGACCAGTCGGCGCATGTTATATGCTCATGTATTAGCGTTTGCCCCAATTCATCGGGCCTTATTGGCCCTTTTACGGTTTGTACGTATGTCAAAACTGTCACCTCATACTAGATATTACTCTTTTTCATTATCTTGCGCAACAGTCAGTACTCGCCGCAAAACAGAACAGCCGAATTCTTCGGCCGTTCTGTTGGTCAGTATTCGTTTTATGCGCCGGCGGTAGTAAGGAAGCTGTCAGAAGAAGAAGCGTCTTCTTCCGAACAGACGCGTCAGCAGCAGCGCTCTGATTATATCCCTTGCGAGGCCTCTGCGCCTGAAGCGCCTGAATCTGTCCGGCCTGAACCCCCCTCCGAAAAACTGCGTCGGAATGGCTTCCGGCATTTCATTGCTGTTATCGTTTTCATTTGCCCTTAAATAATTGGCCATATCGGGATAAGTATTACAGAATTCCTCCAAAATATCGTCCGTGATATTATCCATCTCCTGCTGTGTCGGCATGACGCCGGACATTTCTATAGCATCGCAGGTAGAGGATATGAAAGGCTCCAGCTTGTAGAAGAGTTCAGGATACATCGCCCTGTGCTCTTTCGTTTCATCCATAATTGATCTGAGCTTATTCTCTGGGGGCATCAGATTGCTCTGATTGCCCTGCATATACGGCATAATGTTGCTGTCTTGGTTTGCCACAATCATTTCCTCCTATAACTTGGCCATGCCGGTTTTGTACCGGCTGACATTTTATCGTATGACAATGATTCTGTTAGTGTTACTCTCCCAGGCGGAGTGCAGCAAAGCCTTAATTAATGACATAAGACCCTTCCCCCTGTTAGGTGCGCAGAATTGAGCTAATTCCGGGAAAGGCGGCGCAGATTGCCGCCTTTTCCGGAATTAGTTTCAGGCGGTAAGCGGCCGTAATTTCGCGTATATGGCGCCTACTAAGCACCGGGCAAGCGCAACAAAAACGCCTATCCGCAATATTATGGGTTGAAGCCAATGCTTACGGAGGGAAGGTGCAAGTCTATATGGCTCAAAGAGGGCGCGGATTTCTGGATTATCTCCTGAATAAAGGCGGACCTGATTATTTGCTCAGATTTTTCAGCCTGCAGGCCGGGAGAGACAGGCGCGGCCTGCTTAACCATGTCAACGACGAAAGACTCAGTTTTCCGGCTTTTTTTGTTATCATGAAAGAGCTGCATAAACTTGGTTCGTTTTCTGAGCTCCGTCCGAGAAATCTGGCGGCGCTGCGGATCTGCTCGGACAAGATATCAATACCCGGCTGGAAGTCTGCGGTGCAAATCGACAATACACAGGTGCATGAAGCGCTCCTGTGGATGTTCAATACCGGCAAGCACTGGGAGGGCCCCAGCCGCGGCCGGGATGATTTTGACATGCTGATCGACTACATAGCGTCGATGCTCGTCGTTACATATGACGACAGGACGGTGCTTCGCGACATTGCCGACATAATATTCCGGCGCAACCGGAAAGGGCAGTTCATACACGACCTCGTATGGGCCTTTTTCCAGACGCTTGACAAGGAATCGCCGGCGCTTATCGCCGAGCGCCTGCTGTCGGGCAATTCAAGAGACGTGGAGCTTGCCTGCAAGCTTCTCCATCTAGACCCGCCCGAGTCTATTACTGGGGCGGCGAAAAAGCGGAAATATGACGAGTACATAACCTGGCTTAATGAAAACAGGCCGTATCTGTACCTGACCGGCGAGCATTTTCAGCAGATGGAAAATCCGAAACACTTTGATATCGATATGGAGGCCAAGTACCTCGGAAAGGAGATTTCGCCGCGGTTCAAAACGCCGGTCGAGCGGCTTACGCGGGAAGAGGTCGAGTGCCTGGAAAGCTTCAGATCGGCTTCCTCTCATGAGAGGGAGATGCTTGCGGATTACTCCTGCAAACTGCGCAGCCGGGATATGAATCAGTGGCGCGACTGGATCAGAAAAGATATCGCGCGTCAAGTGATGTCCGCGCGCGCGGGAGACGAGGTGGTCTGATGATTATCGTTGAAAACAGGCCTTTTGAGATTGCGCGGCTCGACAGCTTCTACCCACCCGGCAGCATAGAGAGAAAAGCGCTTGAAATATTGTCAGGCAGCGATAAGAGCTATGCCTATGATTCTCTGGAACAGCTCAGGTTTGAGCTTGAGCTGCGCGGGAAAACAGTTAGCGCTTCGTATGAGCTCAACAGGAGCGGCATGAGCTTTGAAGTATTCAGGGACACCAGATGCAACGGCGATTACTGGACCAGGCGCTCAGACGGCGGGTTCGTCCTGAAACGCGGCGTAAAGGCGTCGGACGCGATACTCGATATTTATAGGAACGGTTCGCAGTACGGCACGGAGTGCGCGACCGCCATGCAGATAGTTTATTATAAGGCGCTGCTCGATGTATTCCGTGAAGACGCGTTCAACGAAATGTTTCCGGAGGTTACGCTGATGAACTGGCGCGATATTGAAAGCGAGCTGCGCGAGACGGGACGCATGCAGAATACCGGGGATTTTGTACCGGGCGACAGGCTGTATTTCGCCAACCCCGACGTCGACCCGAAAACCCCTCACTGGCAGGGCGAGAACGTGATTGATTTGGGCAACGGTACATACTACGGCCACGGCATGGGAATCCGCAATGCCGATTTTATTATCAGGGCATTAAACGGAAACCGCCGCGAGGGCGCCGGGCGGTCAGCGTTTCTTATGGACGCGGCCGGAAGGCCGAATTTCCGGAGGCTTTACGCACTTTATTCAAGGCGTTCCGCGGCCTGAGGGCATGACGCACCTTGTAATTTTAAGGCAACGAATAAAAAAGCCCTGTATCCCGCACAAAAATCGGGATACAGGGTTTGGAGCTGTTAGGCAGATTCGAACTGCCGACCTCATCCTTACCAAGGATGTGCTCTGCCTACTGAGCTATAACAGCGTATTAAGGCCTGCCGGACTTTTTAACCCGCGCTTGCCTTAATATGGCGACCCAGAACGGGCTCGAACCGTCGACCTCCAGCGTGACAGGCTGGCGTTCTAACCAACTGAACTACTGGGCCATTATGTAACGGGGAATTTGGCAGGGGCAGAAGGATTCGAACCCTCGGCACGCGGTTTTGGAGACCGCTGCTCTACCAACTGAGCTATGCCCCTATTGTTATCAGTTTCCTTTTAATTAGTGAATAGTAGACGTGGGTTGCCGATCCATCGTCTACTAAGTCTAATTTGGTGGGCCTTCGGGGACTCGAACCCAGGACCGTCCGGTTATGAGCCGGATGCTCTAACCAACTGAGCTAAAGGCCCATTTGAATTTTATTTTGGTATTGCCGCCACACGCAGTGACGGCAATACCGCTTTTTGGCTCCCCCTGTTGGACTCGAACCAACGACCCTGCGGTTAACAGCCGCATGCTCTACCGACTGAGCTAAGGAGGAATATCTCAGAGGGCCCGCATAATTATTATGAGACCCTCTGTGTCGGCGTCTACCTATTTTCCCGGGCCGTCGCCAGCCAAGTATCTTCGGCACAAATGAGCTTAACTACCGTGTTCGGAATGGGAACGGGTGGACCCTCACCGTTATCGACACCGACTATGGGCTGCGCCCTGAAAACTGAACAAAGAGAATGGAAAGAGGAGCATGGCTAAAGATGTTTGTGCCTGCATAAACTGTAGGTCAAGCCCTCGGGCTATTAGTACCGGTCAGCTGAACACGTTACCGTGCTTACACCTCCGGCCTATCAACGATGTAGTCTACATC
>JBMNQI010000080.1:0-7902 GCA_050944055.1 Oscillospiraceae bacterium | reverse complement strand
AGTACCCGAGTATAATACTTGTCCGAAGCGTAATCTCCGGTGAAGGAATCCTCGCTGAGATTCGCGGCGTAAATGACGGGCTTGAGAGAGAGAAGCTCGCTTCCGGATATGATCTCCGCGTCCTCGGAAGAGCATTCAAAGCTCCGGGCTGAGCGGCCGCTATTGAGGTGCTCCGTCAGCGCTTTGAGGACTTCCGCCTCGTGCAGGAACTTCTTGTCGCCCTTACCGGCCTTAATAGCCTTATCTATCCTGCGCTCAAGCATCTCCATGTCCGCCATAATAAGCTCAATGTCGACTATCTCAATGTCGTGAATAGGATCTGTCTTTCCTTCCACGTGAATAATATTATCGTCGTCGAAGCAGCGCACAACGTGGACTATTGCGTCTGTCGCGCGTATGTTCGAGAGGAACTTGTTGCCCAGGCCCTCGCCTTTTGACGCGCCCTTGACAAGGCCCGCTATATCCACAAATTCGATGACGGCGGGCGTCGTCTTCTTCGGGCGGTACATCTCGGAAAGCTTATACAGCCTGTGGTCGGGGACCGCCACGACGCCGACGTTCGGGTCTATCGTGCAAAACGGGTAATTGGCCGACTCCGCCCCGGCGTTTGTCAGCGCGTTGAACAGTGTGCTCTTGCCTACGTTCGGCAGCCCCACAATGCCAAGTTTCATATGAACACCTCGGAATAATAACCTGAGTTTAGATTTTACATCAGTTCAGAACTATTTGCAAGTATTGGCTGGATGCGAGAGCGTATTCGCATTTATGCTTCTGCATTAAGGACCCGCCTGACATCAGGCGGGTCCTAAAAAACTTGCTTCTGCAGATTATTCGGCCGTTTCCTCGGGAGGTACGACAATCGTCTCCCCGTCGGAGGAAGCCACAACCACGTCGGGCTCGTTTGCCGAAGCGGCGGCCTCCTGCTCCTGAGCCTTGCGCTCGTCGTCCACAAGGGCGCGGATGCTGAGCGATATTTTCTTGTTCTCGTTGTCGATATTGGTGATCTTTACTCTTACAACGTCTCCCACGGCAAGAACATCGTCCGGCTTGGCAATGCGCCTGTCGGCTATCTGGGAGATATGGATAAGCCCGTCCACCCCCGGAATGACTTCGGCGAAGGCTCCGAAGGGCATCAGCTTTACGACTTTGGCCTCCAATACGTCGCCTTCACTGTATGAGGAGATGAACCTGTTCCACGGATTTTCGCCCCTGCCGGGGTAGCCGAGCGATATCCTCTTCTTTTCGGGGTCATACGAGAGAACGCTGACTTCAATTTCCTGGCCGACCGAGAGAATCTCCGCCGGGTTGCGCAGGCGGTTCCAGCTGAGCTCGGACACATGTACCATGCCGTCGATCCCGCCGATATCCACGAACGCGCCGTAGGAGGTCATCGACTTGACCTTGCCCGTGTAGAGCTTGCCGACCTCTATATCGCTCCAGATCTTTTCGGCGGCTGCGCGGCGCTCCTCATTTGCCACGACTCTTATGGAGCCGACGACGCGGCGCCTGGCTTTATTTACTTCGGTGATGCGCATCTTCAGCTTTTGGCCGATTATCTCGCTCATCGAGGAGCCCCTCGGGATGCCCGTCTGGGATGCGGGTATGAAAACGCGTATGCCGCGGACGTAGGCCACGACGCCGCCCTTGTTTTCCTCTTTTATGGTGCCTTCAACTATGGTGTTCTCCTCGCAGGCACGCTCAATATCGTCCCAGCTTTTGACCGCGTCAAGGCGCTTCTTGGAGAGCATCGCTGTGCCCTCGACGTCGTTAACACGCACGGCGAAGCATTCAATCTCGTCGCCGATTTTAACGATATCCTCGATCTTGGCGTTTGGATCGTCCGACAGCTCCGATACGGGTATGTAACCCGCCTGCTTGGTACCGAGATCGACATATACTTCAGTAGCCGATATGCCGGTCACGACACCCTTGACCTTTTCCCCTGTATTTAAAGTTTTGATTGCGCTTTCCAGCATTGTGGCAAAGTCCTCTTCCGCTGGTTCAGCGTGCTCGGCCACGACGCCAGCGGCATCCTCGGCGACAAGTTCAGTCTGGACCTCCATTTCCTGATTCATGTCGTTGTTTTCGTTCATCTTGTCAAAGACCTCCTTAATTATCCACCCGGGCGTGGACGCACCCGCGGTTATGCCGACAGTAACCGCCGGATTGATTTTTGAAAGATCAATCTCCGCCGCATTTTCAGCTAAGATCACGCAATCGCAGTAAGCTTTGCAAATTTCCAATAGCTTTCCTGTGTTTGAACTGCCCTTGTCTCCGACCACAATCATGAGTTCGTTTCTCCTGGACAGTTCTGCTGCTTCAGACTGGCGTTTACACGTAGCATTGCATATTGTATCAAACATTTTTACGTTTGTACACTCTTTTTTTATTTTTTCACTGCATATTTCCCATGTCTCGCGCGTGTTGGTAGTCTGCGAGACGATTGAAACGGGCATGTCCCTGCTTTCAATACTTGACAGCCAGATATCGGTTTCCTCGGAGCTCTGCAGGATCACCGGCTCGTTTTGGCACCAGCCGGCGATCGCCTGCACCTCCGGATGGTCGCGGCTGCCTATTATTACCACCTTCCTGCCCTTAGCCGATTCCTCCATAACGATAGAATGAATCTTCTTCACGTCCGGGCATGTGGCGTCTATATAGCTTATGCCTCGGCGCTCCAATTCATCCATAACCGATTTAGGCACGCCATGGCTGCGTATGATTACGCCGGTTTCGGGAGGCAGCTCGTCGAGCGCGTTTATAACGCCGACGCCCTTTTCCTGAAGCTCCTGCACGACATGGCGGTTATGTATGATGGGGCCCAGGGTCGCGTACCTGCCCTGCGCTCCGAAAGCCAGGGAGACGGCGCGCCGGACTCCAAAGCAGTATCCCGCGGTTTTTGCAAGCTCCACCTTCATTGGCTGCGCTCCTTCCTGGGGTTGAGCAGATACATGTTCCGCTCTTCGCCCAGATCGAAGATCTTATTCAAAAGCTCGTCGGCCAGGCTCCTTAACTCTGCAAAATTCGTCAAATCCGGCTCCATATAATAAGGCTTTCCGACGATTACGGTATTTATGCGGAACAAACGCTTCTTTTCGGGTATGAAAACAGGAATCAGCGGCGCCCCGGAAGAAACGGCAAGCCTTACGGCGCCCGATTTCGCGCGAATGTCCCGGCCCTTTTTTACACGCGTGCCCTGGGGAAAGAGCGCGACCTTACGGCCGGCCCTCAGCAGCTCGTCCGCGTGTTTTATCGCGGCCAGATCCGACATTCCGCGCTTAACTCCAAACGCGCCGAACTTTTTGATAAGCCATCCCAGTACGGGTACGCGCATCAGCTCCGCTTTTGCCATAAAACAGGGGGCGTTTTTCAGCCTTATTGCAATTGCGAGCATCACCGGGTCTAAATATGAAGTATGGTTTGCGCACAGCAGGGCGGAGCCCTCCGGGATATTCTCCAGCCCAACGCACTTCGTCGGAAAAAGCAGGTTAAAAAAAGGCCATGCGATGCACCAGGCGATATTATAAATTAAATTCATGTCTGCGTCTATACCTGCCTAAATCTGATTCTCGAAAGCCGCCAGGGCCTCTCTATATATTAAGCTTCTCCCGGACAATTGTGAGCAATAAATTAAGGCTTTGCTCGAGCGAATTCCCGGTCGTATCCGTAATAACAGCATCCTCGGCCGGGCGCAGGGGCGCGTGAGCCCGCGAGGAATCATTTTCGTCGCGGTACTTAATATCTTCCAGAACCTGTTCAAAGCTTGTATCGACGCCCTTTTCCGCAAGCTCCAGGAAGCGGCGAAGGCTCCTGTCCTCGGGCGAAGCCGTGAGGAAGATCTTCAGGTCCGCGTCGGGCAGGACGACCGTCCCTATATCGCGGCCGTCCATAATAACGTCGTTCTTCCGGGCAAGCTCGCGCTGCGTTTCAAGCAGGAACTCCCGCACCTCGGGTATCTTTGATACGTCGGACGCATAGAGCGAGATTTCCGGCTGCCTTATTTCGTCCGTAACGTCCTCCCCGTTCAAGTAGATGTGCTGAAACCCGTCCGGCGTGTGCTTAAGCTTAATATCAATTTCAGGCAGCAGCGCGCAGACCATGCGCTCGTCGCTCCTGGCAACTCCGTTTTTAAATGCGTAAAGCCCGACCGCCCGGTATATCGCGCCGGTATCCACGTATATGAAGCCTATGCGTTCGGCAATAAGCCTTGCCAGCGTGCTCTTCCCGGCGCCCGAAGGCCCGTCTATCGCTATGCTGCGTTTACTGTTTTTCATCAACTAACCTCGCTTTTTCCTCTTTGGCGGCCATATAAGCGTCCATGCCCCGGGCGGCAGCCTGGGCGGTTGACCAGGCTATCTGCAGATTGAAGCCGCCTGTATACCCGTCTACGTCTATTATCTCACCGGCGAAAAACAAGCCGCGCACTAATTTCGACTGCATGGTCGACGGGTCTATCTCCTTGACCGAAACGCCGCCGGAAGTTATTATACCCTCTTCCATCGGCCTTGCGCCTGTAATCTCAATCCTCAGGCCCTTGATCGTCTCCATCAGCCTGCGGCGCTCCTCGCGAGTTACTGAATTAGTCTTTTTATCAGGATCTATACCCGCCATGTCTATGACGACAGGTATGGCCGACTTCGGCAGAAGAGCGTCCAGCGAGTGTTTAAGCGCCTTATTCTGATTCTCCTCAAAATCGCGCAGTATCCTTTTGTCCAGCTTATCCTCGTCCAGCGCGGGCTTCAGGTCGAGTATAACGCTGAATTTATGCCTGTCGAAATCGCCTAGCCTCGCGCTCAGGGAGAGAACCATGGGCCCGGAAATGCCGTAGTGGGTGAAAAGCAGCTCTCCAAAGTCCGAGTAGATTCTTTTGCCTCTCTCATCATACGCCGTAAGCCCGGTGTTGCGCAGCGACAAGCCCTGCATCCTCGCGCAGGTGTCCCCCGCCGCCGTCAGCGGCACGAGGCTGGGCCTCAAAAACGTCACCGTATGGCCGAGGCGCTCCGCCTCGCGGTAGCCCCATCCGTCGGAGCCGGTCGCGCTGTATGTCTTGCCGCCGGTTGCGAGCAGAACGCAGCCGCAGGAATATATTCCTCCCTCGGCGTTAACCGCGCGGACGGCGCCGCCTTCGGTTTCAATTGACAGGGCACGTCGGCTCACAATCTCCGCCCCATGCTTTTTCGCGTTTCTCTCGAGAGCCCTGACAATATCCGAAGCCTTGTCCGAAACGGGAAAAACCCGGTTCCCGCGCTCAGTTTTCAGCTCTACCCCAAGCGCGCGAAAAAACGACATGGTATCGTCAGGCGTAAACGCGGATAGGGCGCTGTAAAGAAAACGGCCGTTGCTGGGAAGGTTTTTCAGTACATCCTCCGTCGAGCAGCTGTTCGTCAGATTACATCTGCCTTTTCCGGTTATGCCGAGTTTCCTGCCGACCCTGTCGTTCTTCTCCAGTAAAATAACGCGCCTGCCCCGGGCGGCCGCGGCTCCCGCCGCCATCAGCCCGGCTGCTCCGCCGCCTATTATGACAATATCGCCGCCATCATCAAATCTTCTCATATACCTCGTATTCATCCCATATGTTTTCGAGTTTTTCGAAAGTCGCCGCAAGCTTTTCGTTATTCCTGCGCCCGACCGCGACGATAAGAGCGTTTACGAGGCTCATGGGGGCGGTAAGGCTGTCGACAAAAGAGACCATATCGCTGCGGGCCAGCAGCAGGTGCGTCGCCGCCCCCGCCACCGGGGATTCGGGCGAGTCTGTTATAGCTATTACGCAGGCGCCCATATTCGCGGAATAATTCATCGCCTGAACCGTGCGTTTGGAATAGCGCGGGAAGCTTATGGCAATCACGACGTCCTCCGGGGAAACGCGCAGCATCTGTTCGAACATCTCGCTTGCGGAGTTCGTGCTTATAAGCTTGACGTTTTCAAAAATCAGGTTGAAGTAAAACGCCATGAAGCTGGCTATCGCAGCCGAGGAGCGGACGCCGAGTATGTAGATTCTCCGCGCTTTTATTATCTTGTCCACAGCAGTATTGAAATCTTCGCGGCTGTTCTCCTCCAATGTGCAGCGAATATTCTCAATGTCGGACTGGAGCACAGTCGGGAGAACGTCCATTATCCTGTCGTTTCCTACCTCCATGCGCTGCACGGACGTCAGCTTCGACTTTATCATTTCCTGAAGCGCGCGCTGCATTCCGGGATACCCGTCGTATCCGAGCTGCGCGGCAAAACGGACTACCGTCGACTCGCTGACTCCGACGCTCCTGCCGAGCTCGTTTGCTGTCATGAAAGCGGCTTTGTCATATGAATTTACTATATACCTGGCAATAGCGCGCTGTCCCTTTGAGAAGGAATTCATCTTATCGGAAATGTATTTTATAACGTCTCTTTTCAAAGCTCTTACCTTTCCTTTCGCTTCGCTGTTTGCTTCTTTATAAGCAGCAATTCTGCATCTGCAAATAACCCAGCTTGCTGCAAGCCTGATTCCATTTCCCCGGGATTAACAGCTATTATATTATATCCGGAGGCATAAAACAATCCTTTTTTGCAAGAATCCGGCGTCTTCCTGCAAAATCAGAGTGTTTCATCGCAGGGCAAGCATAGCTTCCTTTTTTGTCAGCCGGCGCCATTTCCCCGTGCGCAGGGAACCGAGCGCCAGGCTCCCTTCGCCCGTCCGGATAAGCCTTGTAATCTTCAGTCCCGCGATCTCGCACATACGGCGTATCTGCCTGTTCCGGCCTTCGAAAATAGTGACGCTCAGTACCGAGTTGCCTTCGTTCGCGTGCAGGAGCTTCACAACCGGCTTTGTTATCGGCCTTCCGTCCAGCTCCATAGGCTCAAGCAGGCGTTTTATGCCCGCGTCGATGTCCCCCCGCACGCTCACCCTGTACTGCTTGCGAACCTCGTTAGACGGGTGCATTACCAAATTGGCGTACTGCCCGTCGTTTGTAAAAAGCAGCAGGCCTTCGGAGTTCATATCCAGCCGTCCGACCGGGTAAACTCTCGCGCCGCAGCCGGAAACAAGCTCCATAACCGTTCGCCGCCCCTTTTCATCGGACAGCGTGGTGACGTAGCCGCGCGGCTTATTCAGCATTATGTAAACTTTTTCCTCGGGCTCAGGCAGGGCTCTGCCCTCTACGGCAATACTGTCCGTAAGCTCGTCGGCCTTATCCCCGAGCGACGCGACGCGGCCGTTGACCGTTACCTTTCCCGCGGCTATAAGCTCGTCGGCTCTGCGGCGCGAAGCTATGCCGCGCGAGGCTATGATTTTTGAAATACGCTCCTTCATACTGCCTCCGCCCGGCCGGAGGCGCGCTCCGGCCGGGTCAAGTATTTCGTTCTATGCCTGTCATTCTCCGTATCAGGCTAACTTCCACGGTTAAAAACCCGGTATCAGAATATAGAGTCCCAGAGCTTAGCCAGAAAGTTCCGCTCAGGCTCCGCCCACGCTATGCTGTCGCCGTAGAGCAGCTGGGTTTCGCCCGCCTTTTCCCCGTCTATATATATCTCCAGAAAACCGGCGTATTCTCCTTTTCTCACCTCGGCATAACAGAACTGAGGCAGGAAAAGCTTTGTCTCGACTGTCTCGCCTTCGGCCAGCGTTACGTTTATCGTATCCGCCGCGTAAGCGCGAACCCGGTTTTGCGCCCCTCCCACCACGGGAATAGAAGCCAGAACGTCGCCTCTATTGCATACTGCAACCGTGTGAAAGTTTTCAAAGCCGTAGTCGAGCATCGCCCTATGGTCCTCCCAGTCGTTCGGGTCGTTGAGCGTCACCGCTATGAGGCGCTCGCCGTGCTTTTCAGCCGAGGAGACAAGGCTGCGCCCGGCGGCCTTGGTGTAGCCGGTCTTAACCCCCGTACAGCCGCTGTACATGCTTAATAGCTTATTGTGGTTGGAGAGATA
>JBMNQI010000079.1:0-7969 GCA_050944055.1 Oscillospiraceae bacterium | reverse complement strand
TATGGAAATTAGCCACGTAGTCGCGCGCGTGGACACCGGCGTCCGTCCGGCCGCATCCAATTAGTCTGACCGGGTGCTCGACTGTTTTGGAGATAGCGGCCTCAAGCGTCCCCTGGACCGTCGCCGCATTCTTCTGAACCTGCCAGCCGTGGTAGGCGGTTCCCGTGTAGCGGAGCCTGAGCGCGATATTTTTCATATACATGCCGTTATTGAACTGATGCCTGTCGCCGCGGAATAAACCATGCCGATCCTCCCCTGCCCTGCTTAAGCAGCCTATAGCCCGTACCTGCCGAGTATTACGACTGTCGCCGTTATAAGCGTAAAGACGACGAGCGCTGCAACATCGTTCCATCTCATATGGAGCGTCTTCATCCTTGTGCGGCCTTCGCCGCCGGAGTAGCAGCGGCTTTCCATGGCCAGCGCAAGCTCATCCGCCCGGCGGAACGCGCTGACGAAAAGCGGCACCAGTATTGGCACCATCGCCTTTGCCCGTTTTATGATATTTCCGCTCTCCAGGTCGGCGCCTCTTGCCTTCTGCGCGTTCATTATCTTGTCCGTCTCCTCGATGAGGGTAGGTATGAACCGAAGCGCGATGCTCATCATCAGAGCCAGCTCGTGTATGGGGAGCCTGATTTTTTTAAGCGGCCCCAGAAGGATTTCAAGCCCGTCCGTCAGCATCATCGGGGAGGTCGTATAAGTCAGGAGGAACGTGCCCGCTATGAGCATCACAATGCGTATTATCATGAAGCTGGCGGCGCGTATGCCTTCTCTTGTTATGCGGAAAACCCAGAACTCCAAAACAGGCTCGCCGCGCGTGTAAAAAAGGTTTAAAACGCCCGTGATAATAACGATTATTATAATCGGCTTCAGACCGCGGAAAAGCTGTGACGGCTTAACCTTTGAGATTACGACCGCGGTAGCGAGCAGAACGAGCATCACTCCGTAGGAGAAAAAGTATTTTGCGCTAAACAGCGCGACGATGTAGAGCACGGTCATTATTATCTTGGCGCGCGGGTCCAGACGGTGTACCGCGGTGTTACCGGGGAAATACTGGCCGAGCGTAATATCCTTAATCACCGGTCCGCCCCCCCTTCAGAGAAAGAATGGCGTCCCTAGCCTGCTCGAGCGTGTATACGCAGCTGTCCACAGGCAGGCCCATATCGCGCAGGCGTATGAAGACCTGCGTCACGGGGGGCACGGCGAGGCCTATCGCCTCTAAACGGCCGGCGTGCGAAAAAACCTCGGCCGGCGTGCCTTCCATTTCGATTTTGCCCCCGTTAAGAACGACTATCCTGTCTGCGTATTTTGCCACCTCGTCCATATCGTGGCTGACCATTATGACAGTGCCGCCGCGGGCCTCGTGATACAGCTCTATCCGGCTGAGTATGTTCTCGCGCCCCTCCGGGTCCAGGCCCGCGGAAGGCTCGTCGAGCACCAGAACCTCCGGCTCCATCGCCAGCACGCCGGCTATAGCGGCGCGCCTCTTCTGTCCGCCCGAGATCTCCAGTGGCGATTTAAACATCAGGCTCTCGTCCAAATCGACATATCGCATCGCGGTGCGGACCCTGTCCTCAATCTCGCTCTCGCTCAGCCCCATATTTTTCGGGCCGAAGGCGATATCGCGGAACACGGTCTCCTCAAACAGCTGGTATTCCGGGTACTGGAAAACCAGACCCACTTTAAAGCGCACCTGGCGAATACTCTCCTTGCTGCTCCAGATATCCTTGCCGTCGAACAGCACTTTGCCTGCTGTGGGTTTAAGCAGGCCGTTGAGATGCTGAATGAACGTGGATTTTCCCGAGCCCGTATGGCCGATGACGCCCAGGAACTCCCCGCGCTCGGCTGCAAAGTCAATATTCTTTATGGCGCTCAACTCAAAGGGCGTACCGACGCTGTATGTGTGCGTGAGCCCTTTTGTTTCTATTATCGGCAATTAATGTTTCCTCCAAAACTGCCTGCCTCTCATAACTTAAGTATCTTTTGACGGTCAGGCGTTTTTCAGGTCATCTATCATTTTTACGGCGAACGAAAGAACAAAGCGGCGCAGGCGCGCAGGCCGCCCCGTTTACGCATCGCTTGATTCTGCTCCGGAAAGCGCCCTGTATATCTCCTCGGCGCATTCCCCGACAGTCAGCGCTTCAAGGTTTACTTCCATTCCGTGCTTGCGAAGCTCGTACAGCAGGCGGACCGTGTCGGGCGAAGACAGGCCCTCCTTGCGCAGCTCCTCGACATGAGTGAAGACACGCCTCGGGGGGCCGTCGGCGACTACGCTTCCGTTCGACATTACCACCACCCGGTCGGCCAGCGCGGCCTCTTCCATATGGTGCGTGATCAAAATTACGGTTATTCCCTTTTCACGGTTGAGCCGCATTATAGTATCCAGTACCTCGGTCCGCCCCGAAGGGTCCAGCATGGCTGTCGGCTCGTCCAGCACGATACATTCGGGAAGCATGGCGATAACCCCCGCAATCGCGACCCTCTGCTTCTGGCCGCCGGAGAGGAGATGGGGAGCGTGCAGGCGGAAATCATACATCCCGACCTGGCGCAGCGCCTCATCCACGCGGTGCCTAATCTCCTCGGAGGGCACTCCCAGGTTTTCCGGCGCGAAGGCCACGTCGTCCTCCACTACGTTCGCCACAATCTGGTTGTCCGGGTTCTGAAACACCATGCCGACCGTCCTGCGGACGTCAATAAGCTTTTCCGCTTCCCGTGTGTCTATACCGGAAACGTATACCCGGCCGCCCGTCGGCAGCAGTATCGCGTTGAGATGCTTGGCCAGCGTGGACTTGCCAGAGCCGTTATGGCCCAGCACGGCGACAAAGCTGCCTTTCTCGATCTTCAGCGTTATCTTGTCGAGAACGTTGTGCACAGCTTCGCCCGGCCCGGCATCATAGTAAAAACAGAGGTCCTCTGTCTCGATTATTTTAGCCATAGCAGTACCTTTCTAACGCCGTTCGGCTATCCAGCGCCCGGCCGCGCCGCACGGCAGGCAAGACCCGGTCTCTGTGACGGGCAGCCCCAGCTCGTCGGCCTCCGCCCTGCCGCCGTATTTCTTTACAAAAATCAGCTCGAGCAGGTATTTGAGAACCGAAGGGGCAAGCCCAGTCGTATACGAATTGATTATAATAAACAGGGGCGTATCGGAAAGGACGCCGGAAACGAGGCTCACAAAATCGTATAAGTCGTCCTCCAGCTTCCAAATCTCGCCCGACGGGCCGCGCCCATACGACGGGGGATCCATAATAACAGCGTCATAACGGCGATCGCGCCTTATCTCGCGCTCTACGAACTTCCTGCAGTCATCCACAATCCAGCGGATCGGCCTGTCCGAAAGGCCGGAGAGGCGGGCGTTCTCCTTTGCCCACGATACCATGCCCTTGGCCGCGTCGACATGGCAGACTCTCGCGCCTGCGGCGGCCGCAGCTATGGTCGCTCCTCCCGTGTACGCAAAAAGGTTCAAAACATTCACAGAACGTCCGGCGGTGCTTATCGTATCCATGATGAAGTCCCAGTTGACGGCCTGTTCCGGGAATATTCCCGTGTGCTTGAAATTCATAAGTCCGACCTGGAAGCGGAGCCTGCCGTATGAGACATGCCATCTCTCATCAATACCGGCTGTGTTCCATTCCCCGCCGCCCGTGTTGGAGCGGCGATAGCTCGCGTCCGGCCTGCGCCAGAGGCTGTTTGACCTTTCCGGCTTCCATATAGCCTGGGGATCCGGGCGCAGCAGGATCTTATCTCCCCAGCGCTCCAGCTTTTCGCCGGAGCCGCAGTCGATAAGCTCAAAATCCGTCCACTTGTCTGAAATCCACATTCGGCTTCCCTCAATCTGCGCGTCATTTCCTGCCAGACATAATATGTCAATTTGATATTATAACATAGTATATCGTCCTAAGTCAATTAATGTATTGTAACCGAAAAACAAAGCGGAAAAAATACTTGCATTTCTCTTAGCTATGTGCTAATATAGTCAGGCACGCAAATTATGCGCCGTTAGCTCAGCTGGATAGAGCGTCTGGCTACGGACCAGAAGGCCGGGGGTTCGAATCCCTCACGGCGTGCCATCCCTGTGATAATTATCACGGGGATTTTTTATATACAGCGCCAAACCATGTAAAACATTTTTAATATAATTCTTCCGCGTCTGCGACACCATAGTCGCCGCTATTACTATGTTTTGCCCGGGATTTCAGACTATAAGGGACGGAGCCGCCCATTTCACAGCAAATCAATGCAACCGATAAAAATCCTCCTGTTTGAAACAGGAGGATTTTGCTTCTCTTCAGTTTTCTGTCCCACCGCGCCTGCGCCTTCGCAGGCCGCCGCCGGCCTGGAAGCTGCCGACAGGAACGGGGCTTTCCGGGACCCTGGGCTTTACTCCGCCCGCTTTAATAAACGCCTCGTCCGGGCAGGCTTCAAAGCATGCTCCGCAGCGAGTGCATTTGTCGTTGTCCACGACGTGAATAAGCCCCTCGCCGCCGGCAATCGCGCCCGCGGGGCATACGGATAAGCACTTCCCGCAGCCTGTGCATTTTTCCGGAGAAACGTGCACGGTGTAATAGCTCTTGCAGTAAAGCGCCGTGCAGCGTTTGCGCTTTATGTGCATTTCCCACTCTTCGACGTTGAGCTCTATGGATTTGAGCACGCAGTTTGCCGCGTACCTTGCCATATCGCAGCCGGCCTGCTCCGCGATAACGCCGAGAAGGTCCTTAAGCAGCTCCAAATCATCGGTTTCGCCGCGCCCGCGCACATCGTCGGAGAGGATATGTACTATCTGGTTGAGCCCGTCGCGGCACATAACGTCGCGGCCGCAGGCCTCGGCGCGGGCTTTTGTCATCAGGTCAAGCGCCCAGGCTACCGGGCAGAGCTCTTCACCGCGGTTTATTACCTCTTCCATCGGCGGAAGGAAATCATGCTTCTTATCGCAGTTCATCTCGTCCCCTCCTACTTTGAATACTCGGTCCAGACATTGACCTTCGTAATGTCCTTACGCAGGTCGCACTGGAGGCAGCGGCCGGCTTCGCATTTAGCCTCGTCGCATGTGAACCCGCCGTTGAGCGGCTTGAAGTCAAGCATTCTATCTTCGGCAGGCCTGACGGCAACGTTGACGCGTTTTTCAGCGGCAAAGCCTTCAATCTTCCCGATATTCGGGTCCGGCTTCTCAAACGGCACAAGCTCCTCGTCAATCTCGCCGTCGCCGCCGAGATAGCGGTCTATAGCGGAGGCCGCTTTTCTGCCCTGGGCTATAGCTTCTATTACGAACCTGGTGCCCGTAATTACGTCGCCCGCTGCGAAAACGCCCTCGGCGCTCGTCGTAAGCTTATCGTAGTCTCCGACAGGGTATCCGAACCTGTTAAGTTCAAGGCCGAATTCCGGCGTGAGGTCGGTCACCTGACCGGCGGCGAAGACTATGGAATCGGTCGGTATGACCATCTCGGAGTCGGGCACGACTGTGCATACAAGCTGGCGGTTCTCGTCAAAATGGAAGCACTCGACCTTCTGCACGCGAAGCCCCGTGACCTTTTCCTTTGTCCCCTCGATCGCAATATTCGTATAGCCATCGTAGAGGATGACGCCCTCCTCGCGGCCTTCCTCGATCTCCTCGCGGTCGGCCAGCATCGCTTCGCCCTCTTCAAGGCATACGACGTTGACCTTCCTGCCCATGCGCACGATGGTGCGCGCGCAGTCGTACGCGACGTTTCCGCCGCCTATTATCGTAACCGTATCTCCGAGCTCTATAGGCAGGCCGAGGCGGTTGGCTCTTAAAAGATCGACCGCGGCAAAAACGCTGTTAAAATCCGCGCCTGGCAAATATGTAAGCTTCTTGCCCCTGGACGCGCCGATCGCCACCAAAACCGCGTCGTAGCCCTCGTTCTTGAGGGCGGTAACCGACTCTATGTTCTTATTGCAGATTATCCTGACTCCGGCTTCGGCAATATAATCTATCTCTTTCTGAACGTCCTCGCCCGGTATGCGGTAAGCCGGCATGCCGGAGGTCATCATCCCGCCCGCTATGGGCAGGCGCTCGAAAACCGTAACATCGTGGCCGAGTTTTTTAAGATACAGCGCAGCTGTAAGCCCCGTGGGCCCGGCTCCGATTATTGCGATCTTCCTGCCTGTTTGGGGCTTGCTTAAGCCCTTCCCCTTCCAGACCTGCTGCGTATCGTGCTCCACGGCAAAGCGCTTGAGCTCCCTGATGGATACGGCCTCGTTCAGCTTTTCGCGCTTGCAGCCCGTTTCGCAGCGGTGGTTGCAAACATAGCCCAGGGCGTGCGGGAACGGGACCTTCTCCCTTATCACACCGACAGCCTTGGAATATTCGCCTTGGTTTACATAACGCACATAGCGCGGAATGTCAATATGCGCGGGGCATTCCGCCTTGCACGGCACCAGCGCCAAATCGCGCGGCAGGTCCTTGCGGAACACTCCCTCGACGTCGACAAGCGCCCCGGTGGGGCAGACTTCGACGCACGCGCCGCAGAAGCGGCATCCCGCGTCGGCCAGAGGCATGTCGTTCTGCGTGCCGACGTAGGACTCTGCGTCCTTTTTATTGTACTGCAGTATCCCGACTCCGCGCATATCGGCGCAGGCCCTGATGCACCGTCCGCACTGTATGCACCTCTCCATCTCGCGCACGATGAGCGGGTTGTTCGTATTAATCCGTGTGGTTGTTTTCTCTATGTCGCGCAGGCGTGAATGTACGACGCCCGTATACTGCAATAACGCCTGCAGCTCGCAGTTGAGGTACATTTTGCAGCCGGTGCAGTCGTGGGGATGGCCCGCAAGCATGAATTCAAGCGCGACCGCGCGCACATGGTTGGCCTTTGCCGTCTTTGAGTTTACCACCATGCCTTCCTCGGCCGGAATCTGGCAGGACTTATGTACGCCTTCCCTTCCTTCAATTTCAACGACACAGAGATTGCATCCGCCCTGTGTTTCAAGATCGGGATGCGAACAGAGATGCGGGATATAGACGCCCGCCTCGAGCGCGGCGTCCAGCACGCTCATGCCCTCCCGGGCCTGGACAGACTGTCCGTTGACAGTGAGTTTTACAGTGCCCATTAAACTGGCTTCCCCCTTGTGTTGTTTCGAGACTTTACAAAAAACTGCCCCCGCAAGTAAAACTGCAGGGGCAGTTTTAGCTCATAAATTCGCTTTTGAGTTATACTCTTAATACCGCGCCCTCCGAGGCGGATGTGACGAGGCTTGAATAGCGCGCAAGCCACCCCTTCTTTACCCTCGGCTCCGGGTATGTCCATTTTTCCCGTCTCTTGGAGAGAGTCTCCTCGTCCACCAAAAGCTCTAGGCTGTAATTCGGTATATCGATGGCGATAAGGTCGCCTTCTTCAATAAGGGCTATAAGCCCTCCGCTCGCCCCCTCCGGGGAGACATGTCCTATGGAGGCGCCGCGAGTCGCTCCGGAAAACCGCCCGTCCGTAATAAGGGCTACGGATTTGTCGAGCCCCATGCCGGCAATTGCGGAAGTCGGCGAGAGCATTTCGCGCATACCCGGGCCGCCTTTCGGCCCCTCGTATCGAATAACAATGACATCGCCGCTTTTAATGCCGCCCGCGTAAATGGCCGCTACGGCCTCGTCCTCGCTGTTGAATACGCGCGCGGGGCCGGTATGCTTCAGCATTTCCGGAGCGACGGCGGAGCGTTTTACGACGGCGCCCTCGGGGGCTAAGTTGCCGAAAAGTACGGCAAGCCCGCCGGTCTCCGAATATGGCTTATCATAAGGCCTGATCACATTATAATCCTTAACTCTAATATTTGCAATATTCTCAAACAGTGTTTTTCCCGTTGCAGTTATGACATTTTTGCATATTAAACCATGGCTTGACAGTTCTGCCAGCAATGCCTGTATACCGCCCGCGAAATGCAGGTCCTGAACGTGGTGATCGCCCGCGGGAGCCAGGCGGCAGAGGTTGTGCACTTGCTCGGAAATTGTGTTGAAATCCCTCAGGTC
>JBMNQI010000078.1:0-8197 GCA_050944055.1 Oscillospiraceae bacterium | reverse complement strand
CATTCCTCCACCTAAAGCCGCCGCCAAGCCGGGCTCTATGACTGACAGAATCATTTTACCATATAAATAATATTATTATCAATGCCGGCAAAGCATGTTTTCTGGTAAAACGAGCTGGTTTTTAAGGAAATTCAAATATTTTTTGACAAGCTTTGGATTGTAAGGCGGAAAACTTTGGTTGTATCGGCCGATTAATCCATCCTGTTGCCGAGAGTTTTTCTCAGTGAAATTAACAAAATTTCGCAAAAGCTTGCGCAAAGCCGGCAGCGCTTGGAACATTGTGATTCCCTGATTTTCGGAGCATGCGGAAAATTACGTCAAATCGCCGCGTGCGCGGCTTTTCTGAGAATACCGAAAACAACGCAATATCAATATTGACATTCAAAAACCATTGTGGTACAATACCGCTTGTTCCCGCACGTGGGGGTATAGCTCAGCTGGGAGAGCCAGCTATACGGTAAACCACCCCAAATCACAGGGGCGCTTGAATGGCATTAAAAATTGAATAGTTTCCGCACAACATGGGGGTATAGCTCAGCTGGGAGAGCGCTTGAATGGCATTCAAGAGGTCAGCGGTTCGATCCCGCTTATCTCCACCAATTAATTAAGAACGAAAAAGGCTTCAAGCGATTTGTAGCCCTTTTCGTTCTTTTTCGTATAGGCGCATAAGGCGCAGCGTGGTTTCCGGTACGGAGCCGGCAGCTTGCGCCATCAGTTCCGTCATCACGCGTATGGAGACGGCAGCATAGGCCTGCTCGTTAAGCAGCTCCGCACAGGCGGGTCAGCCTGCCGCGCTGTACAGAAATTCCTCCCCGTCGTTTTCAAGATACGCCGTATTCTTATGGCACAAGCGGCAGATAAAGGCCGCATATGGCGTCGGTTCCGTTATGCAGCTGCTGCGCTTTCGGCGGAGGGTATCCTCCAGCAGCTCCGGCTTGTTGTGTTTGACCGACGCGTCTAAAAAGCAGTGGTCCATCTGGCAAAGGAGCCGCGCGAGCCGCGGTAAATTCAGCCGTGTGTATAGCCCACGATAGATGTCCATGCCAATCCTTGCGAAGCGAATGCTTTTCGTGCCCTTATAATGCGCGGCAGACACTTATTGTCCCAACCAGTACCGGACAGCTTCGATGGGCACAGCCATCCGCGCGGCAAT
The DNA here is from genome assembly GCA_050944055.1 of Oscillospiraceae bacterium. Lineage (GTDB taxonomy): Bacteria > Bacillota > Clostridia > Oscillospirales > Oscillospiraceae > JBMNQI01. Next base: position 7,044 of record JBMNQI010000078.1, on the reverse strand, counting down.
CTGCTCCGGCGTCATGCCGCCGTCCAGAAAGCGGCGCGCCACTGCGGACATCTCTTCGCCGACCTCGATTATGTGGCGGTCCGGGTCGTAAAAACGCACCACACGCTGGCCCCAGGCATGCTCTTTCGGTGGGTGGACATACTGGATGCCGGGGAATTCTCCAAGCTTTTGCAGGAAGCCGTCCATATCGGCCTCCTCAAAATACAGCTCGGCGTCGTTGCCGCCCAGTACAATCTCCGACTGGTCCTTCTGGAGAAATTCAGTCCAGCTCTCCAAAGTCTGCAAGGCGATACAGTCGGACAGGGTGACGTTCGCGCCGAAGTCGGCGGTCACCTCCAGTCCCAACAGGCTTTGATAAAACTGGATTGAGCGGGCTTTGTCCCGCACTGCAATTAGGGTACATTGATATTTCACGGCTGCAACTCTCCTGTACTTCATATTTTTACTGAAAGAGCTTTCAGTATTTCGAACCGAAACGCGGTTAACAGATAATCAGGACTTTTTATTAATGCGCGGTCTACACAGAACCTCAGACACAAGATGTCATTTCCATCAGATTATATGTACGGGCGGTTTTATTGGCTTCCTCATAAATTTCTCGATATCTGATTCTTTTTGCGGAGGCCCAAAGCGCTTCAAAATCGGACAGGTATTTTCCTTTGTACAGTGCCAGCAGCCTTTTCGCCTGTTCTGTGTCATTATGAAGCTTAAACTCTTCATATGTCCTTTCTAAAATGTCGCTGTCGCAAGATATTTCGTCCCGGCGGATAAAGTAGCGGTTTTCCCGGCAGACGACCGCTTCAGTTATGCCGGCGCATTCAAGGTCATTTTTCAGGTGTCTTAGATTTACCGCAATCAGGTTTTTAAAATTTTTGGAATCCGATTCCCACCAGATAGCGCTGTATATCTGTTCCTTTGTAGCCCCCTGGTCGCCCGCATCAAGCAGGAAGGCTAAAAGCTCGCGTTCCTTTTTCGTCCTGAATCTTATAAGTTTTTGCCTGTCTCTGCCCTGATAAACGGTAAATGCTCCCAGGGTCTCAACATATACCTTCTTCGGCCTGTATCCGGCAAACTCCATCAGCTGTCCTGTTATTTCAGGCTCTATTCCGTTGTCATACGCAAATTCAAGGACCGGATCGTAAGCTTTCCGCAGCTTGAAATATTTATAAATCCCGTTGTCGTAGCAGAGCTTCAGATAGCGCCTTGTCAGGCTGACCGAATTTTCGTGATCCTTCGAAGCTATTGCCGCTATCGCAAGAATTCCGCAGGCCAGCGTCGGATGAAGCAGCATTCCGGCCTTCTCCCCAGCTTCTATGCACATCTGCGCGCACTTAACCGCGCTCTGATGATCGGATACGGCGAAAAAATAACCCATAAGCCTTGCCAGCACGATGTTTTTTAAATAAGCTCCCGCGTTGTCGAGATTTTCAAAAATCTCCTTCACTCGATCTTCCTGCGGAACATCCGTAAAAATGAGGCTGTAACTCAGCTGCTGCAGCTTAGCCCATTGCATCTGAAAATCAGTTTTACGGTAGAGCGGCGCGTATTCGTCGGCCAGCGTAAAATACTTCGCGCAGGTTTCAAATGATGCGTTTTTGCCGTTCATTTTGTCAATGAAGCTGTTCTGATAGTGAATTTCCGCCGCCAGCAGATAGCCCGCCCACATTTCTTCAAAGTTCATCGTATTCCTGAGCCGCTGCAGCTCCTCGGACAGTACGGACAGGGAGCGGCCTCTGTATCCGAGCATCTGATAGGCCTTGGCCACATATATGCCGGTACTGTGTATGCCCAGATACTTCAGCTCATTCTCGGGAAGCTCAAGGGATTTCTCGTAATAATATACGCATTCCTTCATATTGCCCGCGAAAAACTGAATTGTGCAAAGATACCTCTCAAACCAGCGCATGAGCTTAATATTGCCGGCTTTGGCGCAGCTCTCTATCATATGCCGCGCGAGAGCATAGGCCTAGCCTATCTGGGAATCCCAGCACAGGTTGTACAGTTTCTCAATGACCACTGAATACTCAAGCTCCCCGGTGAAATTGTCAAGCTTTCCAATCAGCTCGTCAAGCAGCCTGTCTGATTCCTCGAACGAAACGAAATTGCGAAGAACCCTCGCCTTATGTATCATGGCCTCATAATAAAGCGCCTCATCGTTTGCGTTAATCAGAGGGAACGCTGTCTCAAGGCAGTTTCTGGCCTCCACAAAATTCCCGATTATGGATAAAAAAGCGCCCTTTGCCACAAAAATATCCGGATTTAGTCCGGCCGCAGTGTCGCCAAGCGCCTGGAACCACAGCCTAAGCTCATTGTAGTTGCCGGCCTTTATGTAATCCCTGTAGCAAGCGAGGATAATTTTTCCCAGATATTCGCTGTCCTTCAACTCAATGGCGTACCTGGCCGCCCTTGAATACTGCTTACGGTCAAAATAGTACCGGGCCGCTTTCCGCCTGAGCAAAGGAATCTGGTCCTTATCTCCCGCTTCCAGCAGCCCGCTTCTGAAAAGCGCGTGGTAGCGGTAAAACCCGTCGCTTGTCTTGACGGTGAAAATATTCCTAGATACGAGGCTCTCGAGCATGAGCCTTGAATTTTTTTATTCAGGACATCATCCAGCATCTGTGCGTCCAGCTCGTCAAAGCAGGCGGATTTCTTCAGGAAATCGACCATGTCGGAGTTCAGGTTTGCTATGCATTCACGGAACAGGTAGTCATACAAGCTTTCCCTGCCGTAGAAAGTAACGTCGCTCAGAGATATTCCGTTTTCCAGCAATACCCGGAAAGAACGGACGGCCAGAGGCCAGCCCTCTGTACAAGCGTAAACAGCGGAATCGTCAAAGCCCAGAATCTCGGCCGTTTCCTCTCTTGTAAACGCAAGCTCCTTTTGGGACAGCTCCGTTAAGCCGCCCTTTATTTTCAGCGTCAAAAAATCCTGCCAGGGAGCCTCCCTGCTGCCGAAGCAAAGCCTTGCGTTCCTGGGAGGATATTTTACCAGGCAGGCGATAAACTTTTTGACCCCGTCGTCTTCTATTGTGTGAAGATCGTCCATAACCAGGAGAAAATCTTCGGCTATATTCTCAATGCTGCAGATGAGCGCTCCGGCAAGCATGGAAATAAAATTGTGCTTTTCGGAGAAAGGCAGGTACTCCGATGCGAAGAAGTCAAATTCGGGAAAACTCAGCTTTATTGCGCCGCACATTGTGTCTATGAAAGTTAAGACGTCGCTCTCTCCGTCCAGAGACAGCCAGACGGCGTTTTCGGATCTGTTTGCAGCCTGCGACAGAAGTGTGGTCTTGCCGTATCCCGCACCGGCATGGATATAAACAAGTCTTGCGGGACTTGATAGGATGGTATCCGTTAACTTATTACGCACAATTTCTCCGGCGGCGGCCCGGGGAACCGTCAGCCTTGCGCTTGGTATATTGAACACGCCGATGCACTCCCAATTCATTATATGACACAAATATTATAGCATAAATCAGGAGTTTTTGCGCAGAAGTATATGAAAAATTTGTAATTAAAATAGAAATTTGGAGTTTTTATAAGATTTATCATTTTTGTTCAAGGTTTTGTTCACGGCCGGCGTATTATAATGAATTAAAATATGCACCGCTTATATTCGGCCCGTCAGCCGGATCGAGGTGAATACATATGAACACCGATAATTATAAAAAACCCACGGGCGGGGACTGCGGCGTGGATGAGGAGAACTTTCCCCGTACGGGGAAGTGCTTTTGTAAAAACTGTGCCGCGTTCGTTTCGTGGCTCAGCTTCATTTACGGGACGTTCTTTGTCACAAACTGTACCGTTGCATACAACTCGCATCATTATTCAAACGGCGGCGCGATCTACGCCAATGACTTCACATATATAAAGAATACCATCGCGGCGAACAACGATCAGGATATTTACGCAAGTCGCGGCGGTTATGTAAGCGATAAAGGAAACAACATTATCGAAAACTATTACATTAGTTCGGAGAGCGAATATTTCACAATTGCATCAACTACCTGGACAGGGGAACAGTCCAGCCTGAACCTCAGCGATACGCTTACATCAAATTCCTCCCTCAACGGCGTACCCACACTTGCGCTGGAGGCCGGAAGCCTGGCCATCAACAAAGGCGACGGCGGGTCTAACGGCATTACTGGTAAAACCGTTCCCGTCCCGTCAGCCGACCAGCGCGGGTTCGGTCGAAACAGCGCGATCGACATTAGCGCCTATGAGCATGACGGCGTCGCGCCCGCTCCCGTTCTCACCATAATAAGCCCGACCTACGGCCCTCCTGAGGGAGGAAATCTGGTGACCTTCTCCGGCGCAAACTTCACCCCCGATTCGCAGGTCTACTTCGGCGGCACGACTGCTGCGCAGGTTTTCTTCCATTCCAGCACCTCCCTCGTAGCCGTCGCCCCCGCTCACGTACAACAGACCGTGAATGCAATCGTAAGTACGGCGTTTGGGGAAAGCGCCTCAAAACCGTACTTCTTTGGTTCCCCGCCCTCAATTTCCACCCATCCCGGCAACAAGTACATCACCCAGGGGGAAACCACCTACTTCTCGGTTACGGCCTCGGGGTCAGACCTGACCTGCCAGTGGCAGGTGAATACCGGTTCCGGCTTTACCAATATTTCAGACGGCGGAGTATACAGCGGGTCCACAACAGCGACTCTGACCCTCACTGATGTGCCCGGCACCATGGACAACTATACATACCGCGTTGTTGTAAGCGGGACGGTGGGATCGCCCGTCACGTCGGATACAGCCAAACTTGTTGTCTACCACCCCGAAATTGAAATCCGGACCTGGGACGACATCACGATTGTAAACGGCGATACAACGCCTTCAACCGATGACCAGACCGACTTCGGAACGGTCGACCTGGCTCCAAAGAGTAGGCTGTCCCCTCTGTACATGCAATACGATGCACGCCGCCCCTATAACTCAGCAGGACAGGGGCGTGCTTTTGCATTATTATAAGATGTTTAGCCGCCCTCGCCAACGGGGGAAGCTTCGTAAAAAAATTCAAAACTCCTCTGGATTTATCTTCATCGTGGCTTTTAATACCCGCTTATTCCCACCAATACAAGGCAGTAATTAAGCTTCGATATGATGTATATTGTAGAAGCAAATAGAACATTGTCAATTTTAAAATAAAATTGACATATATACAGTTTTGTATTAGCATATGGTAGTAAGACTGTATCTTGAAAAGCTTTGAAAATATTATAAGGCTTTCTTTAACAAGAAACGCTTTTCTGCATACCGCTGTCTATGTCGGAAAAATGGGACAGGCTTGTCTTATGTTTAGGAGAATGGCTGTAAAATGAGTACGCAAAACGCTGACGTGTCATTGCAGGATCGCTCGCATGACGACAATGAATTGTACGCTGCCTGTGTGTTGTGCGGGAACGAGACAAATATGCTTAAGAATACCAATATCGAAGACAGAGATTACTACCTAGAGGGTTGTGGACAGCTTTGCACTGCGTGTTATTTCAATGTTTACGGCAATGTATGAAGACGTATCGGGCATTGAAGAATACGTGAAGTTTGTTAGGATGCTATAGTTTGGGGGTAATTTATGGGTGCATCAGACAAACTGAATATTATAATGTTCGGTGGATGTTCGATTACATACAAGGCATCTACGATTGGTGATAATGGGGATAATTCCTCCAAGCTTTGGAACCTGCTTGCATATCTTATCACATATAGAAATCGCGAAATTTCCCGAAGCGAATTGATGAAAATACTGTGGGAAGATGATGAAAAGGCTCAAAATCCGATTGGCGCTCTTAAGACTCTTGTGCACAGGGCGCGTAAAGCTTTCGGCGAATTGGGGCTGGACGGGAAACGACTTATCCTGAACAGAAAAGGCTCTTATTGCTTAAACTGCGATGAGATTGAAATATGCGTCGATACGGAAACCTTTGAAGCGCTCTGCCAGAATGCCGAAAAAAAAGAATTTGACCAAAGTACGCTCCCGGATCTCCTGCAGGCTGCTGAGCTGTACAAAGGGGATTTTCTGCCCAACCTGTCTTCGGAGACATGGGTGATGCCCCTGTCGGTCTATTATAATAATAAATATATTTCAATTGTACACAACGCCCTCAATATTCTGTCGTCGCAAGGCAGATACGAGGAAGTCATAGAGCTGAGCAGGAAAGCAATCAGCATCGCGCCATACGATGAAACGCTTAACATGCAGCTTATTGACGCGCTGAGACGTCTCGGGCGCTATCAGCTGGCCTTGAACCATTATCATCAGGTCACAGAAGTGCTGTACCAGCAGTTTGCAATAACCCCGTCCGAGGAATTAAACGCGCTATACAAGGAAATTATCAAGCAAACGAATCTTGAGGAGACATGTATTTCCGAAATAAGCGATAAGATAAAAAACGGGGCCCAGGAACGGGGCGCATACTATTGCCCTGCGCAGGTCTTTCAGGAAATATGCCGGTATGACGCTAGAACGAAAATACGAAACGGCCGCGTGGCTTATCTCTGTCTCATCACCGTTCGGGCCGAAAATAATGAGGGAAATGATAAATCTCTTGTAAACAATGCGGTAAAAGAACTGCACGCAGCAATAAGGGATTCTCTTCGCTGCGGGGACTGCTTTTCCTTACTCAGCGCGTCGCAGTTTGGAATACTGCTTCAGGACACTACATACGAAATAGGCCGTATGGTGCTGATGCGTGTTATACGGGCCTTTCACCGCCGCTTCCCCAAAAAGAGCATTAAGCTGGACTACAGCCTGAAACAGCTCGACCCATTTAGAATAGATGAAAACAATCCGGACGGCTGCGCACAGTAGCTTTCCGGTTTTTTCTGTTCAGAAAAAATTTTTCTGCAAACCTGAATAATATAACCATGTTGTAACCGTTCCTTGTTAGATTATGGATAGTAATCTGTAATCTCTTTTTTTTTCTTGTATTGGAGATGATCTTTTGGTAAGCGGCACCGTACCATCTTTTATTCCGGATGAGATGCGCGTCAGCATTTTGCGGATTACATCATATAAAGGTAAAAACTTCGAAGGCTATCT
>JBMNQI010000077.1:0-8226 GCA_050944055.1 Oscillospiraceae bacterium | reverse complement strand
CCCTTTTGTGGGCGCCACGTTTTTATACCTGAAAAAGAACCTGTTCTAATCAGATTTACTGTTACGAGCATAAAAAGGACGGCTTGCAAACACTGCCGCAGGCCGTTCCTGTTCCGTCTTTAAGACTTAATGGGGAGGATTTAGTACGTGCTTATGGGAAGAGAATCGTCGTCGCTTCCCTTTTCGATACTTCGGATTTGCACAAAATAGTCCTCCTCAGCCGCCACACGGACCCTGTCTCCAACCTTATGCCCCATAAGAGACTTGCCGAGGGGCGATTCTTTGCTTATCAGCCCCTTCAAAGCGTTTTGACGAAGAGTCGTCACGATTTGTATCTTCCTTGTCTCGTTAAACTCCTCAAAGTATATCTCGACTTTGTCGAATAAACCTATTTCGGCGGAAGCTGATTCCCCGGATATGAGTTTTGCGGTTTTGATCATTTTCTGGAGATATCTTATTCGGCTTTCGTTTCTGCTTTTCTCCCGTTTTGCCGCCTTGTACTCAAAGTTTTCGCTCAGGTCGCCGAAACCTCTGGCAGTCTTTACGTCCTCGATAAGCTGAGGCCGCAGGACCCTGATCCGGTAATTGATTTCATCCTGCATTTTTTTAATGTCAATCTCGGTAAGCTCGTCGTACATTTTTATGTCTCTTTCCCCTAAAGATATGATTAAAATACATCCTCGTCCTGAGCGCCTAATTGCCGATCCCTTCAAAGAATCTTCTCGGATTTGTAATAAGTGCCTTATTAAGCTGCCTTTCGGTGACGCCTCTTTCCCTAAGCCACGGAAGAATGCGCCTGAAAAGCAGATCGAACTGGAAGCAGTGATTTTCAAGGTCAAACCCGCGTGTATAGCTGCTCGTGTATTCCCAGGGGCTTCCCATCATTTCCCGGCCAGAAAAGTCGATGAAGCAGCTTGCGTCGTGGCTGAACACAACATGGTCCTCCCATCCGGATTTGAACAGCTTTGCGGCCAGATTGCAGCGGAATTCGTCTTCGATGTAACCCGGGCAAAGGTCCGACACGCCAAAACGGTCAAGACAGATAAAGCTGCCTCTGCTGGCGACTCCGGATGCATAATCTATGTCGTTAAGATCGCCCATATGACCGATAAGTACGTTTCGAAGGTCAACGCCCTCGCTCTCGAAAAATTCCTGCTGTTCCTTGCCCTGGGGTCCGTAATGACAGTTCGTATGAGTCGATATCGGCACGCCTGTAGCCTTGTGTGCAATGCAGGCGGCTTTAAGATAACGCTTTGTAAACGGGCTCAGGCCGAATTTATCTGTGCATGCTTTTATAACGCCCGCCTTGGCACTTCCGCCCTCCATGCCTTTTTCAATATCGCGTATCATTATCTCGGCAAGGTACTCGGGCGATTTATCGACAAGGCAGGCGTCGTCATACCAGTAATAACCCGTGCACGCTATAATGTTTATTTCAGCTTTTTCAGCCACCTCGCACAGAAGGCTTACATCGCGCCCAAGCTGGAAAGCGGTCATATCCACGATGGTGCGAAGGCCATGAGCCTTAACCCTTTTTAACATACGAACGGCATAGTCTATTAAATATGTACGGTCATACCAGTCCGGGCAAACACGGCACATCGTCGGGCTGGCGATAAGTATGTGCTCATGCATCAGAGTAGGCCCCAGTTCGGATGTGTCGATAAGTCCCAATACGGTATTTATCTTCATCAGATCAGCCCCTTCCGCCTCTTTTGGTAGAATATAGCATGAGGGAAAATGTTTGTCAAATCGTGAGAGCCGGCATATAACATTTTTCGGTTTGGACGAAATATGCACGAGCTTTCTCCGAAGTACATAGTATGTACTGCCGTAAAACCGCCCAATGTGCTTTCAGGAGGAATCGTAATGTGGGGTTTCAGGCATACGCTACAATGCTGCCCGCGCCGGAGCAATCTGAGACATCAGGGACGCGGCCGGCAAAGGTTTAACCCGTGTGAATTCAGGCCTTTCAGGCGCCGCGGATTGTTTCGGTAATAAATGCACAGGTTTGTCCTTTGGACAAACCTGTGCGGCTGTTTAATTATTGCGCCTTTGCGCGCATCGAGGCGGAATCATTGCCTTCCGGGCTGTTATCCCGGAAGGGCGCGATAGCCGGCTTTTCATTTTCAACAAGGTGCGCAATGTTGTACTCATTTTTAGCTTTTTTTCTGTTGAGCAGCTTGCCAATACCGCCCTCCAGAAGGAAATAGGAGACAATGCCGGCAATCAAGGCCCAGTTCAGGCTGGCAAGATACACCATTGCGCCAGTTATGCCCGCGGTACCCGCCGCGGTCCTGTCGTCTTTCACCTGTTCAACGGCAATGTACGAACAGGCGAAGCCCTGTATCACCAGCGTGATGGCGAGTGCAAGCGGGAGCACGGGCTCGAGCAGGCTCGCAGCGGGCATCAATAGCACGCATACGGCTGTCGAAAGCTTAAAGGCCCCGGCGCCTCCAAAGAAGCTTTTCATTGTCTCCCTTCCCTCTTTATACCTTTCGCCGATTGAAACCGTCACAGCCGCCCACAGGGGTCCCGCCAGGGGAGTAAACGGCGAGAACAGCGCGAGTATCAGATTTCGAATTCCGGTTATTATGTTCGTGCGGTTTGCGTTAAACTCAAGAGGCTCGTCCGGCCTTGCGTCCCGGCAATCTGTCAGCACGCTCTCAGCCGTGATGATTTCCCCGAATGCAATTATGTAAACCGCTACGGCCGTGGGAACCGCCTTTAGTATCTCAGACAGGGACGGAAAACCGACCGCAAATACGCTGGCCGTTTTATAAACCTCCCTGAAACGAAACGGGATCAGGCCCCATTTAAGCGCCGGAAGCGCTATCTCCCCGGATGTAAAGCCTGCGATCATTGCTATGACCAGGCTCGGCAGCATACCGTACTTTCCGATTTCCCGAAATAACCTTCGCTTATCCTTCATTTTCTTAAAGCTTACGGAGAAGAGGACAAACAGCGCCGACACTGTTCCGGCGGCAATTGAAATAGGATACTGTGAAAAATAGCCGCCTTTGCCGAATACTCTTGCAAGCGCGGCAATGGCCGCTCCGAAGAGTATGCCTGATTTTAAAGACGGGGGTATTAGCGCAATTAGTTTATGCGCAAGCCCTGTTATTCCGAGTACTAGGAACAAAGCCGACACGGTAAGCTGCAGCGCTATCAGAGCGTGAATCGAGTCTATGCCGGCAGAATAGCCTCCGAGATAGACAAGCACGAGCGACAGTGCAGAGGCTATCCAGCCGGGAACCACCGGGTCGGCGAGCAGGACGTGCAAAAGGCCCAGGGCCTCAGCTATGGCGACAGCCGTCAGCGCGGCTTCATATGAAAACCCGAGACTTTCCTCAAGTATAGGGACAGCGGAGAGCCCGACGGCAATCATCAAAACTCCCTGCAGGAGCTCGGGAAGTTCAAGCTTATAGTGTATAAACGGCAGCATTATTCTTAATTTCTTCAAATTGCTTTCCTCCTAAAAAAAACAGCCGGCAAAACCCGGGATCCCGCTCATTGGTCAATCCCGAACCTGCCGGCTTCCATCCGGAGGCGGGCAGCTTTAAAAGGCTCCCATCCGGATAAAACAGCGTTAATTATTTGGCGATCTTACTCGCCTTTTTCTGTAATCTCCTGGTATTTCGCGTATATCATTTTAATTGACGTAATGATTGCTTTTTTTGCCTGCCCGTAATAAGTCTGGTTTATACGCTGAATCAGCATATCTATACCGTCGCTGAGATTATATCCCACCATCAGATTAGCGATGAATTCTTTAGCAACATTTGTTACTGTCGAACACTCAGCCTTGACAATGGTGCCAACCTGCAAATCAACAAGGACTACAACTACTGCCGTATGAAAGATTTCCTCGGAGGTAATGTTGGCTGGAAGCTTTGCATACCCGGAAATCAACACGATTCCGTCTCTTAATACAGACATATGGAAACTCCCTCCTTTCACATTACCCGCGGCGAACAAATAAACCGGCTTCAGCCGGTTTTCCTCGGTTAGGGGACAAGCGGTACTCACTTTTTTGCCGGACTCGCGAAGATTGCAGACCGCTTTTGGCGTCCGCTCTCCGAAAGAAGCGCTCTAATAATCTATTATATATCTTTGGGATAGTTTTATCAAGTGTTTTTTGGCAGCGCAGAATGACTTTATTTTAATCTTCTTATCCCTAAGCCGCCGTTCCCAAAACACAGCACGCGGCCGCTGCTTTGTGAGCGGCCTCTGCGGCCAGATGCGTGTTTACATAGAAAAGATCCAGCCTGCGTGCAGAATCATGACCGCCGCTTTAACGGCGCACAATACCAGAAGCAGAGGCAGAGTGGTTCGGCATCTGTTCCCAAAACGATAAACTATCAGGAGCAGGCCCCCGGTGTATGCGCAGGCGGCCAGAGCCGTAACGACCGGATCCAATTCCATGGCGGAACGCAGAATCGGGTTGGCTTCTTCTATGACGCCGAGCCTTATTCCGGCGACAGTGCAAAAAGCGTCCGCAAGAGTCATCAGAAACGCCGCGATAATAAGCCGGTTAATAAACTGTATTTGCCTGTTCATAGCAGTTCTCCGCACGCATAGTCTGAATTTTTAATGATCATGCCCAAAAATGAGAGCTGCTATAATTTATAATTATGATTATAATAATATGCGCCTTCTGTTAAGCTCCTCCCTCTTGTTCATAGATTTCTTACAAAAACTGATGCATAGAAACACCCGAATGGGAAAAACTACAATTCGGGTGATTCTATGCGCGGGCGGGAATGCGCTTTCATTTTTTTTATCGGCGGCGCGCTTTACGGATTAATGGAGGTTGTGTTCCGCGGCTATACGCACTGGACCATGGTGCTGACGGGCGGGGCGTGTCTGCTCTGCTTTTATCTGGTCGACGGAAAATATCCGAACATGGGAATGCTCGGCAAATGCATTTGCTCCTGCGGCATAATTACGGGGTTTGAATTCGTTGTAGGCTGCATCGTGAACCTGTGGCTGGGCCTCGGCGTTTGGAGCTACTCGATGCACGCGCTCAACCTGCTGGGGCAAGTCTGCCCTATGTTCAGCGCTTTCTGGTTTCTAATCGGTATACCCGCAACTTATGTTTGCCGCTTTCTTCGCGGAAAGCTTAGCGCCGCCGAAGAACAGTCCGCATAACTGCTACAATCAGATGTACGCTTCCCTGTCCACTGGCGGGGGAGCGTTCTCCATGCCCGCACGGAAGATTTCGCCCGTCTCCTTGCGCTTCCAGGCTATCTTCTGATTAAGCGGATGGTGGAACTTGGAGGCTCCCTCAACCGGGCAGTCCTCGACGCAGCAGCCGCAGAACCAGCATTCGTCCGGGTAAAGGACGATTGGCGGCTTGCCTTTTTCCGGGTTGGGAACAAACACGTCTGTTCGGCAGACCTCGACGCAGATGTTGCAGCCAATGCATTTAGTTTCGTCGAACGTAACGGGTGTGCAGGGAGTCATTGGGTTGGGAATCATATATGCTTTCATTTTACGGCCTCCATATCGTCGCGCAGTGAGTATTTCTCATACATCTCCCGGTAGCTGCTGTCTTCAAGCCACCAGCCTCGTTTCACACGGGAGGCTTTAGGCCTGCCGTTTTCCATATTTACGGATATATAACTGTCCTGCTCGGGCGGCACAGGCTCGGGAAAATCCAGGCGGTGGAAGTCGAGCGGAATGGAGCTGCCTTCCCGGGCAAGCGAGCTTTCGATTATGATTTCGCCGGCCGTCAGCCTGACCTCGCACTCAAGCGCGCGGACAAGGTCATGCGGATTTTCGACGCGAACGTTTTTCAGCTCGTTTTCCCTAACTGACTCTAGCCACCAGCGGCCCAGTTCGAGTATTTCCTTCGACTTGGTTGAGCCGACATGCTCCTGCATAATGCGGCAAAGCCCTATCTGTATCTCCTTCCATCCGAAGATGTTAGGCGTTTTAAGCGGTGCGTAAACTCTTTCTTTCTCGGCCAGTATCTGCGCCTCGCTCGGCTGGATTAAACATGCAGTTTCGCAGAAATGTGCGACCTGGCGCCCGCAGTACCGGCCGAGGGCGGCGGCGGTCGAAGCCCCCTCGACGCCTGCAGCCTGGTTTCCGGCGGCATAGAGGCCGGGAAGGCTCGTTCCGAGGTCCCAGCCCACCTTGAGGCCGCCGTAATTGAAGAAGGCGACCTCCCGCACGTTGACGCTGTTGCTCCCGGGGAAATTCATGCCCCAGTAGTTGGCGTTTAAGCCTGCATATTCCGGAGGGGTTATATTCGCCTGGAGCATATCCTTTTCCGGGTCGAAGCCCGCCTGGGTCAGGGCTTTAAATACGGGTATGCGCGTCTTGCCCTCATTGCCTATCATGAGCCCGAATATTGCCTCGCGCTCGTCGCGGGGCATCGTTGTAAGATCGGCGTAGAACGGAAGCTTGAATTCGCCCTTCCTGATTCGCTCGGGCAGGTCGGCAGGCCATGAATACCCGCGGTGTTCATACGCCTGCGGCCCGTGCGGCAGGAACATTTTCTGCCCGGGCGCGCAGCGGCCCCGCTGCTCCACGGTTTCCGCGACATTCCCGTCGCGGTCGAGCCAAGGGATGGGCTTGCCGTCCGCGTCAACCATATTGGCCGGGTACCAGGTGTTGGAGGCATTGCCCGTGCCGTAGGCAGGATAGCGGTAACTGCCGCTCGACGGGCCGGTGCGTTCCATCATTACAAGCTGCGCGCCTGCCCTGTAGGCCATGACATCGCCGTCGCCTGCGCAGTTCGGGTCGTCGTGCGCCGAGTAAGAACCTACGCGCTCAGAACCGAATTCCCAGAGACGCAGCGGCTTTGCGGTTGACAGCACAGTCGCTTTCGCCGTATATACGCCGAAACGCCCTGTACGTGTGTTGACGGCAGTGGCTCCGATGACGCGCCCGCTCTGCTCGCCGCCCTCCGTAAGCAGCATCGTCGCCATCGTACGGTCGCGGATTTTAACTCCAAGGCGGCGCAGCTCCCTGTACAGCGCGGGCTTAAGCTTTGCGCCGAATATTCTGATGCAGTATCTCCCATCGTAGTCGTAAGCAAAAAGCAGCTTGGATTTTTCGTCGCGGAAGGGCGCGCCCTTGAAATCATCGTTTGTATCACGCACCCTGACGCCCATCTCTTCAAGGTCAAGCAGCGATTCGTACGCCTCGTTAAGGACTATGTAGAGGAGGTGGCGGGCCTCGAACGGGTCGCGGCCCTCAAAGATCTTCATCATCTCGTCAGGGCCAATGGGCGAGGCCGGGTTGGTGGCGCAGAACATCCAGTGGTCAATTCCCGCTCCCGCGGCTCCGGAGCGAACAGTCGCGCCCTTTTCAAGTATGATTACCTTTTTGCCGCGCCGCGCCGCGTGTATGGCGGCAAAACAGCCCGCAAGGCCGCCGCCTATTATAAGCACGTCGGCCGAGTCGCGCTCCTCCTCGCCGTACTCGACTGGGTACGGCCATTCAGGCACTGCGTGGATTTTACAGTAGTCAAAATAGTCCAAAACCTGTGTCCCCTTTTTATTAGTGTAGTTTGACAAATATTACTGAGATTGCCGAGGCGTACTGATTTCCGGCTGAGGCTGCGCCCGCAATTTCTTCATATTCAGTGCCCTCCTTTATAATAAGTACATTAATAATATACTCTGGGCACTCGCTGGGTAAAGCGAAAATAAATATTCATTCTCTGCGCCTTGCGTATTGTATTGTCGTCAGAATTAACATATAATCCTAAGCAATGATTAATGGCGAGGTGTATACGTATATGACGGTCGAACAGCTGACGTATTTTCTCGCGGCTGCGAAATATCTGAATTTTTCAAAGGCCGCCTCTGCACTTTTCATACATCCGACGACTATGAGCCGGGCTATATTAAAGCTGGAGGATGAGATCGGGGCTCCGCTTTTTGTCAGGATGAAGTATTCGCTTCAGCTTTCAGACGTCGGACATGTCCTGATGCAGGAGGCATCACCCGTGGTGGCCGGCTGGGAAAAAATGTACCAACGGGTGCGAAGCGCGGCGGCCGGGGTTACGGGCAGCCTTACCTTGATGGGGCCGCATCTTTACTTCCAGATTATTGCGCCTGCCTACGGGCGCTTTGCCTCAAAATATCCTAAAATCGGCTTTTCGATTGACGTATGCCCTTACAGTAAGATGGATTCAGTCTACCACAGCATTTCGGACGGCGACTGCGATTTGGGGATCTCGTTTTCGCACAATGTGCCGGACGACCCGGC
>JBMNQI010000076.1:0-8292 GCA_050944055.1 Oscillospiraceae bacterium | reverse complement strand
CAGACTGATTTCGGCTTTGGTAAGGAGGACTCCTGCGTAACCCTGTTCTGGCCCAGCGAGCACACCCAGCTTCAGACCGTAAGCGTCAGCGCGACGCTGGGCAGCTGCTGCAAGCTGTGGCACGGGGGCTTCGACGTGGGCGTCATGCTCGTGCTGCCGCCGGAGAACGCACGCCTCTTCGCCAAGGCCGGCTACACTAAGAAAGATATTCTAAATTATATTCTCGAATACAACCGCCGCCCCAGTGCGGAGATTCCGCGCGCGGCCATCGGAAACAACCACCCCCGCGAGGGGCTCATATTCCCCGCTCCCGACCTTGAGCATTCCGCGCGCCTTTTCTGGAACACAGACCATATGTTCATCGTTGTCGGCGGGCGCGACTGGGGCACGGCCTACCTCGGCGGAGGCGACCACGGAGGCCCAGTGTGCAAAAAAGCCGTGCTTCCGGCCGGCTGGAAGGAGTTGACCGAAAACTACCCCGGAAAAATGCCCGAGTATCTCGATTACTGAAATTTCTATTAAATTACCGGCGCGGATGATGCGATATAACTTATGTCGGGGTGATAGCATGTATATAAACGGCATAGGTTCAATAAACTCCGCTTTGTCCGGCCGGGACTGTTTTATCGGTTCCTGCAGCGGCTTAAGTTTTTCCGATACGCTTAACGCGTGCATGAGCGAAGCGGCCGATCTTGACGCCGTTTTCGAGGCGGCCGCGGAAAAATACGGCCTGCCCGTCGGCCTTCTCAAGGCCGTTGCCAGGGCCGAATCGAACTTCAATCCTAATGCAACCTCGCCCTGCGGGGCGATGGGCATCATGCAGCTTATGCCCGGCACGGCGAAATCTCTCGGCGTAACAGACGCTTACGACCCTGTGCAGAACATAATGGGCGGCGCTAAATACCTGCGGCAGATGCTCGACCTTTTTGACGGCAGCACGGAGCTGGCCCTTGCCGCCTACAACGCCGGGCCCGGCAGCGTGCAAAGCTACGGCGGCATACCTCCTTATGAGGAGACGCGTGCCTACGTGGAAAGGGTTATGGGCTACTGCGGGCTGGATATAAGAGCAGGATATGTGTCGTCCGTCTCCGATAAGACGCCGACGGGGAGCCTGCTCTCCAATCTGGCGGAAAGCATGGGTCCGGAAGCTCTCTATTGCTTCATGCTTCTTATGATGGAGATGCAAAACTACGGCGATGACAGGTATATTTTCTGATAGAACCGGTGTATAGCCTGCCCTCGGGCAGACAGAGCGCCGCTTCGCAGCAATTTTAATGGGCTGCCGGCCTGTGCCGGCAGCCCTTCTTATATTAGGGGATTAGAAACTCTTTCTGTATTTTATGTAAACCGCATGCGTTCCGGCCGCCTGGCTTATAAGCCGAAATCCTCCATAAAGACCTCGTCGCTGAGAAGCTCCCGGAGCCCGCCGTCGGCGGCAATTTCGCCGTTTTTCAGAAAAATCGCGCGGCCGCAGAGCTTGCCGGCAAACTCAACGTCATGCGTCGCTATTAGCTTTGTATGCGCAAATGCGCTCAGCTGCGCTAACAGCCTGCGGCGCGACCTGGGGTCGAGATAAGCCGTGGGTTCGTCGAGCATCAATATAGAAGGCTCCATGCTCAGGGCGCTCGCTATGGCGGCCGTTCTCTTTTCACCGCCCGAAAGGCGCAGGGATGACCTTTGCGCAAGATGTGAAATGCCGAGCTCCGAGAGCAGCCTGTCTATTCGCCCCGCAATCTCCTCCTCACTCAGTCCGCAGTTTCTGAGCCCGAAGGCCACGTCGTCATAAATAAGCGGCATGAAAAGCTGGTCGTCCGGATTCTGAAACACAAGCCCGACTTTCCGGCGGATTTCGCCGGCCGTTTTTTCATCAAGTGTAATCCCATCCACAATAACGCTGCCCGAGCGCGCGGCGGCGACGCCGACAATGGCGAGGAGCAGAGTGGTCTTCCCCGCCCCGTTGCCCCCGATTATTGCGACGCTTTCCCCGTCCGCGACAGTGAACGAAATATTTTTTAACGCACTTATCCCGCCCGGATAGTCAACCGTCAGATTCCGTATCTCTAACAAAAAAAGACCTCCCAAAGCCTCTGCCAGAGCGCCTGGATATTGACCATACGCAAACCGACGCAGAATATGGCGGCGGCTGCCAGAAACAAAAAGTCAGCTCTATCAAAGGGACGGCTTTTTCGCATATTCCCGTTTAAAGCGTAGCCCCTGCATCTCATCGCGGCGTAAACCCGCTCGGCCCTGTCGAAGCTTCGCACGAGCATCTGCCCCAAAAAGCTGCCAGCATGCTTTATGCTTAGTCCGCTTCCTTTAAAACTCCTTAGCATATACGCCGTATGCATGGTATAAGCCTGCGATATTAGCGTGCCAACATACCGATATGTCATCTCGAAAACAGTTATGAAAATTTCCGGCACGCGCAGCCTTCGCAGCTGGTGCGTAAGCTCCCAAAGCGGCGTTGTGGCGGCAAGAAGCAAAACGGCGGCCACGCATAGGAAGGAGCGTAAGAAAAGAGAGAGGAAGGATATCGCTCCGTATGAAACGGCAAAGCCTCCGAGGCGAAGCGCGGCTGCCCGGTCGATAAAAATATTCGGCAGGCCTGCAAGAAGCACAAAAGGCAGCGCCAGAGCCATGCGTTTAACCAGCAGCTTCCATGCTGTTCCCGAAATCGCGGAGAGAACCGCCGGATAAAACACGTAAGGGACAAGCGCGCCTATCTCATAACGGTTAAAAGAGGCCACGGCAATAATAAAAACAAGAGTCGCAATGATTTTTACTAGAGCGTGCCGTCTGTGTAAAAAGCTTGACATGCCCGAAAGCTGCTCAAGCGAGTAGATTTCCCCAACCGCGCTTTTAATATCGGCCATTTTCTTCCTCTCTTTTGGCTGACTATACGAGCCGGCCAGGCAGTACGGCCCGCTTTGACGTTTCCCTCGGCCTGGGCGATTCCCTGACTTGCCCGCATCCCGAACAATTTCATTTTCCGGCTGTCTTTTTCTTTTTCAGCCTTGAGATTATAAGTCCCGCGGCGCCTGCCAGGGCGAATGTCATCGCGCTCCCCAGTATACCGGCTGCCGGAGCGGACGCTGCCGAACCGTCCTCATCCGCGTCCGGAAACTCATAGTCCGGCATTAACGCCGACTTTGCCTGTAAGGACTCGGCGGTATCGTAAACCGTTCCCTGCGCCGTGATTCCGGCGGGAACTGTCTTTTTAAGCGCCCATTCCAAGCCGTCCGGGTTCGGTGAGGCGAAGCGCGAAAGAGCCCCGCTTGCAAGCAGGGCTAAAACGGCAAACGCTATGACGGGTTTTTTCAGGTTTATGCTCTTCCCCTCGTCTGCGGCTCCGAGAGAAGCTTCCAGTATCTCCGGCCTTATCGTATAGACATAGCAGACGACTGCCGCCGTAATAGCGCCCTCCACCAGCCCGATAACCAGATGTATAGGCAGCATCAGGGCTGAGAAAGTGCCGAATGGCAGAGCGGTTACGCCGCTTATCATCGTCTGCAGGACGACGCAAAGCGAACCTAACTCCAGGCCGGCCACAGCGGACAGGACGCTGGCGGCGGTTATTCTCATCCGGCTTACGCGTTTTCTCAATATGGGCTTAAAAATCAGGTTATATGCGATAAAACACGGGACAATTCCAATATTGAAGATATTGCAGCCCAGTGCCAGCAGGCCCCCGTCCGCGAAGATGAGGCACTGTATTAAGAGAACGGACGCGAGCGAAAGCAGCGCCGGGAAAGAGCCCAGCATGGCGGCAAGGAGAATGCCTCCCCCTATATGGCCGCTTGAGCCCGTTGCCGGGATTGTGAAGTTTATCATCTGCGCGGCGAACACGAAAGCCCCGGTCACAGCCATGACCGGCAGCTTCTTTTCGCAGAGCTCATCCCTTCTTACTCTCGCGGCCGAATATGCTATGGCTCCGGCGCTTACGGCATACATCGAGACGCCGACAGCAGGCGATAAAAGCGCGTCCGCCATGTGCATGACATAACCCCCCGACCGGTTTAACTATTCAGAGATTATATTATTCCTGCCGGGGGCGGCGCAAGCCGGGGCGGGGGTTATTCTACATGAAGGTATCTATCGCGCTGCACAGCTCGTCAAACGGCCGCGTATCTTCATTCTGCGCGGCTTCGTACAGGCAGTGTTCGATATGATCCTTGAGTATAACCTTCGCCGCGCCGTTGAGGGCCGAACGCACGGCGGCAAGCTGTATAAGCACCTCGGAGCAGTCGCGGCCGCTTTCCACCATGCGCTTTACCGATTCCAGATGGCCTATGGCCCTTGAGAGCCTGTTTATAACATTCCTTGTCTGCGTATGCGGATGCTTGTGCGTATGAGTGAGTTCTTCGCTGCCGTCTTTTATGTGCTTGTGCTCCTCCATTATCGCTCCCCCTATTCGATAGACAATAAATATTTCGCCTCGCTTAGGGAAACGCCTTGTTCGCGGGAAATGCGGGCAATATCCTCGTATTCGGCTTTGGATTTGCTTACGCCATTAAACTCGGCGGATTTGACGCGTACAGGCCCGTATTCTGTTTCCATTGTCTCCGTCCTGCGCTCGAGAACAAAGCGTTTCGGCTCATAGAGCCTTATTCCCCATGTGCTTGTATGGCGGAATATCAGAGACTTCATCCTTTCAACGTCGGCCTCGCGGCACATGCACCAAAGCTGTACTCCCGGGCGGCCCTTCTTCATGCCGGCCGGTATGGTGTAGACGTCGAGCGCGCCGTTTTCAAACAGCAGCTCCTGCGCATAGCCAATAGCCTCCGGCGTCATGTCGTCCAGATTGCAGCAGAGCTCAGCTACACGTCCTCCCTCGTCCCCGGTTTCGCCCAAGAAGGCCCTCAGGCAGTTGGCGGCCTCGAAATCCTTTGCCCCCATTCCATAGCCTATGCTTTTCACGCTCATTACGGGCATGCTGCCGAAGCTTTGGACAAAGTATTTGAGCAGCGCGGCCCCCGTCGGCGTGCAAAGCTCGCCCTGAATGCCCAAAGAGTATATCGGCACGTCCTGCAATATCAGAGCCGTCGCCGGGGCCGGAACCGGCAGTATGCCGTGCGCGCAGCGCACCTTCCCGCTGCCTACGTGCACTGGGGAAGCTAAAACTCTGTCGGGCGATATGTGTTCCATAAGCATCGAAACCGCGACAATGTCCGCAATTGCGTCCGCCGTTCCCACCTCGTGGAAATGTATGTCGCCCGCGGCGCGCCCGTGCACGGCGCCTTCAGCCTCGGCTAAGATTCTGTACACATTCGCGGCGTCATTTTTCACCTTGTCCGAGACTTTAAGAGAACCTATCATTTCCAGTATCCCGCCTAAGGTCGAGTGCTCATGATCATGCTCGTGTACGCGTTCGTGGCCGTGCTTATGGAAATGGTCATGAATATTCTCATGTTCGCAATCATGTCCGTGAGCGTGCTCATGGACGTCCTCCGAGCGCTCCTCACACCCGTCGACGAGGGCACGGAACCGGGTTCCTGTTATTCCGCATTTTACGCAATTCTCAGCAGAAATGCGAACGCCCGGTATGCCCGCCGCGTTTAAATCGTGTAAGACCTTCTCCTTGTCCCGGCACAGTTCCAGCAGGGCCGAGGCGAGCATATCCCCGGCCGCCCCCATGCCGCATTCTAAAAACAGCGTCTTCATATTCGGGTTCTCCTAAAAAACAGTGTTCCGGTTCTACAAACTTTATTAACATTTTAGCATTTAAGTATTTTGCGGTCAAGGCGGCTGTACGGCGACTTTTGCCGGGTAAAAAAAGGCCGCACAGTCCTCGTGCGGCCTCCGGCTCACTCCGTCTTTAGTTTCCGTTGTTCCTCGTCAGCGCGCTGCGCTTGACAAGCAGAAGTATCAGCAAGCCAACGAAAAGGAAGGCTATAATTGAGCCCACCGCCCACAGTATTCCCCTCTGCTCCGCCACAGCCGCGGCAAACCCGTGATTCAGATACCAGTTATTCGCCCTGTACGAAATTGTGCCGAAAACCAGCGGGCCGACAAAAGTGGATGTGCGCCCGGCAACCGAAAGAAAACCGTAAAACTCAGTGGTTTTGTCGGAAGGAGCCAGCTGGCTTACCATGGTGCGGCTGACAGCCTGGGCTCCGGAGAGCGAGAAGCCCGCGACAAAGCCGACGACAAAGAAGCCTATTGTGCTCCTTACAAAGTAAAGTCCTATGATCGCGCAAAGCAGGATAATGATCGAAACAATAACGGCCAGCTTGCTGTTCTTTTTGTCCGATATATTGCCGAAAAGCAGGGCGCCGAAGGTTCCGGAAAGCTGTATAAGTATAACGAATATTATGAGCTGGGTCTGCTCTATTCCGAAGAGTGTCGCCCCGATTATTGCGGCAAAGTCCATCAGCATCATGATGCCGTCGTTATAAATGAGGAATGCGATCATGTATTTTATGAACTCGACATAGTGTTTGACATCCCGGAAGGTCTGCGCCAGCTTCTTAAAAGCGTGGACTATTGTTTTTTCGCCCTCCGGGAGCTTTTCAGGCTCGGTTACCTCTTTGACCCAGAGGAACGTCGGTATGGCGGACAGGAAGTAAAACAGGGCGGTAATTAGAAAAGAGAAGGGTATTGCATCGTTTCCTATCAGCTTTATGGGTACGAGCACTATGAGAAGCGCGATTATGCCGCCGACCATGCCTACAGCCCAGCCCTTGCCGGATACGAAGCCAATGGATTCGGGTGTGGACACATCAGTGAGCAAAGCGTCATAGAACACCTGGGCCGCGCGATAGCCTATCTCGGCCAGTATGAAGAAGAGCATGCCCGCAAATACATCGCCCTCGCCTACAAAGAAGAGCATGGCCGTAAAAATGATGGATACTGCAGTAAATAACAGCAGGAACTTCTTTTTTGCTCTTGTGAAATCGGCTATCGTACCCAGTATGGGCGAAATCACAGCGACGAGGACCGCGGCTATTCCTACGGAAATGCCCCAAAGGTGCGTGCCTCTGGCTCCGCCGACGACCACGTTCTTAAAAAAAGCGGAATAAACAGCCAATAGAACGACCGAGGCGTAAGCGGAGTTGCCGAAATCATAAAAATACCAGGACCAGCGGGATCTTCTTACGGCTTTGTCAACTTCTCTGTCCATCATATTCTCCTAACTTTGTATATAAATCCAGATTATATTATACAATATTTTGCCAAATTACAACTGGATTTTTAAAAATCGTTGCCGGGCGAAATAAGATTTAACAGAAATTTCGCTTTATTAATTATTATTATGATATAATATACGGATTACTTGCATAATACCATAAACTTCTTAAACCATCGCGACGCCCGGAATAACGTTCCCTGTGCACAGAATGCCATTCTGTAAACAGGAATATCACTAAACAGAGGAGCGGCTATGAAGAAGAAAAAGCTTATTAAGAAAATTCTGCCGGCCTTCCTTATACTTATTTCTTTGGGAGCGGCCTGCGTTTTCGGCATAAACAGCTATGTCATAGCGTCGGCAAAGGGCAGGATTATAAGTCGGGAGGAGGCCCGGGCCCTCGGCGATGTCGACTGCATACTTGTCCTGGGCTGTATGGTGTATTCGCAGTACCCGAGCTACATGCTCAGCGACAGGCTGCAAACCGGCATAAGTCTCTATGAAGAAGGCGCTGCGCCGAAGCTGCTGATGAGCGGCGACCACGGGCGTATACATTACGACGAGGTCAACGTCATGAAGCAGGCCGCAATTGACGCGGGTATACCCTCCCGGGACGTCTTCATGGACCACGCCGGGTTTTCAACTTACGAGAGTCTGTACAGGGCGCGGGATATATTTAAGGCGGAGAAGATAATTATAGTCACGCAGAAATATCATCTGTACCGCGCTCTACATATCGCCAAGAAGCTCGGCCTTGAGGCCTACGGCGTCGACGCAACGTCTAGAACCTACGGTGGCGAAGCTTATCGTGAAATGAGGGAGGTCCTGGCGAGGAACAAGGATTTCCTCTATGCGATGTTCAAGCCGAAACCGACTTTTCTCGGCGAAGCCATACCTGTTTACGGGGACGGGGACCTTACGAACGATAAAGAACTTAAGTGAAAAATGCGCGGCAATGAAAACGCGGGATTGAAGGTCTCCGGAGGGCGTCCGGAGACCTTTTCCCCTTTTTAATCAGCTCCATTCTAAACCCTGGTTTCCGGGAAATCAATGGAAGCTAGGTTAATTTCGCTAAAAATCAACCGCTGCGATGCAAGAGCCTTTTTTCAGCCGCCGGCGGCTTTGGAAACATTTACTAAGGAACGTATAATATTATATTGACATTG
>JBMNQI010000075.1:0-8346 GCA_050944055.1 Oscillospiraceae bacterium | reverse complement strand
GTGAAGTCGCTGTACGCCGCGCTCGCGATTGCCATGGTGCCGAGTATCATCAGCACAGCAAGAGTAACCGCAAGCAGTTTCTTGAGATTTTTCAATATTTACCTCCTAAATAATTATTTATGAAATCTTCTGCATAACTTTGGACGCATTTATCCGACATGTTATTACAATTTAGACTTTACCACCCGCTTCCTCGCATGTCAATTTCTGCGAATTTTTTGTAATAAAAACGTAACATTGGGACTTCCGCCCGCGGGCCCCGCCGCGCAAAAACGGGCGGGCCGCCCGCTTCAGGCAGCCCGCCCGTTTCGATGTATTCGTTAACGCCTGCGTCCTATTCCCAGAAAGTTTCGGCCAGGGCGTAGACCCCGGCGAAGTCCACGTGCGCGTTGTACTCGCGCTCAAGCTCGTTGTGCAGCTCGTTGGCCTCGCGCAGCACGGACGCCGCCGTCTCGGAGAGGGACAAAGCCTGCCTTCGCAGCGCTCGAAGCCCGCCGGCGCCGCTCATTTCGCTTACGCGCACCCTGCGGTAAGCGTCGCCCCGGTACTGGCACTCCGGCCGCGAAGTGACGAATCCGAGCCCGAGCGAGGGTATGAGGATATGCTCCGGCCTGTCCGGGAAGAGCAGGTCGGGGCAGTATATGATGTTGAGGCCGGCGCCGAGCGCCGCCTCCGCGATAGGCTGCAGCATGTATGAGGAAATGCCGAAAGAGTCGCGCAGCTCGTAAATGCGCGGGCAGAGCGCAGAGGCCGTGTCCCACATCTCGTAGAACCCGAGGCTGCAGAACGCCCCGAGAAAGCGCTTGGTGATTTGCCCGCGCGCCTGTGCCCTGCGCGGCAGCTCGCGCTTTATAATTCCCCTGGCCCGTTTCTCGGCCTTCGCGATGAATTCCGGCGTCGCGGCTTCGCTTCGTATGGCCCGATAAAGATGCCCGGCGGCGGCCAGCCAGCTGTAGGCCAGGGAGAATTTGGCGCGGTAAGCGTCGGTTATCCTCTGTATCTCCGCCCGCTTAAGGCTAAGGGCGTCCGCGTCGTAGAAGCGCCCCAGGTCCAGGTAAACCTCGGCCGCGCCCGGGTAGCGCGGTTCAATCACGTGCGGCGCGGTCCCGTCGGTAAAGATTATCTCTTTTTCCGGCAGCAGCACCGCGTCTAGCGAGCCGGGGTCTCCGGAACAGATAATGACCTCCGTATGCTGGCCTCTTTCCCGGGCGAGCTTGGCCTGCCGCCTCATAAACGAGGATTTTCCGCAGCCCGGGCCGCCTTTGATTATGTATATGCGGCGGGGCGGGCGCTTATTGCCGGCTGTCTGCTCCGCCGTTCCCAACCCTTTGTGCAGTTCGTCGTATAGGGAATAAAACCCGTTCGGGGTGTTGGCGCCGAGAAAAAAACGCAATTCCTGCTCCATTTTATAACCTCCAAAACTTATTCCACCATAATCTATGCGTTAAGCCCGCCTTTGGTTAAGCGTGCCGGGTTTGCTTATCGGCGCAGGCGTAAGGCGCAAGGCCGCCCCGGAAGAACGCGGCGGCGAAGGCCGGCGGAAGTTTTTTCCGTCCAAACCCGCTTTTTTTCAATAAAACTGCCTTAATGGCCGGATAACGGCCCTTTAACAGGCTTTTGCCCCGTTTTTAATACTTCGGAATATAATTAACATGGAAAGCCCGTTTATCCTGAAATTGACTTTTCATAAAAATCATATATATTATATTAGTGCGGGTTCTTCGGAACGTGTGAAGCGTTCTCATATTAATAACGGGTTTAAAAAGGAGGCGGCGAAGTGAAAAAACGCGGTTTAATAACGGCGCTTTGCGCGGCGCTGCTTATTTTTACCCTGCCTTTTTCCGGCCGCGTAAGCGCCTCAAGCCCGTATTTCGTGGCCGTGAACGACAGCCTGCTTGAACTCGGCGTCTATACGCCAATCTCCTCGGGCGGCCTCTACGTCCCCGGCAGCGTATACAACGAGGGGCTCGGAGTAAACTATTTCTACAGCGGCACGCTCAATTCGGTTACCGTGTTTTCGGGCAATTCCCGCCTCGTCTTCGATCTCGGCGCCGCCACCTGCTACGACGGCGACGGTGTGAAGTTGACCGGCTCCGCCATTTCGCGCGACGGTAAGGTATACCTGCCTCTCGACCTTGTCTGCAATTATTTCGGCCTGACCTATTCATACCTGAAGACGGATTTCGGCCCGCTCCTGCGGATTAAGAGCGGAGCCGCGGTCCTCTCGGACCAGGCCTTTGTATCGGCCGCGCGAAACATGATGAAATCGCGCTATGAGGAATGGACGGGTATAACGGTGACAGACCCGCCCGCCGCCTCTCCAACCAGGCCGACCGGCGGCACGCAGCGCCCCACGCCGACGCCCACGGCGCAGCCCCGCACGCTCAGCCTGCGCGTCTGCGTGAAAGGCCCGCTCGGCCCCGCTGCGGAGGACTTCCTCGACTACCTTGAAAGCAGGCAGGCTTCCGCCGTCTTCTTTACAGACGCGCAGAGCGTGCTTGATAATCCCGGCCTTGTACGCCAGATATATGCCCGCGGCCACCTCATAGGCACGGACGCCGAAACGCATGACGGGGCCGAAGAATTCAACGACGCTCTCGACGGCGTCCTGATGACGCGCTCGCGGCTTGCGCTGAGTGAATCGCTTGCCGAATACGGCTATGTGTACGTCCCGGTGAACGTCTACGGGGGCGCGCTTGACGCGGGCAGCCTCATGACGGAGCTTGAACCGTATATAAACGGCCTCACGGCGAACCTGCTTCTCGACAACAACGAGAGCGACCTTGATTCGCTTAAATCACTTATGCGCAGCCTGGGCTCCGGCGGGCGCATAGCGGATTTTGATTAATCCGGGCGCGCCGGCCCGGATTGCCGGGGAAAATAAAGATTTAAAGGCAATCCCCTTTTTCCGGGGATTGCCCGTATAGTCATGTACTTCACGTAACATAATCGGAAGCTCAGGAACGAATATGGTATCTCTGATTAATAAAATATCGGCCGAACCGGTTTTTGCCGAGCTGCTCGGGGCGCTTGAGGCGGGTAAGCTTCCTGCGGTGCTGGGAGGGCTCGGCCATATCCACCGGGCGCTCACGGCCGCCGCGGTTTACGCGCGCACCGGGCGGCCGGTTTTCGCCGTCTGCGCCGACGAAGGCGAGGCCGAGCGCATGGCCGGCGACCTTTTTACGCTCACGGGCGTAAGCCCGCTCCGGCTCTATTCCCGCGAGTTCCGCTTTTTCGAGGTTGAAGCGGGCTCTATGCACTATGAAAGGCGCCGCCTGGCTACATTGTCGTCCCTGGCGCTGTATGAAGGCTCGTCGCCGCCGCTCGTAGTCGCCACCGCAGACGGGCTAATACAGCGGGCAGCGCCCCCGGATAAACTGCGCAACAGCTCGTTTGTTCTGCGAAGCGGGCAGGAGGCGCAGCCCTCGGCCATCGCGGACAAACTCGCGCAGATGGGCTATGCCAGGGTCGATACCGTTGAAAACCGCGGCGAATTCGCCGTAAGAGGCGGAATAGTGGACATATTCTCGCCGGCGCTCGGAAGCCCCGTACGCGTTGAGTTTTTCGGCGACGAAATTGACTTGATGGGGCTTTTCGACACGGGGACGCAGAGGCGCACGGAGGACGTCGGCGAGGCGCTTATCACGCCGGCCGCTGAGATGGAAGCTGGAGCGAACGACACGAAATTCTCCGAATACTATCCCGAGTTTTTCTGCGGCGCGGACTACATCCCGTTTGACGCCGCAATCGTCATAATGGAGCCGGGGCGCGTGCGCCAGAGGGCGGATAACTACGTCTGGCAGCTCAGGGAGGACATAAAGTCCCTGCTCGAGAGCGGGCGCATTGACAAGAAGAACACGGAATTCTTTCTTGACCCGGAGCTTCTCTTTTCAAGGCTTGGTGACTACCCGGTCATAATGGCGGACAGCTTCATATCCGGCGAATACCCGCTGCGCCCGCGAACGCTCCTCAGCCTGACGGCCAAGCAGCTGCCCGGCTACGGCGGCAGCCTGGAGACCGCCAGAAGCGATATTTCGCGCTATCTTGAGGAAGGCTTCGAGGTATGCGTCCTCGCGGGCGACGAGGAGCGGGCGGAAAAGCTGCGCGACATACTGCCGGCCGGCGAAAGCCTGCCGCGGGAGGCGCCTGCCTCGCGGCGCGTAAGGCAGAACGCCGCCGCAAATCCGGAGGAGGCGGCCGCGAGCCGCCTGCGCATAATCATCGGCTCGCTGTCAGCGGGCTTTGAGCTGCCCTCGATTCGCCTAGCCGCCATTTCGGAGGGGCAGCTTATGCCCGCGCCGAGGCGAAGAACCGTCCGCCAAAAAAAGGATTCCGGCAGAAAAAGAATATCGAGCTATATGGAGCTGACCCCCGGCGACCTCGTCGTGCACGATTTGCACGGCATCGGCCGCTTCGTGGAGGTCACGCGCCTCGTAGTGGACGGCGTTGAAAAGGACTACATGAAAATCCAGTACGCCGGGACGGACAGCCTGTACGTTCCGGCCCTCCAGCTCGACATGGTGTCCAAATATATAGGCGGGGGCGAGGATTCGGCCGTCCGCCTCAATAAACTGGGCGGCGTGGAGTGGACGCGCACCAAGTCCCGCGCCAAGGCCGCAGCGCGGGACCTTGCCAGAGAGCTTATCGCGCTTTACGCCGAGCGCCAGAAAATAGAGGGCATAGCTTTTTCGCCCGATTCCGTCTGGCAGGCGGAGTTTGAGGACAGCTTCGAGTATATAGAAACGGACGACCAGCTCCGCTGCGCCTCGGAGATAAAAGCCGACATGGAAAAGCCGGTGCCTATGGACCGCCTGCTCTGCGGCGACGTCGGTTACGGGAAAACGGAGGTCGCCTTCCGGGCCATTATGAAATGCATACTTGAAGGCTATCAGGCGGCGATACTCGCTCCCACCACCGTGCTCGCTCAGCAGCACTATGTCACCGCCTCGCGCCGGTTTGCCGGTATGCCCGTCCGGATAGAGGTTTTATCGCGTTTCCGCAGTTCCGCGCAGATAAAGAAATCGATTTCCGCCCTGGCTTCAGGAGAATGCGACATTGTCATAGGCACGCACCGCCTGCTTCAAAAGGACATAGTTTTTAAAAAACTCGGGCTTGTCGTCGTCGACGAGGAGCAGCGCTTCGGCGTGTCGCACAAGGAGCACCTCAAGGAGATGACGAAAAACGTCGACGTGCTTACGCTGACGGCGACCCCGATTCCGCGGACGCTCAATATGGCGCTCAGCGGCATACGCGACATGAGCATAATCGAGGAGCCGCCCTCGGACCGCTACCCCGTGCAGACCTACGTGCTGGAGTACAATTCATCCGTCATACTCGACGCGATTAGGCGCGAGTGCGCAAGAGGAGGGCAGGTTTACTACCTGCATAACCGTGTAGAGAGCATAGAAAAGCGCGCCGCCGCACTCCGGCGCGAGCTGCCCGGCCTCACCGTGGCTGTCGCCCACGGGAAGCAGTCCGAGGAGGAGCTTTCGGAAGTGATGCGCCGCATGACGGAGGGCGAGGTGCAGGTCCTGGTCTGCACTACGATAATAGAGACAGGCATAGACATTCCGAACGTAAACACGCTCATAATCGAGGACGCCGACCGCCTGGGCCTTGCGCAGCTGCACCAGATACGGGGCCGCGTAGGGCGCTCGTCCCGCCGGGCGTACGCGTATTTTACCTACCGCCGCGGCAAGGTGCTCACCGAGGTGGCCGCCAAGCGCCTGTCAGCCATACGCGAATTCGCCGAATTCGGCTCGGGCTTCAAAATAGCGATGCGCGACCTGGAAATAAGGGGAGCGGGGAACATATTGGGCGCGGAGCAGTCCGGCAATATGATGAGCGTCGGCTACGATATGTACCTGCGCCTTCTCGAGGACGCCGTGGCCGAGGAGCGCGGCGAGGAGCCGCCCCAGGAAATAAGCGAGTGCCTGGCCGACCTCCCGGTGCCGGCAAGCATTCCGGAAACCTACGTCCACTCCGGCAAGCAGCGCATGGACCTCTACCGCCGCATTGCGGCCATACGCACCGAGGAGGATCTTGACGACCTGATGGACGAGATAATAGACCGCTTCGGGGAGCCGCCCAGGGAAGTCAATTCGCTTTGCACTGTCGCGCTGTTGCGGGCAAAGGCCGCGCGCGCGGGCGTGAAGGAGATACTGTCAAAGGACGGAAGGCTTGTGCTTAGGCTCAGCAGAGTCGATATTGAGCGCGTATCAAGCGTCTGCGCCCGCCCCGAATACTCAAAGCGCGTGCTGTTTGACGCCGGGAGCGACCCGAGCCTGAGCCTTAAGCTGCGAAAGGGCGACGACGTATTAAAAGAGGCAAAGGCGTTTATCGGGCATTTTACGAAACGCCCGGATACGCCCGGCGGCAGTAATATGCAATAATTTGCGCCAAATCGTTGTATAATCCCCTGCCCGGCGGTCAAAAATATTTCCAAAGACTTCTTTGGAGGTATTAAATATGCAGGTAAGCGAGCTGATGAGCCCCAACGTAGTGACCGTCGCCCAGGAGAGCACTGCCGCTGTTGCCGCGCGCCTCCTCTCGCGCAACAACATTGGAAGCCTGCCCGTCTGCTCAAAAGACGGGAAACTCCGGGGCATCGTCACAGACCGCGATATTGTTTTACGCTGCGTCGCCGCCGAAAATGACCCCGACATAACCCCTGTCCGCGAGATCATGTCGCGCGGGGTCATATCCGTCTCGCCCGAGGACGACGTCCGCGAAGCCGCACGAATTATGGCCTCCGAGCAGGTGCGCCGACTCCCCGTCGTCCGGGACGGCAAAGTCGTCGGCATGATATCGCTCGCCGACATGGCCCGCACCAACCTGTTCGATATGGAGGCCTCCAAGGCCCTTTCCGAAATAAGCCTTAATGTAAAAAGACGCTGAAAAAGTCCCGAAGAAACGGGCGGCAAAGGGCCCTCTGCTGGTAAGACAGTAAAATCAAATTTCTTGGAACAGGCATGATCTCGGTCATGCCTGTTCCGCTTTTAGCAGCTCATCCACGGGAATGTAGCCCACAAGGTCGTACTCGATATGTACCTTCTGCCTGCGCTTGCCGCTGGACTTGTCAGGTGCATCCACATAGACCGCCTTGACAAGCTCTCTGAGGGCATAGGGGGGCAGCTCCGTGAGGGTGCTGTTCCTCTTTACCCGCTGAACAAACTGCTCGATATTCTCTGCCTGCTGCTCCTGTTCATGGATTCGCTGTTGCAGACCCTTGACCTCAGCCTTGAGGTTTTTCTGTTCCTCGGTGTAGTTTTTGCTCATCATGGCGAAGCGTTCATCATCCAGCTTTCCGGCAACATTGTCCTCATAAATGCGGACAAACAGACGGTCAAGCTCTCCCATTCGTTTCTCAGCCTGCGCCAGCCGTTTCCTGCACAACCGCATGGTTTCCTCACTCTGCACACGGAGCTTTTGCTCCATTTCCGAACGGAAATACGCCTCATAGCGAGTGACCACCGATATGACCTCTTGGATGTGCTTCAAGACGAGTTGTTCCAACACGACAGCACGGATATAGTGTCCGCTGCACTTGTCCTTGTTGACTCGATGGGTGGAGCAGATGAAGAAGTCCTGCCGCTTTTCGAAATAGCTGGTGGTGGAGTAGTAGAGCTTCTGCTTGCAGTCATTGCAGAACACCAGACCGGAGAACATATTGCTCTTGCCCGTTGCCGTTCTGCGATGCCGCTGCTGCCTGATCTCCTGCACCTTATCAAAGACTTCCAGAGAGATGATTGCCGGGTGGGTGTTATAGAAAATCTTGCGATTCTCCATTGGATTTTCCCGCTGCTTCTTGTCCCAGATGGAGTTGGTGTAGGTCTTAAAATTGACCGTGCAGCCTGTGTACTCCATGTATTCGAGGATATAAGCAACGGTGCTTTCGTGCCAGCGATACTCGTTCTCCGGGGTCTGATGCGGCGTTTTTCTGCCCTCCCGCTGTTTGTAGGCGGTGGGGTTCAGCACCTTTTCCTTTTCCAGCAAGGCGGCGATCTGGCTCGGTCCTTTTCCCTCCATGCAAAGCGAGAAGATCCGCTTCACGACCTGTGCAGCTTCCTCGTCAATCACCCATTTCTTAGGATCGTCAGAGTCATGTTTGTAACCGTAGGGAACGTTGGTGGTCAAGCGCTCTCCACGCTCCCCCTTTGCCTTGTTGACGGCACGGATTTTGCGGCTGGTATCCTTGGAATACCACTCATTGAACCAGTTCTTGATGCCTGCCATGTCGCTGTCGGTGCTGTTGGGATCGATGGTGTCGAAGTGGTCGTTGATGGCAATATACCGCACGCCGTACTGAGGAAACGTGTAGTTGATATAAAGCCCTGTCAGCGAGGA
>JBMNQI010000074.1:0-8359 GCA_050944055.1 Oscillospiraceae bacterium | reverse complement strand
AATATATGAAATTATTTTTTCATAATATACAAAACTGCAAAAAAATACAATATGAAATTAGAAAATTAAACCGAGCCGTTTAAAACATACGTTTTGTTTAATTATAAATATAAACAAAATATTTTTTACAAGAAAACAAGTATTGACAAAACGTCTAAAGCTGAAATATAATAAAAAACGAAATGAAAGTAAATTTCACTATTTGCAATTACCCAGAATTCAGAATATTTTTTACACTGTGAAAATAGGATGTAGTTTATGATTCAACCTAAACCGGAAGGACAGATTCCCTACCCGATATCTGAAAAAGAGCTTGAACGCCGCTGGGCCGCCGTAGGGCAGGTACTAAAAAAGCGTGATCTTGACATTTTGGTTGTCCAGAACGAAGGCCAGGATCTGGGGGGCTACGTCAGGTGGCTGACCGACCAGGCCGCCGGCTACCCGGTCACTGTCATTTTCCCGCGAAACGGCGAAATGACAGTGGTCTTATCAGGCGATTCCCAGTTTCCCCCGAAGCCCCGTAAGGGCATATCTTCATTTATTTGCGATGGGTACTTCCGCACGCTCAGGCCCACGCACGATTACGACGCGCGCATAATAACGGAAGTCATAAAAAAGGCGGGCGCCCGGAAGGTCGGGCTTGTAAACCTGGGCAGGATGCATGCCTGCACTTACAAATATCTTACAGAGAACCTAGAGGGAGTAACGTTCGAGGATATAACGGACGATATTGATCTGATAAAAGCCATAAAGAGCCCCGAGGAGCTAAAATATATAGAGAATACGGCCAAGCTTCACGATACGATAATGGCGGCTGTCCCCACAATGCTGCGACCGGGACGCATGGAATATCAGGTGCGCAACGACTTATACTATTTGTCCTGCGAAATGGGCGGAGAGGGCCAGATCGTGCTGCTTTGCGGCTCGGCCCCCAAGGGTCAGGTTATAAATTACGGGCCGTTGGCGGTTCAAAACCGCAGGATACAGTACGGCGACCAGTTCATGGTTATGCTTGAATCCAGCGGCCCGGGCGGTTTTTTCTGCGAGATGTCCCGGTACTGGAGTATAGGCGAACCTGACGAGGAGCTTGTAAAAGGCTGGGAAGCTGCACTTGGGACTCAGCGCCTTATAGCCGATCTGCTGCGCCCGGGCGCCGACCTTCGCGAGGTTTTCAGCGAAGGAAACAAGTATCTTGTGGAAAGAGGCTATTACCCGGAAGGCCGGATTTTCGGCCACAGCCAGGGTTACGACCTGGTGGAACGGCCAGGCATCCAGTGGGATGAAGTCATGCCGGTTGCTGAAAACATGGTTTTCGCCGTGCACCCTTCGGCCATAAACGACAAGTCCAACGTTTTCTGCTGCGACAACTATATAGTAACTAAGGACGGTTCGCGCCGTCTTGAGAAAATGCCTCAGGAGATAATAATTTTATAAGCGCTTTCCGGGTTGAGGGTATTGAGACGACGTAATGATAATAATATCATCATAAACGCCGCGCGTTTTACGGCGCGCCTTGCCGGTATCGGCCTATGCGCTGCTTAATACGAGCCTGACGTATATTATATCATTCGGGCGGCTCTCAATCCGGCTCATATATAAATTCCACAAACAGTAAGAAGGAGTAGTTACAATGAAAAAGAAGGTCTTCTCAATCGTACTGGTCCTGGCGCTTGCACTGAGCTTCGCGGTTATGTACGGCTGCAGCTCCAACAACACCAAGACCCCGGCAGCGACGCCCGGCGGTGCCGCGCCCACGGAAGGTCCCGCGGAAACCGCGAAACCCGCAGAACCCGCAGAACCCGAGGAACCGGAAGACGACACTGTCTACACGCTGATTGTTTCTTCGCATGCTCCCGCAGCCGGCGCTGTTAACAAAGACCTCAAGGAAATCCTCGATTACCTGACTGAGGAAAGCAACGGCCGTCTCCAGTTCGATCTCTACACCGACGCCACGCTCGTCTCCCCTGCCGGCATAGCCGACGCTATTACAAGCGGCGTATGCGACATGGGCGTAGTAAACGGCGGTCGCCTTGAAGGCAGGCTGAGCACATCCGACGTAGTT
This sequence comes from Oscillospiraceae bacterium, assembly GCA_050944055.1. Lineage (GTDB taxonomy): Bacteria > Bacillota > Clostridia > Oscillospirales > Oscillospiraceae > JBMNQI01. The sequence goes on along the minus strand of JBMNQI010000074.1, from coordinate 6,297 downwards.
GCACTGCCCGCTATTTTTGACGACGCGTACCAGGCGCTTTCGGCTTTTGACGAGCTGTATAAGACAAACGCTACCGTCAAGAAGCAGTTTGACGATCTCGGAATCAAGCCCTTCGGTTACTTTTTGAGCACACAGTTCACCATAGTATCCGACAAGGAGATCAAATCTCTCGCGGACCTCAAAGGCAAGCTTGTATCCATCCCCAACGCTATAGTCGGCGATATCTTCACAAAGCTGGGAATCAACAGCATGAGCATAAGCAACGTGGACGCTTATGAGAACCTGTCCAAGCACACGATTGACGCGGTCGCGTCAAACAGTCTGTCGGGCAATATCGACTTCGGCGTCAACGAAATCGCGAAATACTGCTATAACATGCAGATGGGTTCCGGCATGCTGATGTTTGTTATCGGCATAGACGCCTATAACAATCTGCCGGCCGACCTGCAGCAGCTTATAGACAGCGTGACGCCTCAGGCCATCGAGCTTGTTTACCGCAATGAGATTCTCAACGACAAATCAAGCGAAACTTATGTTGCAGGCGGCGGAACTATAATTGAGCCCACCGCTGAAGACGTATCCGCATTCGACGCTTACGCCGAGGAAGGCTGGAACACATGGGCGGAAGGACTTAACGGCACCGGTATCGACGGCACGGGTGTTCTGAAAGACTATCAGGCCCTGCTTGCAAAGTACAAGGGCAAAGCCCCCACGGCCTGAACGAAAACAGTATAATATAGAGGCTGCCGCTTAAGGCAGCCTCCGTGTTAATAAGGAGGTCTGCTTTCCAGTGTTTAAGAAGATCAGCTCTATCTGGTCAAAATGGGAAATGCTGCTCGTCGCAATCGGCTGCCTGGCAATTTTTGCTGTCATGTGCCTGACCACGGTCGACGTAATTATGCGCAACACGGTGGGAAAATCACTTCTTGGCGTGATGGAGCTCATTTCCCTTCTGCTTATGCCTATTTTCGTAGGCGCTCTTCCCCGGGTCCAGGCTATATCACGGAATATTATTCTTGAATTTGCCACTGAAAAGGCCTCGGAAGCAGCGAAAACCGTATTTGATATTTTCGGGTGCCTGGTCGGCGGTTTCGTGTTTATTTCCATTTCCAAGAAACTGTCTGATACCGCAATAGCGTCTTTTTCAAAAATGGATATGACGCAGGGAGTCGCCGCTTATCCCATCTGGCCAATAAGGGCTATACTGGCGCTCACGGTCCTTACTATGGTCGTCCGGATAGTGCTCGACATCTGTCTGAAAATCGCGGCAATCCGTGATATCCGGCGCGGTAAGACTGCCGAAGCGCCGCAGGCTTAAAAAGGAGAAATGCAATGAGCGTACAAATAATTGGTGTAATAGCAATCTTTGTATTGCTGCTTCTTATGACGCTGCGCGTTCCGGTGGCATATGCCATGATGGCTGTCTCCCTGGTAGGTCTTGCAGTAATACGCGGCTGGAACGCCGGAGTCCAGATTGTCGCCATGACGTTATATGATAAATTCACAAGCTACAGCTTTTCGGCTATACCCATGTTCATACTGCTGGGCTTTTTAGCCTATTATGCCGGTATACTTGAGGTTTTGTTCGATACCGCTAAGAAATGGATTGGACACATACCGGGCGGGCTTGTCATCGCCGGTATTCTCGGCGGAGCCGGGTTCGGCGCCGTCTGCGGCTCCGGAAACGCCGCATCCGCCACGCTCTCCCGAATGATTGTCCCGGAGCTTATTAGGAACAAAACGGACAAGCCTCTGGCATACGGCGCGATTTCCTCAGCAGGCATACTGGCTCCGCTTATTCCTCCCAGCGTAATTGCCATGCTTATTGCTGTAGTATTGGAGGTTTCAATCGGTAAGGTACTGATAGGCGGGCTTATGCCGGGCCTTCTGCTCACGCTATTGTTTTCAATTTATATTTATGTCGCGGTCAAGCTGGATCCGAAGAAGGCTCCGCTTTCCCAAAAATCCACATGGAAAGAGCGTTTTGTTGCACTTCCCAGGAACTGGGACTTCGCGGTGATAATCCTCATTATTATCGTTGGGATTTACACCGGAATATTTTCCGCCACAGAGGCCGGCGCCGTCAGCTCAGCGGCAATCATTATCATTCTCATAATCAAGAGAAAATTCAGCTTAAAGCTGCTTTGGCGCTCGCTTAAGGATACAATGATAACCACCTGCTCCGCGTTCTTTATAGTGGGTACGGCATTTACCTTCGGCAGTTTTCTGACGCTTACGCGCATACCCAATGCGCTTGTAAACTGGCTTGTCGAGCTGTCGGTACCGCCTCTTGTCATCATATTCGCGATAGCTATCTTCTTTACTATCATCGGTATGTTCATGGACGTCATGTCGGTCATATATATTACAGTCCCCATTCTCGCGCCTGTAGTATCCGCACTCGGTTACGACCTTGTATGGTTTGCGGTTTTGCTGCTCGTCCTCACCGCTGTCGCCGCTATCTCCCCTCCCTTCGGAGGTTCCCTGTTTGTTATGAAGGCCAGCATCGAGGAGAGCACGATGGGCGAGATCTACAAGGGCGCAATGCCGTTCTTCCTTGTGTCTTTGGCGGCTATCGTTATCTGCATCCTGTTCCCGCAATTCATACTGGTACTGCCGAACCTTATGGGAGGCTAAAAAAGCTTCATATTCAAAATTCGCGCGCCGCATAGGGGGTCTATATGAAAGTCGCAGTTATTTTTACGCAGAAAACCGGAATCAACATGAAGGTGACAGATAAGCATTTGGAAATGGTTCGCTCAGCCGTACCCGGAGCGGAGGTGCTTTTAGCCGAAGACCCGGGCGAGCTTATAAGCCGGGGCTTCGACGCGGACATACTCATATGCTGGGGCACGGGAGGCGGGCACTGCATAGTTGAGCCTTACTGCAATTATGCAAAAAACCTCAAATGGATACACGCCGTGTCCGCAGGAGTGGAAGGCATCACGCAAAGTTCGATAGCAAGTATTTCCGGCCTTCACCTGACGAACGCCAAAGGCATACACGGCATTCCCATCTCCGAGAATGTCGTCAGCTATATCGTGGCGCATTACCGCGGCTTGCGCCGCATACTCGAAAATCAGCAAAATCACAGATGGCAGCGCTTTGTTCCGGAGGAAGCATACGGTAAAACAGTCGCGATACTCGGCATCGGCGCAATCGGCAAGGAGATCGCAAAGCGCTGCAAGGCTTTTGAAATGCATGTGATAGGTGTCAAGCGCACAATGTCCGAAGTGCCGTACTGCGACGAGGTGCTCACGGCGGACATGATGGATGAAGCTCTCGGCCGTGCGGACGTGGTAGTCATGGTAATGCCGTCTACCGCCGAGACCTATAAGATACTCGACGGGGAAAAATTCTCTAAAATGAAAAAAGGCGCAATTTTTGTAAACGTCGGCCGCGGCCAGACTGTGGACACCGACGCCCTCGTCTCCGCTCTTAGGTCGGGTCAGCTTTCCGGCGCGATGCTGGACGCCATTGACCCGGAGCCGCTAAACGACGACAGCCCGCTTTGGGATATGGACAACGTTTTGATAAGCCCGCATATGTCCGCGGAGACCCCGCTTTACATGGACAGGGCTTTTGAGGTCTTCCAGAAAAGAGCGGCGGAGTTTTTAGCCGGAAAGCCTATTAAGGACGAAATTAACCTCAAGACCGGGTATTGATTATACTTCGTAACCCACTCTTTTGACGAAACAGGGACAGTCTTATTAAGCCTGTCCCTGTTTCTTTTGCTTTTTTTGCAATTATATTAACATCCTATTGTGCATTGATTGATTTTGATAGTATAATAAGGAAAATACCGGCGGAGGTGATCATAATGCCAAAATCCCCGAATCAAAAGCTTAAGCTGCTCTATTTGTTTAGAATACTGCATGAAAAAACTGACGAAAACCACTCGCTCACCATGTCTCAGATAATCGACGAGCTTGGCAGATACGGGATTAGCGCGGAGCGCAAAAGCATATATGACGACCTTGAGGCGCTGCGGGTTTTCGGTGTTGATATTGCATGCATAAGATCGAAAAACGTCAGTTACTGCATCGCCGGCAGGGGATTTGAACTGCCGGAGCTTAAGCTTCTTGCGGACGCGGTAGCATCGTCGAAGTTTATTACGGAGAAGAAGTCGGAGGAGCTTATCAGAAAAATAGGCAGCCTCACAAGCGTCTATGAGGCAGCGCAGCTTCGCAGGCAGGTCTACGTTTCGGGCCGTGTAAAGACCATGAACGAAAAAATATATTACAACGTGGATAAAATTCACCAGGCTATCGCCCGCAACAGGCAGATATCATTCCGCTATTTTGAATACACCGTAGAAAAGGAAAAGCGTTACCGCAACGACGGCGAAGACTATACCGCGTCCCCGTTCGCTCTCTCCTGGGACGATGAGTATTATTATTTGATCGCGCTTTACGACAAGCGCCCGAACCTGTCCCATTTCAGAGTGGATAAGATGGAGTGCATAGAAATATTAGAGGAAAACCGCTCTCCGCTTCCCGACGGCAAGCAGTTCAATCCCGCAGAATACTCCAGGAAGGTATTCAATATGTTCGGCGGTGAGGAAGAGCGTATTAGGCTCAAGTTTGATAATTCGCTTATAGGCGTAGTGCTGGACAGATTCGGCAAAGATGTCATGGTGATGAGAGAGGGGGAACACAGCTTCATTGTCACTGTTGATGCGCTGATCTCCCCTCCCCTGCTCGGCTGGCTCTTCAGCTTCGGGGACAAGGTGAAGGTGCTCTCTCCGGAAAGCCTCGCGGAAATGATGCGCGACTGCGCCTCAAAATGCGCGTCCAGATACACATAGCGCTTCGGGCTCTCGGGATTATAGAAGTAAAACAGCCGAAGGACGCGGTTCGGGCGGCTAAAACCAAGCCGCCCGAACTGCGTCCTGTCAATTAAATAAAAGGCCTGCCGGCTGTTTCTTTTATAGCGATTATGCTCCGTCGGGCATCCGCTCTATAGCTATTGTAATTGTGCTTATCTTTATTGTTTACAATAGACTATTCAATGGTTGTCAATCTGCCTGCTCTGCTATATAATCAGTTTTGGAGGCGATTATATGTATTTATATTTAGACCAGATTCTCAGGGAGCTCCGCAAGGATTTCAGCGTGCAGTCCTTTAACATTTCCCCCCATACCGTCATCAGCAACATTGAACTGCTGCCGGAGCGTATCAGCTTAAAGAACCCCGCTCTGTGTCAGGACACCGTCTATGTTTGTGATTACAGGCAGCTTTTAAAATACGACCCCAACATAGACCTGGCTCCTCTAATCTGCGTCGTTGAACCGGGAACCGATGCAAATGAGGTCTTTTTCAGAGGCCGCTGTGTGGTTGCCGTCACCTGCTCCAGCGTCACGAGCGTTCTTTCGTCTCTGTCCAAGCGCCTTTACGACTGCGGCTGCAGATCCTCGGATCTTTCGGAACTGTCCCGTTCCCTGCTGAAATGCCAGAACCTGCAGGAGCTTTTGTCTGAAGGCTATAAGCTCCTTGGAAACCCGGTTGTTGTTGCGGACAGCACACAGCACATCCTGGCGTACACATCGCCAAGCGACGTACAGAACCCTTTGTATCCCCAGATCCTGGCCGTCCAGTATCTGCCAATAGGGCATCCCGATGTTAAAAACACAGCCGAAAACTGGGAACTCCCGGTCGGGTCCTCGGTTCCTCTGATTGACGAGGGCTTTGAGGAGCTGCCTTCCGTCTACCGAAAGCTTTTAGTCGTCGGTTCGCGTATTGTAGGCAGCATACATGTGTTACAGCTGGAGCGTCCTTTTTCCGAGGCGGACTCCTCCATCGTGGAGATTTTGGGTAACCTTGTGGCCATTGAGCTTCACAAGCAGCCGGAGATCCATTCCCCCGATAATACCTGGCGCACAGAGCAGTTGCTTCGTCTGATTCTGGATAATGCGCTGCTTGATACCGCCTTTATCCGCCAGCAGCAGAAGGCCATCGGCCTGAAGCTTGGTCCCGTTCTCTACGCCTTGGTCTTCCACGTCAGGCGCAAGGAGTTAACCCCCCGCCTATCCTTGCGCGATATTGCCCAAAGCATCTCCGCCGAGCTTCCGAACAGCCACGGCCTTTTCTTTCGCAACTCAATTTTTCTGCTCCTGAGTACTGAAAATGAGATACGGGATTTTGACGCGGAGCTGGAGCCCATTTTACCGTTTCTGCGTAAGCACGATATGATCGTCGGCGTGAGCAACAGCTTTTCAGATATCGTGGACATCCGCAAATACGGTTTTCAGGCCCAGAAGGCAATGCAGCTCGGCATACGGCTGCACAAGGACAAGAA
>JBMNQI010000073.1:0-8540 GCA_050944055.1 Oscillospiraceae bacterium | reverse complement strand
CTCCCCGCCTTCCGACGGGACTTTTAGTTTACCATGCGCCCCCCGCTTTGTCAACTACTTTCTTCGTCAACCGGAGCAACACGCTCGATTAATATACCAAATCCATTCCCCCTTGTCAAGGCTTTTTTTATTTCTTTTTTTAACCTATAATAATGGCATGAAGAATGCGACGGAGGGCCGTATGGACAGAGTTTCAGGGATAATAGCAGCGCTTGAGGACGCTTATCCGCAGGCGCGCTGCTCGCTTGACTATAATAGAGACTATGAGCTGCTTTTCGCCACCCGTCTGGCCGCTCAGTGTACGGACGAGCGGGTCAATAATATAACGCCCGCTCTTTTTTCCGAATATCCGACTCTGGGCGCGATTGCAAACGCCGATTTGAGCCGTATGGAGGAGCTTGTCCGCTCCTGCGGCTTTTATCATACAAAGGCCCGCGATATTATCGACGCGGCCGCCATATTGATTCGCGATTACGGCGGGCGCGTGCCGGATTCAATGGACGAGCTGCTCAAGCTCCCCGGCGTCGGGCGCAAGACCGCAAACCTGATACTCGGAGACGTATACGGCGTTCCGGGCTCCGTAGTCGTGGATACGCACTGCATTCGGCTTTCAAACCGTCTGGGTCTTGCTTCCGGCAAGGATCCGAATAAAATTGAGGACCAGCTCCGCGCTGTTCTGCCGCCGGAGAAGTCCTCTGATTTCTGCCACCGCCTTGTGCTGCACGGGCGGGCGGTCTGCACCGCTCGCTCTCCCAAATGCGGCAAATGCGTACTCAATGAGCTTTGCCCCAAAATCGGGCTTTAGCAAAGGCGGCCTTATTCTACGATAAGGTTTCGGTAATCCTCCGGAGTATTGATGTTTGTTAAAACACTGCTGAGCTTATACTCCGGAAGCTCGAATTGGTTTACATAACGTACGTTAAGCCGTTCCAGCAGCTTCATCATCTTATATTCACCGCTGCTGAGCAGCTCCTCGGCCGGATGCAGCGCCTCGTGCGAATACCAGGCGAAAAGCGGCTCGGGAGACCCGCTCTCCGAAACCAGAACGCAGGCGTCGTACCCCTCGCCGAGCTCACAAATGCGCAGCGCCAGGGCGGGAGACGCCATAGGCAGGTCCGCGGCCATAAGGAAGACCTCCCAGCATCCCGCGCTCAGGGCGGCGTGCAGGCCGGCCATTGGACCGCAGCCTGTATAGACGTCGGCCAGCTCCCGTATACCGGGGATATTGAATTTGCCCTTTTCCCGCACGCTGATAAGCACAGGCGCGAAGCAGGGCGCGAATTTCTCGCAGGCGTTTGATACGAAGCTCCCTCCTTTATAAGGGAGCTTCGTTTTGTCCCTGCCCATCCGGCGGCTCAGGCCGCCGGCAAGTATAACGAGCGGCGTCATACCTCAATCGTCATCAGCAGCTCGCCGGCCTTGACGGAAGCGCCCTCGCTGGTGAAAATCTTATCCACCTTGCCGTCCGTGCGCGCTACAATACTCGTTTCCATCTTCATCGCCTCCACAATTATGAGGACCTGGTTCTCCTTGACCTCGTCTCCCGGCTTTACCATGATCTTGCTCACGGCGCCCGGTATGGACGCGCCTATCTGGCTCTTATCGTCCGGGTTGGCCATGACTATTTTCTTGGTCAGGTCGGGAACGTTTTCGTCCTTGACGTATACCTCGCGGGCGACGCCGTTGAGTTCAAAATGCACTGTGCGCGTCCCGTCCTCATTCATATCTCCGAGCCCGTTGTATTTTATCGCTAGTACCTTGCCTTCCTCAATGGCGATATATGTCGTCTCGCCGTGATTCATGCCCATAAAGAACACGCTGCTGTCCATGTTTGTGATGTCGCCGATCTCATCGCGCGTCTTTAAATAGTCTTCCATAACCTTGGGGTAGAGCGCCCAGGCTATGACGTCGCGCATTGTGGGGTTCTTCTTATACTTTAATATTTTATTATGTATTTCTTCAAAGTCAACAGGCGGCAGCAGCTCGCCGGGGCGGCAGGTAATTGGCTTCTTGCCCTTGAGGACGACCTTCTGCAGGTCCTCGGGGAAACCCCATGCGGGCTGGCCCATCATGCCGCTGAAGTAGGAAATAGCCGAATCCGGGAAGTTGAGGGCCGCGCCCTTTTCGACTATATTCTCCGCCGTCAGATCGTTCTGTGTCATGAAGATTGCGAGGTCCCCCACCATCTTGGACGAAGGGGTTACCTTCACTATGTCGCCGAGCATGTCGTTGACTTCCTTGTACTTCTCCTTGACCTCCTGGAAGCGGTGGCCCAGGCCCAGGCTTTCCACCTGAGGCTTAAGGTTCGTATACTGGCCGCCCGGTATCTCGTAGCGGTATATATCGGTAGCGGGCGTGGCTTGAGCCGCTTCGAAGGGTGAATAGTACTGGCGCACGTCCTCCCAATAGTCGGTAAGACCCTGGAGAGAATCCAGGTCGATGCCCGTATCGCGCTCATTGCCCTTAAGCGCGGCGACAATCGCGTTCATTGAAGGCTGGCTCGTGAGCGAGGACATGCTGGAGATGGCAACGTCGACTATATCCGCGCCCGCCTCGGCGGCCAGCAGCATAGCTGCCACCTGGTTGCCGCTTGTGTCGTGCGTATGCACGTGCACGGGGATGCCGATCTCCTCGCGCAGGGCTGCGACCAGCTTTTTCGCGGCATACGGCTTGAGCAGCCCGGCCATATCCTTGATGGCCAGGGAGTGGGCTCCGCGTTTTTCAAGCTCCTTCGCCATATCCACATAATATTTTAATGTATATTTATCGCGCTTGGGGTCGAGTATGTCGCCCGTGTAGCAGACCGTGGCCTCGCAGAACTTATTGCACTTGAGCACCTCGTCCATGGCTATTTCCATGCCCGGAATCCAGTTGAGAGAGTCGAAGATGCGGAACACGTCGATTCCCGCCTTGCTTGATTCGCGTATAAACTCACGAATCACGTTGTCCGGATAGTTGGTGTAGCCAACGGCGTTGGCGCCGCGCAGCAGCATCTGGAACGGTATGTTCGGTATGCGCTTGCGAAGCTCGTCGACTCTTTCCCACGGGTCCTCATGCAGGTAGCGGTAGGCCACGTCGAAGGTCGCGCCGCCCCACATCTCCAGCGAAAAAGCGTCTGCCAGGATACGCGCCGTCGCCTCGGATGCGCCCAGTATATCGCGCGTGCGGACGCGCGTAGCCAGCAGGCTCTGGTGCGCGTCGCGGAAGGTTGTGTCGCAGATGAGCAGCTTCTTCTGCTCCCTGACCCATTTAGATACGTATTCGGGGCCTTTTTCGTCAAGCATCTGCTTGAGCCCCGGCCTCGGGTCTTCTTCTACAACCGGAACGCGGGGAGCGTCGAATTCCTTCTTCTCCTCTCCCTTTCTGGAGACGATAACATTTCCAATAAACTGCATAATCTTTGTCGCCCTGTCCTTCGGGTCGGCAAACTCGAACAGCTCGGGAGTTTCGTCTATGAATTTCGTACTGCACATTCCGGAGAGGAATACCGGGTTTTTAAGTATATTGCCTATGAACGCGACGTTTGTGCGCACGCCGCGTATTCTTATTTCTCCGATGCTTCGCAGCGCCTTGCGCACGGCGCCGTCGAAAGTGTTGTCGTGCGTGGTAACCTTGACAAGAAGGCTGTCGTAATACGGGCTTATTTCAGCTCCCGTATAGGCGTTGCCGCCGTCAAGACGAACGCCGAAGCCTCCGCCGGAGCGGTAGACCGTAATCTTGCCGTAGTCGGGCGCGAAGTTGTTTTTCGGGTCCTCCGTCGTGACGCGGCACTGTATGGCGTATCCGCGCGGCACCACGTCTGACTGGGAGGATATGCCGATCTCGTGCGAGGACAGCTTTTTGCCTCCCGCAATCAGGATCTGGGCGCGCACTATATCAATGCCCGTAACCATCTCGGTGACGGTATGCTCGACCTGTATGCGCGGGTTCATTTCGATGAAATAATGGTTGCCTTCGTTGTCGAGCAGGAATTCGACCGTACCGGCATTGACGTAATTGACGGCCTTCGCGATCTTTACGGCGTCGGCGTATATCTCCTCGCGTTTTTCCTTCGGTACGGAGAAAGCCGGGGCAAACTCGATGACCTTCTGGTAGCGGCGCTGCAGAGAGCAGTCGCGCTCATAAAGGTGGACGATGTTCCCGTGAGCGTCCGCCAGGATCTGGACCTCGATATGTTTTGGGTTGACAAGGAATTTCTCCATGAAGATATCGCCGTTGCCGAAGGCCTTCTTAGCCTCTGAACGGACCATTTCAAATGCGGGAGCGACGTCTTCAGGCTTGTCGATACGGCGCATGCCGCGCCCTCCGCCTCCGGCCGCGGCCTTTAGAATAACCGGGTAACCATAGCTCTCGGCTCTTTTCAGAGCGTCCTCCGCGTCCTTCAGCGGCTCTACGCTTCCGGGGATCGTCGGCACGCCGCAGCTGAGGGCAATCTGCTTGGCGGCAAGCTTATCGCCCATTTTGGAAAGCACTGTCGAAGGGGGCCCTACAAAGATAATGCCATTTTCTTCACAGGCTCTTGCAAATTCTGCGTTCTCGGCAAGGAAACCGTATCCGGGGTGTATTGCATCTACGCCTTTTCTTTTGGCTAATCCGACGATACCGTCGATGTCAAGGTATGCTCCGAGGGGGCTGAGGTTTTCGCCTATGAGATAGCTCTCGTCAGCCTTCGTGCGGAACAGGCTGAGGATATCTTCTTTTGAATAGATTGCTACCGTCCTCAACCCCAGGTCGTAACAAGCACGAAATACGCGGATCGCTATCTCCCCGCGGTTTGCAACAAGTACTTTTTTAATTTCTTTTTGCATTTCAGGACCTGCCTTATATATCGCCTTTCTTTGGAGCGGTTTTGGGCGCTCCTCTATGATTACTATAATTATATATCTTTAGATAGAAATTGGCAATCATGACTATATAGAATAATATACAAAAAAAGAGCCATCTCTTGCAACTTATGCCTAGTCGTCTTGCAAAAAATGGCTCGTGTTTCCAATATCTGTCAGTTGAATATATCAGGGCCGGCTTCAAACAGCCGCCTCATTTCATGTCTCAGTTCGTCGTATTCCCGGCTCAAAATGGTTTTCGGGTCCTCGAGCAAAGCGTCCGCCTCGTCCTGAGCCTCGCGAAGCAAGCGCATATCGCCGGAAAAGCTCGCAATCTTCAGGTCGGGCAGGCCGTGCTGCCTGCGGCCGAAGAAGTCGCCTGGGCCGCGAAGTCGAAGGTCCTCCTCGGAAATCAGAAAGCCGTCGTTCGTCCTGCAGAGAATCTCAAGCCGCTCGCGCGCCGTCTCGCCGCGGGTGTCTGTCACAAGGAAGCACCAGCTTTGGCCTTCGCCCCGGCCGACGCGCCCGCGCAGCTGGTGCAGCTGGCCAAGGCCGAAGCGCTCGGCGTTCTCCACTACCATCACAGTCGCGTTGGGCACGTCCACGCCGACTTCGATGACCGTCGTGGCGACGAGTATGTCGTATTCCCCGGCCTGGAAGCACTTCATAATCTTATCTTTTTCAGCCGCCTTCATGCGCCCGTGGAGCATTGCGACACGCAAGCCTGAAAACTCCCTCTCGCGCAGCTCCTCCGCGTAGGTTTCCGCGGCCTTTAAGTCGGGCAGCTCCCCCTCCTCCACTGCAGGGCAGACAATATACACCTGCCGCCCTTTTGCGACCTCCTTGCGCACAAAACCGTACAGCCCGGAGCGTTTTTCCTCGCCCACAACAAACGTTTTGACAGGGCTTCTGCCGGGCGGCAGCTCGTCTATAACCGAGATATCAAGATCGCCGTAGACAATGAGCGCCATCGTCCGCGGTATCGGCGTCGCCGACATGACAAGTAGATGCGCCCTCTCTCCCTTGCCGCTCAGCGCGGCGCGCTGAGCCACGCCGAACCTGTGCTGTTCGTCCGTTATGACAAGGCCGAGGTTTTTATACTCCACTCCCCCGGATATGAGCGCGTGCGTCCCTATTATTAAATCAGCCGAACCGTCGGCGGCGGCCGCCTGTGCCGCCCTCTTCTCAGCGGCTTTCAGGCCGCCTGTGAGAAGCGCCGTTCTGATGCCGAACTTTCCCATAAGAGGCGCCATGAAATTATAATGCTGCTGCGCGAGTATCTCCGTCGGAGCCATCAGCGCCGCCTGACAGCCGCCGCGCGCCGCCAGATATGCCGCCGCGGCCGCCACGACCGTTTTGCCGGAGCCGACGTCGCCCTGCACAAGTCTGTTCATAGGCCTGCCTGAACGGAGATCAGCCATGATCTCCTCAAGCGCCCTTTTTTGCGCCCCCGTCAGGCTGAAGCTCAGCGCGCCCAGAAACTCAGCCACGTCGCCGGCGAATACGGGGGCGTCCGTACTGCTCCGCCTGGTCTTGAGGAGCCTTAGGCCGCACGAGAGTATAAAAAGCTCCTGAAAAACAAGCCGCCGCCGCGCTTTCCCCAGCTCCTCAAAGCCCTCGGGGAAGTGTATGTTTTCTACGGCATAGCGGTAATGGCAGAGCTGCAGCCTTTCTCTTAAAGAAGCCGGTAGAGGGTCGTGAAGCTCCTCCGCCGCGAGCTTAAGGCCCTGGGCAACTGCGGAGCGCATCACATTCTGGCTCAGGCCCGCGGTAAGCGAATATACGGGCACTATGCCTCCCGCGCCCTCGCCGTCGCGCTCTATTATCGGGTTCTGCATCTCGGTCTTGGTGAGGTTTTTTATGACCTTGCCGAAAAAAACGTAGCTTTCGCCCCGTTTTAACGAGTTTTTAATGTAGCTTTGGTTAAAAAACGTGAGGTCAAGAGCGTCCTTTTCATCGACGGCGCGCAGCTTCGTTATGTCCAGCCCCCGCCGTATATGGGACACACGGGGCTCGGACGCCACGATCGCGCGTATGCCAACCGTCTCCCCGTCGCACGCCTCGCCGATGGTCTTTATTACCGTTCTGTCCTCATAATCCCGCGGATAGTATGAAAGCAGCGAGAGCAGATCCGTTATGCCGAGCTTGTTGAAAAGCTTCGCGCGCTTTTCCCCTATGCCCTTTATGAACCTGATATCGGTATCCAAAACGGACATGATTTCCACCTCGCGTATATTTTAGCATGCAAACACGTTTTGCGCAATTATCCGCAGCTCTTCTGATCCGTATTCTGCCGGCGCCCGTCCCAAGTTTTCGTTGACCCTGGAAGGCTTTGATAATATAATCTTTGCGGGGAATTTATCCGGAAGGCATTTTGACGGCGGCGCGGATATACCTTCCGTCGGCTGAGGGAAGGCGGAAAAAGCGGCGCGGCCGCATGACGGCTTAAACTGCTTACTGAGCTTGCTGCGGACGTATGCGGCCCGCAGTCAAATAAAACGGAGGGCATAAAATGTACGCAAACACGCTGTATCCGAATCTTTTTTCACCGCTGAAGGTCGGGCCCATAACCCTGAAAAACCGACTCAGCTTCTCACCCATGGTCTGCAACAAGTGCACGCTCGACGGCGAGGTAACGGACGAGATGGTGGAATTCATATATAATCAGGCCGCGACAGGCGTAAGCTATGTGACTATAGGCGACACGCAGATTGACAAGGAGACCGGCGGCTGCTTTCTCGCGGAGCTCGACGTCACCAGCGAGAGATGCCTGCCCGGACTTCGCCGGCTTGCCGAGGCCGCGCGTTTCGGGGGCGCTTCGCTCTCGGTCGAGCTGAGCCATTCCGGGCGCGGCGCACATGACGACCTCATCACTAAGCCCGCCTTCGCCCCTTCCGCAATACCGATGTCAGGCTGCGCCAAAAACCCCCGCGCGGCTACGCAGGAGGACATAGACTTCCTTATCGGCCGTTTTGTCGAATGCGCCGACCGCGTTCGCCGGGCGGGCTTCCCGATGGTAATGATACACTGCGCGCATAACAACATGCTCGGCCAGTGGCTCTCACCGCTTTCGAACGTGCGCGAGGATGAGTACGGAGGCTCAGCCGAAAACCGAATGCGCCTGCCGCTCCGCGTCCTCAGATCTGTCCGCGAAAAGCTTGGAGATTCAATGGCTATTGAGGTGCGGGTCTCGGCAGAGGAGGTCACGCCCGGAGGCATAGAGTTCTCCGAGGCCCTGGAATTCATGGAGCGCGCGCAGGAATACTGCGACATTATTCATGTTTCCCGCGGAATAATTTATAACCGCGAGGCTGTATGGACGCTGCCGACCTATCTTAAGCCGGAAGCGCTTAACCTCGAATTCGCCGCCGAGGCCAAGAAGCATCTTCGCGTGCCGGTTACGACTGTAGGCAACTTTACGAGCCTTGCCTTGGCCGAGCAGGCTATTGCGGACGGAAAGGCAGATATTGTCGCCATGGCGAGGTTCCACCTGGCCGACTTCGAGGGCGTAAAAAAGTCGCTAGCCGGCAGGGCGGATTCAGTCCGCCCCTGTTTGCGCTGCCACCGCGGCTGCATAGACAACTCGGCCACGGGCGACGCCATACACTGCTCCGTAAACGCAACGCTTGGCTTCGAGAGCCTGCTCCGTTCGCAAAAGCCGATTTCCTCCGGAAAACGCGTCATAGTCGTGGGGGGCGGGCCAGCCGGGCTTGAGGC
>JBMNQI010000072.1:0-8838 GCA_050944055.1 Oscillospiraceae bacterium | reverse complement strand
GTTTCAGTCACGCTTACTCCCAGCTCTGAGAATCTTGTCATTGCCTCAGGCGAGGAAAGATACGTAACAATACGCACGAGCAGCACGGTCAGCAATACCTCTCTTAATTGGGAATCGAGCGAAGAAGGTGTCGCGCTTTGTTCATGGTCAACACGCGGGTTTACCAATTCAGTGAATTTAACTATTGTCGGTATTGCTCCGGGCGTATCGGACATCACAATAAAATGCGTCAATTCTCGAAACGCTGTTATAGGGAGCTGCGTTATACACGTGACCGTCACCAAGTAAGTCTTCTATGTTTTTATCGATAACACGTTAGTGTAATAAACAAATAATTTTTGGCAGAAATAACAGTTTACGAAACAGATAAAGTATGTTAATCTACTTTTAATATTTCCTGGAGGATAGAAATGTCCATAATAAACCTGACAGCGGTATACTCCTATTACTTCAGCTTTACCTATTACTTTATGGGTAAGGCTTATAGGTTTTGCTGTTAGGGAGAGCTGAATTTACGATTAGCACCCCCGCAGTAAAATCTGCGGGGGCATTTTTTATATAGGAGGCGGCTTTTATGGTCGTGCTTATCAGGCGCAACGCAAATCAAAAGCAGATAGACAATCTTCGCAAATGGCTGAAAGGAATGGGGCTCGATACGCATCTTTCAGTCGGAGAAAACACAACAATACTGGGGCTCGTCGGCGATACTTCGCGCGTGGACATCGAGGTAATACGCGCGCTGGACATTGTGGAAGACGTAAAGCGCATTCAGGAGCCGTATAAAAGCGCGAACCGTAAGTTCCACGCCGACGATACCGTGATTGATATAAACGGCGTCAGGCTTGGCGGCGGCAATTTCCAGGTCATAGCCGGCCCCTGTTCCGTTGAATCGGAGGAGCAGATTATTTCCATCGCAAAGAGCGCAAAGGCGGCGGGCGCGACCCTGCTGCGCGGCGGCGCGTTTAAGCCGCGCACTTCCCCATACTCCTTCCAGGGCCTTCATCAGGAAGGCATCAGGCTGCTTCTGAAGGCCAAGGCGGAAACAGGCCTCCCAATAGTGACGGAGATAATGGACAGCGCCCATATCCCCCTGTTCGAGGACGTCGATGTTATCCAGGTCGGCGCGCGCAATATGCAGAATTTCGAGCTGTTAAAGCAGCTGGGCACTCTCGACAAGCCGATACTCCTCAAGCGCGGGCTGGCAAACACACTGCAGGAGCTGCTGATGAGCGCCGAATATATTATGGCCGGCGGCAACGAAAAGGTGATTCTATGCGAGCGCGGCATCAGGACCTTCGAGACCTATACCCGCAACACGCTCGACCTGAGCGCGGTTCCCGTCCTGCACGGTTTGACTCATCTGCCCGTCATTATTGACCCGAGCCACGCCACAGGCTATGCAAAGCTGGTGCCTTCAATGGCGGTGGCGGCTGTCGCCGCAGGCGCCGACGGCCTCATGATAGAGGTGCACAACGATCCCGAGCACGCCCTGAGCGACGGGCCGCAGTCTCTCACGCCCGAGGTTTTTGCCGACACGATGGAGAGAATAAGGGCAATTCTTCCCTACGCTGTCAGATAGAGAAGATTTATATAGCGTTTGCTTATATCGGCTCTTAGTACGGGCGGGATGCCGGGAATGACAAAAGCTGGAGGGTTTAATGAATATTGCGATTATAGGGCTCGGGCTTATAGGCGGAAGCTTCGCCCGCGCCATCAAGTCTTACACCGGTCACCGCGTTATGTGTTTTAACCGCACTGTCTCCGTAGCCCGTCGAGCGATTGAAGTAGGCGCCGCAGACGAATTATTGACCGGCGAAAACCTTCCCTCCTGCGATTTAGTCATCGTGTCGCTCTATCCGGCCGGGACAGTAAAATGGATAACCGAAAACCGGGGTTTAATAAAAAAAGGAGCGCTTGTAATTGACTGCTGCGGGGTAAAGCGTTCAGTCGCCAAACCGCTTGAGGAGGTTTCCAGGAAGTCGGGCTTTACGTTCATCGGCGCGCACCCTATGGCGGGGATTGAACGGTCGGGCTTTGAACATTCGAGCGCCGATATGTTCAAAGGAGCTTCGCTCATTATTACGCCCTATGTCTGGACTCCGGGCGAGGATATAAGCAGGCTGCGCGACCTTGCCATATCGCTCGGGTTCGGAGGAGTGCAGGTATCAGACCCCGAGGAGCATGACCGCCTGATAGCCTATACCTCGCAGCTGGCCCACGTCGTATCCTGCGCCTATGTGTCAAGCCCGTCCGCTCCCAATTTCCGAGGCTTTTCGGCCGGCAGCTTCCATGATATGACGCGCGTCGCGCGCCTCAATGAACATATGTGGGCGGAGCTTTTTATAGACAATAAGGATTTCCTCTGCAGCGAAATAGAGGATCTCGCCAAACGCCTCTTGGAATACTCCGACGCCATACGCTCAGGCGAGCGAAAAAGGCTTGAAACCATGCTGGGCGGTGCAAGGAGCATAAAAGAGCAAATAGACCCTATAGCATAGAAGGCAACGGAGGTAAAAATGCAGAAAGTCACGGTAAACGCATCAAAAAAATACGACGTCATTATTGGCTCCGGTCTGCTCCAGCAAACAGGCCGGCTAATAGGCGCGCTCCGCAATGCCTGTTGCGCAGCCGTTATAACCGACGACAAAGTCGAAGCGCTCTATTACGGCGCGCTTCGCACTTCTCTTGAGCATGCAGGTTTCTGCGTGCATAAATATGTAATTCCAAACGGGGAGGCATCAAAGAACCTCTCCGTTTTTGCCGATATACTTGAGTTTTTGGCCGGAGCCGGGCTCAGCCGCAGCGATATCGTTATCGCTCTGGGCGGCGGAGTAGTAGGCGATCTCGCGGGATTCGCCGCTTCGTGTTATCTTCGCGGAGTTGATTTAATACAGCTTCCCACTACGCTGCTTTCCGCAGTGGACTCTTCGGTAGGCGGCAAGACGGGCGTTGACTTGAAATCCGGGAAGAACCTCGCCGGAGCCTTCTGGCAGCCTTCGCTTGTCGTATGCGATATTGACACGCTCTCGTCACTGCCCCGGAGCGTGTTCTCAGAAGGCTTATCCGAATGCATAAAATACGGCGTCATTGGCGACAGAGAGCTTTTCGGCAAGCTCAAAGCCGGCTGCCCGCGCTCCGGTCTGGAAGGCGTTGTTCTCTCCTGCGTCAGGCAGAAGGCTGATCTTGTCGAAAAGGACGAGTTTGACAACGGAGTCAGGCAGTACTTAAACCTCGGCCATACCTTCGGCCACGCAATCGAAAAATGCAGTTCATACTCAATACCTCACGGGCAAGCCGTAGCTATCGGCATGTCCATTGCCTCGAAATCCGGCGAAAAGCGCGGGATCACAGAAGCTGGCTGCCATTTTGAAATCACTGCCGCGCTGAAAAACAACTCTCTGCCTTACGAATGTTCCTACGGAGCGCACGAGCTCGCCGCGGCGTCAATGTCCGATAAAAAGCGCAGGGGAGATTATATAACGTTAGTTATACCCAAACGCATAGGAAAATGCGTGCTGCACCGAATAGAGGCAAGCGAGCTTGAAGGCTTTATTGCCGACGGGCTCTAAGCTCGTATTATGACGCTAAAATCTGGCGCGGCGCCTTTGTAGCGTGTCTCCCGCGCGTCGAAAGGATTTATTATGGATATAACGGTAAAACCTGGGCCGCTGTCCGGCACAGTTGCGGCTATACCCTCAAAATCAGACGCTCACAGGCTGCTTATAGCCTCGTTTCTCTCCGGGTATCTCCCCGAACTGTCCGGCTTCGGCGATTCAGACGACATAAACTCTACCTATAACTGCCTCCTGGAGCTTCAAGCCTGGCAGGCAGGAGGGAAAAATCCCGTGCTTGACTGCGGAGAGTCCGGGTCGAGCTTAAGATTCCTGCTTCCCGTCGCGGCGG
The DNA here is from genome assembly GCA_050944055.1 of Oscillospiraceae bacterium. Classification (GTDB taxonomy): domain Bacteria; phylum Bacillota; class Clostridia; order Oscillospirales; family Oscillospiraceae; genus JBMNQI01. The sequence goes on along the minus strand of JBMNQI010000072.1, from coordinate 4,935 downwards.
CGCTCGGCGCGCCTGCCACGTTTACAGGCCGCGGCAGGCTTCCGCTCCGCCCGCTGGAGCCGCTTCTTTCGCAGATGAGCTTACACGGAGTTTCATTCTCCTCTAACAGCCTTCCTTTTACGATATCCGGGACAATGAGCGGCGGGAGCTTCACTCTCCCGGGCGATTTAAGCTCGCAGTATATAACCGGCCTGCTTTTTGCCCTGCCGCTTTGCGGAGGCGGCGAGATCCGCCTTACTTCCCCGCTCCAGTCAGCGGGTTATGTGGATATGACGCTCGGCACGCTCAGGCGCTTTGGTATTGATATTGAGCGGTTTGAAAATAGTTTTCTGGCGCCCCCCGCAGCTTATATAAGGCGGGAGTCCATCCTGCCGGAGGGCGACTGGTCAAACGCCGCTTTCTGGCTCTGCGCCGGAGCTCTCGGCGGGCCTGTAGGCGTTACCGGACTGTCTGAAGCGTCGTTTCAGGGCGACAGGTCTGTTTTGCGCATACTGCGCGAATTCGGAGCCGAGGTCGAAGGCTGCGTCGTGAAGAAAGGCCGATTTCTACATGGGATAACAATTGACGCCGGAGACATACCCGACTTAATACCCGTATTATCGGTTGTGGCGGCCGGTGCGCAGGGCGAAACACATATTCAAAACGCATCGCGCCTGCGCCTGAAGGAGAGCGACCGCCTCGACGCAATCGCACGGAACCTCACCGCTCTCGGAGCCGACGTGACTCAGGGCCACGGCTCGCTGATTATACGCGGCAACGGGAGTCTTAAGGGCGGCGTCGTCTCAGGGTATAACGACCATCGGATTGTAATGTCCGCGGCGATAGCGTCGATTATATGCAAAAGCCCGGTTACAATCACTGGATGCGAAGCTGTCGGCAAAAGCTATTCCTCGTTCTTTGAGGATTTTCAGAAGCTTGGAGGGATTATAAATGTCCAACACCTTCGGTGAAAAACTGAAAATTACTGTTTTCGGCCAGTCCCACTCCGAAGCCATAGGGGCAGTGGTAGACGGGCTTCCCGCCGGCGAAGCAATTGATATGGGGGCGGTGCTTCGATTTATGCGGCGCCGCGCGCCGGGAGGCAGCGAGCTTTCCACCGCGCGGCGCGAAACCGACGAACCTGTTATACTCAGCGGGCTTCTTGACGGCCGCACCTGCGGCGCGCCTGTCTGCGCTGTAATAAAAAACAGCGATACTCGTCCGCAGGACTATGACAGCCTGCGTTTTGTGCCCCGCCCCGGCCATTCCGACCTGACCGCTTTTATAAAATACGGCGGCGCGAACGACATACGCGGCGGCGGCCAGTTTTCGGGCCGGCTGACGGCACCTATTTGCTTTGCCGGAGCTTTGTGCCTTCAGCTCCTCTCCCGCCGCGGCGTTGAAATCCGGGCCGAAATCAGCGAAATCGCCGCAGTCACCGGCGACAGTATGAAAAAGGCGATTCTCGAGGCAAAGGCTGAGGGGGACTCCGTCGGCGGGATTATACGCTGCACGGCGTCCGGCGTGCCGGCAGGGCTCGGAGGCCCGATGTTTGACGGGGTTGAAAGCAGGCTCGCGCAGGCGGCTTTCGCCATACCGGGCATCAAGGGATTATGCTTCGGCTCGGGCTTTAACTCAGCCCGCATGAGGGGCAGCGAGCACAACGATTCCTTCTTTTTTGAGGACGGCAGCGTAAAAACACGCACAAACAACCACGGGGGCATACTCGGCGGGATAACCTCCGGCATGCCGATCATAATGGATGTCGCTGTTAAGCCCACTCCTTCCATATCAAAAAAGCAGGAGAGCGTAGACCTGCGCACCGGAGAAACAGCGTCACTGGAGATTTCCGGGCGGCACGATCCCTGCATAGTCCCCCGCGCCCTGCCCGTAGTAGAGTCGGTAATGGGAATTGTGCTCCTTGATTTGATGCTTTGAACCTATTATCATATTGAAAGGATAAATAAATATGGACCTCAACGAAATGCGCGAGCGCATAAATAACATAGACGATCAGCTTGCCGAGCTTTTTGTCCAGCGCATGGGCATAGCCGCCCAAATCGCCGGCTATAAGCGCAGCAATAACGTCCCCGTATTCAGCGCGGGCCGCGAGAGGGAGATACTCACGCGTGTGACCGGCAAAACCGGCCCGGAGCTGGAGATGTACGCCAAGGTATTGTTCAACACGATATTTGACATAAGCAAGAGCTATCAGCTCCGCCTGCTTTCCGGGCAGTCGAAGCTGCTTGCAAATATTAAAGAAGCCTTGGAGAAGACGCCGAGGGAGTTTCCAAATAAAGCCGTCGTGGCCTGCCAGGGCGTCGAGGGGGCGTTTTCCCAGCAGGCGTGCGACAGGCTCTTCCCGCTGGCCGATATTTTCTATTTCAGCCGCTTCGAGGGTGTGTTCAAGGCCGTGTCCAAGGGTATGTGCCAGTACGGCATACTGCCTATTGAAAACAGCTCCGCAGGCAGCGTTACGGAAGTCTACGACCTGATGGAAAAATACCGCTTCCATATCGTGCGCAGCGTCAGGCTCAAAATAGAGCAGTGCCTGCTTGCGCCGAAGGGTACCGAGTTGAAGCATATAAAAGAGGTATTCTCGCACGAGCAGGCCATTAGCCAGTGCAGCGAGTACCTTAAGAAATTCCCGGATATTAAAATCACTTTCATTGAGAACACCGCCGCGGCCGCGCGCATGATAGCCCAGTCCGGCAGGAGCGACGTCGCCGCCATTTCCTCGCTCAACTGCGCCCAGCTCTATGAGCTTAACGTTCTTGACCGCAACATTCAAAACAGCGACCACAACTATACGCGCTTTATCTGCATATCCCGCGATTTGGAGATATATCCCGGCGCGGATCACTTGAGCCTCATGCTGACTGTTCCGCACACGCCCGGCTCGCTTTACCAGCTTATAGCGAAGATAGCGACGCGCGGCCTTAATCTTGAAAAGCTGGAGAGCCGCCCAATTCCGGGCAAGGATTTTGAGTTCCGTTTTTACGTCGATATCGGAGCGTCGATTTATTCCGAGGACGTGCTCAGCCTCATTTCCCAGCTTGAAAACGATCTTGACAGCTTCACCTTCCTCGGAGCCTATGGGGAGACCGGGTAATGGAATACGGGCTTATAGGTGAAAAGCTCTCGCACAGTTTTTCGCCCTGCATCCACTCTCTTCTCGGAGAGTACGCATATGAGCTTATACCCCTGAAGCCCGGCGAAGTGGAAAGCTTTGTTCGCGGGCATTCTTACCGCGGGCTTAATGTGACCATACCGTATAAAAAGACGGTAGTATCAATGTGCGACCGGCTGTCCCCCGAGGCTGAGGAAACAGGCAGCGTAAATACTCTCGCTTTTGACAGCGGCGGAAGGCTAATAGGGCACAATACGGACATAGCGGGATTTATCTGGATGGCCGATAGAAAAGGCGTCTCAATGTCCGGGCGCAAAGTCGTCATACTCGGTTCCGGCGGCACCTCTCACACCGCGGCAGCCGCCGCCAAGCGGATGGGCGCGCGCGAAATAGCCGTAATATCACGCTCCGGGCCAGACAATTACGGCAATCTCGAAAAACACGCCGACGCCGAAGTGCTTGTCAACACCACGCCAGTCGGCATGTACCCGGATAACGGGAAAGCCATACTTGACCTCCGCTTATTCCCGAAGCTTCTCGGTGTGCTGGACGTTATTTACAACCCCCTGCGAACAAAACTCATAATCCAGGCGGAGGAGCTTGGTATAGCCTGCTCCTCCGGTCTGCCTATGCTTGTCGGCCAGGCGGCCGGCAGCTTCGGGATTTGGAGCGGAGATTCCGTCCCTCCCGCCCGGGTCGAGGAGATATTAAAAAAACTTAAAAAATCCCTGACAAATCTAGTTCTGGTCGGCATGCCCGGCAGCGGTAAGACCACAATCGCGAGTAGCGCGGCAAAGAAGCTTGGGCGCGAGGCAATAGACATAGACGAATTAGTTGTTAAGACTGCCGGTAAATCCATCCCGGAGATTTTTCAAGCCGGCGGCGAGGAAGTATTCCGGGATTTGGAGTCAAATGCCATCAAGCAGGTTGGCAAAAAAAACGGCTGCGTCATATCCTGCGGCGGCGGAGCCGTTATCCGCGAAGAAAATTATGCGCCGCTGCGCCAAAATTCTGTTATAATATATGTCGAACGCGATCTAAGCCTGCTGCCGCGGCAGGGGCGTCCCCTGTCGCAGGACGCCGACCTTGCTAAAATGCTGGAAGAGAGACTTCCCCGCTACCTGCGCTTTGCCGACGCAAGAGTTTCAAACAACGGCTCCGTTTCGGTTGCGGTAAAAAAGGTTTTGGAGGTTTTCGATGAGATTTCTGGTGATTAACGGGCCTAACATCAATATGCTCGGCATACGCGAGCCGGAGATATACGGCCATGAAACCTACGAAGACCTTTTGCTTTATATTGGCGAATCGCTTATCTCCCTGGGTGTCGAGCCGGAATTCTTCCAGTCCAACCATGAGGGATATATTGTTGAAGCGATACAGAAGGCCTACGGGCGCGTCGACGGTATAATAATAAACCCCGCAGCATACACGCATACGTCCATAGCCATACTGGACGCGCTGAAGGCTGTCGCTATACCCGCGGTGGAAGTCCATATATCGGATGTGGATTCGCGCGAGGATTTCAGAAAGATAAGCTATATCCGCGAAGCGTGCATAGCGTCCGTTTCGGGCCGGGGTTTCCGCGGCTATGCGGACGCGGCCGAAATATTAATCGATTATCTAAATAAATAAATCCCCGGAGGTTCGTTTCATGCCTATCAAGATACCTGATTCACTGCCCGCAACAAGCGTTCTGGAGAGCGAAAACATATTTGTAATGACGGAGTACCGCGCAATACACCAGGACATCCGTCCGCTGCGCCTCGTTCTCCTGAACCTGATGCCCACTAAGATAGTTACGGAGACGCAGATACTGCGCAAGCTCT
>JBMNQI010000071.1:0-9135 GCA_050944055.1 Oscillospiraceae bacterium | reverse complement strand
GCATATTCCGACAGCCTTACCGTCTATTATGACCGAACGGTCCAGACCGGCGGAAAAATCCGCCTTGTAGTCGCGGAATAAATGCTTTACAATATGTGTCATCACGGGTCGGCTCCGGCCCGTGATGACACGGTTTTTTTATTTATATTTTTTATAAGAGGTAGAGTAAATGATTCGGTTTGATTCGGACTATACCGAGGGCGCTCATCCGGCTGTAATAGAACGGCTCCGGAGCACAAATTATGAGCAGACGGCGGGATACGGCGAGGATGAATACTGCTGCGCCGCGAAGGCGCTTATAAAAAAGCTCTGCTCCCGCGAAGCGGACGTCCATTTCCTGGTCGGCGGCACACAGACCAACCTCAGCTTTATTTCGGCCGCGCTACGCCCCCATCAGGGCGTGCTTGCCCCTTTAACCGGCCATGTCAACACGCACGAGACGGGCGCTATCGAGGCTACGGGGCACAAGGTCATCGGCCTTCCCTCCGATGACGGAAAGATCTCGGCCCGGCAGATTAAAAAGGCCGTGGAAAACCATTTCGGGGACGAGGCAAGAGAGCATATAGTTCAGCCGAAGCTTGTATATATATCCCATCCTACTGAGCTTGGCACGCTCTATTCCCTGCATGAGCTTGAGGAAATTTCCAAAACCTGCCGTGAAACCGGGCTTATACTGTATGTCGACGGGGCCCGCCTCGGCTATGGGCTGGCGGCGGACCCGAGCGTTTCCATCGAAGCTCTCGCGCGCCTTGCCGACGCGTTTTATATCGGGGGCACTAAGCTCGGCGCCCTCTTCGGCGAGGCCCTTGTCATCACGAATGCGAATTTGAGTCAGGACTTCAGGTACATTATCAAGCAGAAGGGCGGCATGCTGGCCAAGGGGCGGCTGCTCGGCCTTCAGTTCCTTGCGCTGCTCGAGGGCGGGCTTTACACCCGCCTCGGCAGGCACGCGAACGATATGGCGGCCGTTATACGTCAGGCCTGCATCCGCCGTTCTCTTCCCCTGCTGGTCGATTCGCCGACAAATCAGCAGTTTGTGATAATGCCGGATTCGATGCTGCGGGAGCTTGCGAAGAAATACGCGTTTTCAACATGGGGGCGGGTTGACGCAGAACACTGCGCCGTCCGTTTCTGCACAAGCTGGGCGACGCCCGAGGAGAATGTGCTCGCCCTCGCCCGCGATATTGAAGCCATTTGATTGACAGCGGCTGCCGACGTATTGAAGCCGCCGTTCCGAAACCGGAACGGCGGCTATTTCGTCAAAGCCTTGCGCGCAATCACTTTTTAACAGGCTAAGCCGCGCGGACGGCCGCTAAACGCGCGAAAGCGGCTCTTTAGTCCCGCCGGTCTCTGTCAAAGCCGGCCGTGAGTTTTCTCAGTTAGGCTGTCTTTAAATGCTTCCAGTATGCTCCCTCGATTAACTATGATAAAAAGCAGGAGGTTCAGCGTCCATATTATGATGATGCTTACAGAAAAGCCTCTCAGGAAAAGATATAAGCCCAGTATAAGCATACCTGCGACCGACTCAAGCGCGTCGGCGTTCCTCCGGTTTTTTCCTATATGCAGAAGCTTAACGGAGGCAAGCAGCAAAGCAAGAATAACGGCGTATACCACCGAGGCCTCAAAATCGGTCAGGGCGCTCCAGATACCGAAGCTGACGGCCTTGCTTTTTCCGCCTTTGAATTTCATAAACGGTGAAAAAGCGTGGCCCACCGCGGGAGCTATCGCGGCAGGAACAAGAGCATATTCCGAAAGCGAATTTGACCAGATAAGCAGCGCGAGAGGCAGGTATCCCTTCATAAAATCCAAAAGAATGCCCAGAAGGCCCCAGAGAGGGCCGGCCGACAGCCAAAGGTTCGAGGCCCCCGGATTTCCGTCGTTGAGCGTCCTGAGGTCCTTTTTCAGCAACAGCCCGAGCCAGTGCGAAAACATCAGGGAGCCGGAGAGGTATAACAGAATAATGTATAATAAACTCTTCATCTTCCCGTTTTCCCCACTTTGATTACGCGGCCTTTCCAGACCACCGAACCGATGAAAACTACCCTGTACGCAGAATATATTATGATAAGAATAAAAAAAGCAGAACTGATTAAGTGGAATATCGGCATTATATATCCGTACTGCCCGGTGTACCGCAAAAAGTACAGTATCTGCAGCGCGTATATCAGGTATGCCGCAAGAAAATAAAGCCCTAAGTCATGCCCTGCCAGCAGCAGGATCGGCGCGCCGAAACCGCTTGCCAGGAGGCCGACAATCCACGCGACGGTAAAGAATAAGGTCGCGGGGCTGAGGTTTGCCGTACTCAGAACCGCTCCTTTTCCAAAGCCGTCGATCATCCCTCTCAGACTGTGGTACATGCGGAAAGACACGTAGCCGCAGCCTATGTAATTGCGGACCTCGACGCCCGCGGATACAAACCTTTTTCCGAGGTTTAAATCGTCCAGAAGCTCGGAGCTGACGCTGCTGTGCCCGCTTATTTTTTCATAATCCGCTCTTAATGCTACTATACAGGAGCCGTAAAGCCCCTGTACCCTGTTTTTCCTTTCAAAAGGCGAGGTGAACACCAGAACGCCGAGCATATATAAAAGAAGCGAAAGCTTTTCGCAGAACTTCACGGTCCTGTGGAAGGGGACGACCGATATTACGCCGCCTGTTTCCGCTCTTTTGTTTATCAGGGCCTCAAGCGCCCGCTCCTCCAGGGCGACGTCGGCGTCCAGGAAAACGAGCACGTCGCCCGAGGACTTACTGAACCCGTTCCAGACCGCCCAGTTCTTCCCCGTCCAGTTTTCGGGCAGGGGCGGGCTATGTATCACGGTAACGCCGAAGCTCTTCGCTATTTCACACGTCGAATCCTCCGAATGATCGTCGCACACAATGATCTCAAACGGCTCGAGCGTCTGTTTTTTTAAAGAAGCTAAGAGTACGGGCAGGTTCGCCTCCTCGTTCCTTGCCGGAATAATGACTGAAACCCGTGTTTCTCCGTCCTGCGCTTCTCCCGGGCCGAGCGTGTTTTTTCTGAAAAGAATAAAACCGCTTATGCAGAGCAGGACCAGGATAAGAGCCGCTGCCATCGGCAAGCTCACCTCCAAAGATTCCATTGGAGTTTTTAACAGCAAAAACATATATATTATACTACAGTATTGTCATATTTTCAAAAATATTTTGGAATTTCTTGTCATAAAGCTTATAAAAAGCGCGCGTTTCCCTATAAAAGTCCAAACGGCTTAAATCGACGCTTAAAGCCCTGCGGCCGCCCGCAGGGCTTTAAGCCTTTTATATCTAGACGTAATTGATCTCAAGATTCCCGAAGGAAACGCTTCCCGTCAATGTCAGAACCGGCGAGGTCGGGTCCGGCGACAAATTGCGGTTATTGTCTCATCCACCCGGCCGCAGCGGATAAGCGCCTCGTCCTCGGTCAGACCGTCGGTCATTTCTATCCGAACCTTCATACCGTCACCTCGCATACGGGCTTTGTACGACTGGAGTATATCGGTTTTCCATTAAAAAGAAAAGCGGTTTCGGGTATCCGGTCTTTTTAGGCCGGCGACAGGTAAAAAACAGCGGCTAAGATGCATAAGCGGGCGCTTAAACCTTGCTTCTTCAAGCCTTGAAAGCTCTGCCTTTAGTAAAAAACCGGCATAATCAAATGATTATACCGGCGTTTTTTCTGTGTGTATTGCGTTTATGAAATCTTCTACAATCTCCGGGTCAAACTGGGTTCCGCTGCATTTTATGAGCTCTCTTATCGCCTGATGATACGACTTCCTCGGCTTATAGGGCCTTATAGACGTCATCGCGTCAAAGCTGTCCGCAACAGTCAGCAGCCTCGCGAGGTAGTTTATCTCCTCGCCTTTTAAACCGTTAGGGTATCCTTTGCCGTCGTAACGTTCGTGATGCTGCAGTATGATGGGAGACAGGTATTTAAGCGAGGAGATGTTTTCTATGATCTCCACGGCTTTTTGGGGGTGGTTCTTCATGATCTGCCATTCTTCATCATTGAGCGGGCCTGTCTTCATAAGAATTTCTTCCGGAATATTAATCTTGCCTACATCGTGCAGGTAGGCGGCGCATATAAGGCTCTTTTTGTCTGTGTCACTCAGGCCAAGCTTCTCCGCAAGCAGTGTGCAGTAAAAAACCACCCTCTCGACATGCCCGTATGTGTATTTATCCTTGGCGTTTATTACGGCTATAAGCGTCTTTGTTGACGCGATAGTCTCGTTATCTATATCGTCCATATTTGTCTGGAGGTCTTCCAGGATGGAGCGGTAGGCCTCGACACGGTTTTTATACAGGAACTTTGCCCTGTAGCACGCCTCGTCCGCCTTTTTGACAAGCTCGGCGCCCGTTTTTGCATTTGTCGGGAATGTGGAGACGCCTACGGATATGGTTATGCTGCCTCCGGGCTGGTTTTCCTCCCCGGTGAAACGGTGTTCCTGCACAGCTTTTCTTAGCTTCTCAGCCTCCTCGACTGCCTGGCGCTCCCCGGTTCCCGTAAGGAGAATGATAAACTCCTCGCCCCCGTACCGCGCTGCAAATGCGTTTTCGGGAACGATCCGCTTCATTATTTCGGCGATCTCCCTGAGAACCTCGTCGCCCATCTGGTGACCGTGAAAATCGTTGTAGAATTTAAAATCGTCAATATCTATAAAAAGCAGCGAGAGCTCAGAGCCGTCTTTTTTGCTCAGCTCAATCTCTGTGGCAAAATGCTCGTAAAAATGGCGGTGGTTATAGAGCCCTGTGAGCCCGTCCAAATTGGCTATTTCGTTGAGCTTCTCTATTTGCTTTTTACTCAGGTCGACATAGTATCCAAGCGTCCACGAGATAATCAGAAAAAAGCAGGCAAGTATAATATCGCTTTCGAAATAACTATTTACAGCCGTTTTGGGCGCAAAAATCAGGTCTATGCCCAAAATAATAGCCGCCGAGAGCCCGCTGACCGTCATGCTCTCCTTACGGCTGCACTCAATACCGGAAGATACGATAACAAGCAGAAACAGGAATTTATAGTTGCTCTCATAGGCGCCGGTCAACATGACCGATAAAAGCGCGATCGATAAGGATATGGCCAGATCAATCCATTTCTTCGTCGTGCTTTTTACACGTGACTGCAAGATTGTCCAAACTAAAAAAAACAGCAGTATGAACGATAAAATCGCGATGAATAAAACGCCGTAGTCTAAAAAATATATGTAGCCCGCGGTTTTATTTGAAATGTATTGAAGAAAAGCAATAGCCGGAAATGAGACAGACGCGACTTTGATTATATTAAGCAGCTGGTTAATCTGCGATTCTTTTTGATTATTTTCCATAATTACTCCTGCCTATTGAGTAATTAGCCATATAGGAGGCGGCTGTGCGCCTCCTATATGGCTTGCCCTCAAGTCAATCTCTGAGGGATTCCGGTTCCTCGGGCTGATATACAAACAGGTAGCATGCCGAGGACGCGAGCAGCGCCGCAACCAAAGTGGAAATCGCGGCTACGATTCCGTAAAACTTTTTCATCTGCGCACCTCCTTCTTAATAAAAATCTTATTCATCGTCCCTATGAATAGGGCGCCAGGGTTTATAAGTGTGAAAGTCTGCCAGCCTAAGCCGAAAAGCATGCTTATACCATATGACCTGAAGTTCTCATGCCTGAAACCCAATATGAAGAACACGGCCGACAAAACCAGGTATAGCGCAAGAATGATAAAGCTGCCTTTCCTCATTCTTTTAATTTTTTTCTCGGTCCTGATAGGCTTGTTTGGAGAGTCGACAGGAGCTTTCTTATATACGACAATAAGCGATAAAGCGAAAATGAGAATCGCCGCCGCCGCCATGGGCAGCAAGTGGTAAACCGGCGTTAAAAGCCTTTTTGAAACCAGAGCGGTCAAGAGGCAGTAAAAAATGCTGAACGAGGTGCAAAGCTCGGCTGAGCCGGCATGGGCTCCTCCGCTGTATTTCCTCATAATGCTGGCGGAAAAGCACACTATGAGGGCCTCGACGTACACATCCAAAAGCAGGCCGATTATAAAAATCATCAGTACCGTTACGGCTATTTGTATTATCGCGATAAGGCCGTAGGCTATAACCGCTTCCTTCTCGGCGTCATAATTGAGAGAGGCGGATATTTTACTCGCCAGTTTTCGCGCCAGTTTCTCCATCTTTCTTTTTCCTTTTTTCTATCCGCTTAAATACAAAATACCCCAGTAAAACAAATATTGCGAAAAAAATCGTAGACGGCAAAGTATACAGGCTCTGAACAAGGCCTTCTTTTGCGTTAAACAGCCTGTCGGCTTCGGCCCGCCCGAATTTGGCAATAAGCAAAAGCATGTTAAAAACTTCGGCTACTGCTATCAGAATAAAAGTACCCACAGCCGACACTATCGTCCTTATCATCTTCGGCAGCTGGATTTTATGGGCCGACTGGAAAACAATAATCAGGATGAATAACGACAAAACCGTATTGAATCCCAGCGCGATAGGCAAAAGCCTTATAAGATAAGTCGTAACGATAAAAATCAGGCTGAGAAGCAGGTATTTTTGTACTTCAATTTTCGTCCCCGTAAATATGTAAAGAGCGAGCACGGTAAGCAGCCCTTCCGGCAATCCCTTAATTAAGAATAATATATTGTTGACCGCGATGTCGCTCATATTAATTGCCTCCCATGCTTTGTTTATTGTATCGATTATTTACAGCCGCTATCATGAAATAAAGCATGATGCAGGCAAATAAATGTATAAGAACATCCCCGGGGCTTAAAATGCAGTAGCCAAAATCTATGTAATCGGCCAGGAACTTGTAATTCACCGCCGATGAGCCAAGTATATGGACGCTGTCCATCGGGCCCGCTATATCGGGTTTTATATATCCCGTCAGATATGAGAGGCTCGGGAAAACCGGCATCTTTCCGCCGTTGCTTGCCATAACGATTTTGTTTAGCACCGTCCCGGCCAAAACCAGAACCGAACCGACAACCGCGGGCTTATATAGCCGGAGCGCGAATATTGCAAACACAAATGATAAAATCACGGCCGGTTCCGAAATCGGGACAAATCTTATAAAAAAATCCGTACCGAAAAAAACGCTGAACTGAAATATCAAAAGCATCAGCTGAATTGCGAGAACAGGGTAAAAAGTCCAGGTATAAAAAAGATATTTCAGTTTATAGCGCTTCAGCTTGGCCAGGAGACTAACTAAAAGAATTTCGACTATCAATCAGCTCCCGCCTTTCCGATGCAATGTAGATATTTTATAATAGATTGCCAATTATTTCAACAGTTTTCAACAAAGAATTTATTAGTATACAGGACTATTGCCTAATGTTGGAAGCCCTTCCGGTTTTTTTATATGGCGAAAACTCTAATTTTCCATTATTGTTAAGCTATAACAATACGGGAGGGTATGTTTTGAGAAAGCAAAAAGCAATACTGCGCACCGTTGCCGCTATCCTGGCGCTATGCCTGATGAGCTTCCCTGCAGCCGGCGCTTTGGTTACAAGCACAATATGACTTACATACATTTCGGAGACAGCGCAGTTTATACTCAGCTTGTCGACCGCACGCAGGCCTCGCTTTCTGAAGTCGCCCCCGCATATTTTTCTCTTGACGAAAACGGAGGCCTGCTGCTCACTCCCGCCGTCAGCCGAGAGTTTATTCGTCGGATGCATGACCAGGGTATAAAAGTCGTGCCTTATATAAGCAACGGCTGGGACCGCATAAAGGGCATAGCCGCTCTTGACAACAGATACAAGCTGGCGGTCGGGCTTGCCCGCGCCGTCTCCGAATACGAGCTGGACGGCGTGAACATTGATCTTGAAAACCTCACTCCGGACGAGAGGGGCGCCTACGTCGATTTTGTGCGCCTTCTCAGGGAGGAGCTTCCCGAGGGAAAAACCATTGCCGTCGCGGTGGCGGCCAACCCCCGGGGATACTTAAGCGGCTGGGCCGGCTCCTATGACTACGCGGGGCTTGCCCAATACTGCGATTATCTCATGATCATGGCCTATGACGAATCCTATTACGGGAGCGAACCCGGCCCTGTCGCAAGCATCGGCTTTGTTGAAAAATCCGTTAAATACGCCTTAAGCGTCGTTTCAAAGGATAAGATAGTGCTCGGCCTGCCTTTTTACGGCCGCATCTGGCGCGAGGACGGCGGCAGCCCCTATGGCTACGGGCTGAGCGGCCCGAAGGTCGAGCAGTTTGTACGGGACTACGGCGTCTCTGTCGATTTCGATGCTGCCAGCGAATCTGCCCACGCCGTAATTACGGTCAAGCCCTCCGATGAAAAGCCGGTGGTAAACGGAAGCCCGCTTGAAGCCGGTACATATGTTATCTGGTTCTCGGACGAGCGAACGATTAAAGCGCGTCTGTCGCTTGTCGCCAAATATGACCTTAAAGGCGCCGGGAGCTGGAGCCTCGGCCAGGAGGCGGACTCTACCTGGGATTACTTTAAGCTCTGGCTGAACGGCTGCGCGTTTTCCGACGTACAGGGAAGCTGGGCAAAGTCTTATATACTTGAAACATTTTTAAACGGCTGGATGAACGGGGTCTCGCACGACCGCTTTTCCCCGGACTTACAGGTAACGCGCGCCCAGGCGGCAACCATCCTCGTCAGGATGCTCGGCCTTGAGGTGGCGGAGGGCAGCGCCTACGGTTTTGACGACTGCTGCGGGCACTGGGCCGAAGCATACATAAACACTGCCCGGAAGCACGGCATAGTTTCGGGTGTCGGAAGCAACATATACGAGCCGGAAAGGCCGGTGACGAGGGAGGAAATGGCGGTTATGTTCAATAACATTCTGGGCGCAGAAGCAAGTTCGCCCCTATCTTTTTCCGACGTCATCGAGAGCTCAAATTCCTGGTCTTACGGCGCTGTCAGCGCCTTAAGCGCCAAGGGCATAATCAACGGGTATCCGGACGGCAGCTTCAGGCCGAAAAATCATATTACGAGAGCCGAGATAACGGCCATGGCCTCAAGGATAGAGCCTGAGCTTCAGATAAGCCAAACATAAACGGCTCATTTATCAAGATAGGTTGCGGGTATGTCGCGGAGGGCAATTACTGGTCGCAGGAGTTTATCGGCTAAAAAGATAAAAGACGAACGGGCTGCCAATAATGAACAAGCCTATAGGCGGCGGCCGGCCGAGATAGCCC
>JBMNQI010000070.1:0-10072 GCA_050944055.1 Oscillospiraceae bacterium | reverse complement strand
CATCGGCCGGGCGTCATGCCGTGCGTGCAGTAGAAGAAGGCGTGCTTGCCGGCCACGCTGTCGGGCAGCTCCTCAATGTAGGTGAGCAGATTCATCGTCGGAAGGCTGGACCAGACGGGACTGCCGAAGCCAATCAGGTCGTAGCCGTCAAGTGAATGGGGGTTCAGGTCCTGAAGACGCGTGCAGTCGCATTGCCCGTTTTCCTTTTCTATGCCGCGGGCAATTGCCTGCGCAATTTTTTTGGTATTGCCCGTCTGAGAATAGTAAACAACAATAGCTTTCATCCGGTTTTCTCCTTTTCGGACTATGTATTAAGGAATTTCCTTGTGCCTGGGGTGCCCGGTGGCTAACTCCCAGGGGGTTGTCCAGCCGATGTCATCCTCCTTGACGAGCCGGCGGAACTGGCCCTTCGCTTCGGCGTCATTGAGAATTTTGACATAGCAGCCCAGGGCCTCCAGAGCTTCCTGCTTGCTTTTGGGAGCGGGGCGGAACGCAAATGTCATGGCGCCGGTCGGGCAGACGCCCTCGCAGAAAAAGCAATGCTCGCAGTAGGGGTTGATGATCGTGGGCGGCTTGGTGGAGCCGTCAATATTGCCGCAGAAGCATGCTTCCACGCAGCGGTTGCAGCCGATGCACTTATCGGCGTCAATTTGAGCGTGAGGCGAAAATGCGTTTAAGTCCGTGCCCTTCTTGTTCTCCAGCTTCATGGTATAGCTCAAGGTGGTGGGATATTTCAGCGGGGGGAAGTCCTCGGATTTAGGCCGGTCAGGCATATTCTCGGGCATGGGGGGCTCCGGCATGCCTTCCCCAAAGAGGAAGGGATGGCCCGGGCCGTAAATATAGTCGCAGACCTCATTGGTCAGAGGCTCGGGCAGTATGCTTGTGTCGCCGTCGGCGGCGAGTTTCAGGCTGTGCCTCGCCATGGCTTCGCCGAAGTTCTCCGCTTCCGCCAGGTCAATTTCATCCGGATGGCCGTCTGTAAACCAGGGCTTTAGATGTCCGGGCAGCGAGGCGGAGCCGTACCAGTCCCTCCAGCCGAGCACGGTAAGGCCCTTTTTATACATGGGGTTGGTGGCGCGTATAATGGCACGGCCGGGTGTCATGCCGTGCGTGCAGAAGTAAAAGACATGCTTGCCTGCAAAAGTCTCCGGCATTTTCTCAATAAAATCCACGACGTTTAACGTGGGGCAGGAGCCCCAGACGGGCGTACCGATGCCGATGAGGTCATAGGGCACAAGGTTTTCATAAGTTACGTCCTGGAACCGGATAAGGTCGCACTGCTTGTTTTCCTTTTCAATACCGCGTGCAATCACCTGCGCGATTTTTTTGGTGTTGCCGGTCTGAGAGTAATAAATGACAATAGCTTTCATATTAGTTCCTTTCTGAAACATATGAGAGATGGACCGAGAGCCGGTAAGCGTGCTACCGGCTCTCGACGTGATATTACTCAAGGGAAAGGCAGATGATGCCGATGTACTCTCCGCTGGCGACAGGAGCTTCAGCGCCGTCCACGGTCATACGGAGCCGACGGCCGTCAGCTCCCTTAACGATAGCGCCGGGGGCGATGACAAGACGTGTCAGCCAGCTGGTCCCGGTCACCGTCCAGGAGCTGCTGCCGTCGATTCTCACGATGACGCCGTTATTGATGGGTTCGGCCGGGGTCTGGGTGATGTTCGACAGTTCTTCGCAATTCTCCTTGGTTATGACGGTCAGGCCCTGCTTATAAGCAGCCGTCGCGGAGCTGATAATGCCGGTTACATGGGCGTTCTTAATGCTTACATCCATATTCTTGGCGCCCATCAGGTCTTCGCCCACAAAGCCGCGCAGAACGGGCTTGCCATCCGGACCCAGGGGAATCTGCGGCAGTTCGCTGCCCAATGGAGGAGGACCGTCGTCGGGTATTTTTTTGGCAGGGGGAGGCGTGCCTTCAGGAACATCCCAGGGCACGCGGCGGTTGCAGGCCATGATATTCGTGGTGGAGTTGAGGAAGTTGCCCTCAGCCTTCATGTTGGATATGGTCACAAACACGTCCTCGGTGGGAATTGCCACGCTCAGGTCGCGGTTATCCCGTTTGTCAACAATGCCTACGGGGACATAGAAGGCGTCCGCGGCCATACCTACGTCATCGTTGTCCATGAGCTGAATAATAGTCCCGTTTTCGGGCTTGAGGACGGCGTCGTCGAACTCAAAGCGGGTGTTCGAGCCTTTGACAACCACTGTGGATTCCTTAGTGTTAAAAACGGACTTGCTGTTAATTTTCAGCAGGCCGCCGCTGTTTCGGTGGACAAAGGCTCCGAAGCGGCCGGAGTTGACCACGCTGCCGTTTTTGAACTCGCCCTTGCCGTTGCCCAGGGACATTATGATGCCGGTGTAGGGAACGTTGAAGGTGGAGTGGTCTATGGTATCGATGCAGCCGTGATCGCCGAAAGCCTTATAGTCGAACATAAAATCGTCGCAGATGCAGAAGCAGCCGTATCCGTTTGAGCCCAGCAGCTCGATCAGGCTGTCTTTTACATACATGCGGTTGACGCGGGCGCCGTCCACGGAAAGGACGCCCCAGCTGTTTGAGGTGACATGGCAGCGGTAGAGATTCAGCTTTCCGTTGGCGGCTAAATTCAGCGTGCGGCCGTTGCCGCGCAGGCCGATGGCCCAGGGCGGCTCCATCATGCGCTGAAGCTTTGCGCCTTCCGCCATCTGCTCCGCCGTGGGCACATAACTGACGGTGGAAAGTTTGCAGTCGTTCATGGTGACTTCGCCGTCGCCGCCGACATACAGCGTGCCGCGGCCGATGCCGTCGGTGTGAATAGTGGAGTTGTTGATAGTGACTTTTGCGTCGCCGGTGACGGCCACGCCTGCGCCCAGACCTACAAAGTCATCAGTGCCGTCGCCCACCAGGAGCATGTTCATGTTGTTAATTTCGTAGTCCGAGCGGCCGGTTATGTAGAAGCCGTTGAAATCCCACTCGTGGGATTCAATTGAAATATCTTTGGCTTCCCTGTCGGTAGCCGCGCCGCCGCGGATAATCGGAGAAACAGAGCATTCTTTCAGGAGCTTTCCGTCGGAAATGATGGCCCCGGCGTGAAAATGACTGACGGTCTCCTCGCCAAAGCGCAGGGTGGAGCGGACAAAGTCGTCGCAGACGGTCAAAACCACATCGCCGGTATAAGTGCCGGGCTCAATGGTGCGGCCTATGCCGTCCACAGTAAGCGTGACATACTTACCCTCCGGAGCGGCAATAGATGCCCCGGGGAGGATCGTCAGCGACTCAAAGCTCTGGCTTTTGTCAATAACCCAGACGCCTTCAGATACAACTTTTGTCATTTTTCTGTCCTTTCGTTGATTTTTATTTTGTATACCGAGCTTCCAGTCCGGCGACATGCCGGCCGACCAGCATGCCGAGAGTCATGGCAGAGCCGATGCACATACCGGAAAGAAGCGAGGAATACTGCATGAAGAATTTGCCTCCGCCGTTGGTTCCGCTGGCAAACAGGCCCGGAATGGGCTTGAATCTCTTGTCCAGAACAGCCTGGTTGTCGTCTGTGATGACGCCGTTGAGCGTCACCACGCCTATATCCGGGCGGACAATCTCAGCTTTTGAGGCGTAGAACGGCGGCTTGTCGATGGGGGTGAGCAGTTTAGGATCCTTGCCGAAGTCGTCGTCCCTGCCCTTATAGCACATCTCGTTATACCGGGTTACCGAGGCGAGGAAGTTTTGCCTTGTTTCGCCCTTCAGGCCCATGCGGGAAACCAGTTCCTCAAGCGACATTGCGGAGAAATGCGTGGCTTTTCCGGCGTCTGCCGCAGTGACAGTGTTGCCCATAGGCTTGAAGTCGACTCTGGCGCATCCCAGCTTATCCAGCTGGTCAAAGCAGGCCTTCAGAGCGGCGATTTCCCTGTTGCTTTTGTTCATCATGAAATGCTCGTTGCATTGCTTGAACAGATACTCCGGCCATTGAGAGTCGTAGACGCTGTAATAGATGCCGGGGCCCATGCGTATGCTGCGGTGCACGCAGCCGTAGATGCCCATTATGCCTTCGTCGCAGTAACGCCGCCCGTCCTCCGCGAGGCGAAGAAACGAGGTTCCGCGCATGCCGCCGCCCCAGCACATCAGGGGGTCGTCGGCCATGCTGGGGGGAAAGGCTGTTGGATAGACGCTGGCGTAGGGGCCCGGCTCCATGCTGCCGCCGGCCCAGACGGCCATCTTCTGGCCGTCGCCCATGCGGCCCATGGCGGTGCGCAGCTTGTCGGTAGGCAGGCCATAGGCTTCGTACTGCTGTACAATTTCGTGGTACAGGTTGACGAACATGTCATGGTTGGCTCCCCAGTCGCCGGCGGTAAGTATGACGCCCTTGCGGGCCAGAAATTTAGTGTAGTTGCCGGACTCGTCGCAGCTTTCCGCAATACAGCCGGTGACACGGCCGTCATCCTCCTGCACAAGCACGCGTCCCCTCTGGTTCCAGTACCATTTAGCGCCGTGTTCCTGCGCTTTGGCGATGATTTCCCGCACGCCTTTTTTAAAGCTTAAGATGGTGCAGGTTCCCAGCCAGGACTTAAAGCCTGAAACATTACTGTAGCAGTCCTCCGGGCTTTCATATGCGTAGCCCTGGGCCGTTCCCGCGCATGAGGGATATGACAGCGCATACGATGCCATGCTTCTGGACGCCATGGAAAAGGCCCGCTCGGCAGGCCCGGGCGGCGTCAAACTCCGGGCTTTGGGAGGCGCAGTGGAAATAATAGCGGGAAACTCAATGGAAGAGCTTCTGGATAACGCCGGCCTTGACGGCCAGCTTCGGGAGAACGTTAAAAAAAGCATTGAACGATACAATGAGCTGTGTCGTGCCGGGCGTGATGAGGATTTTGGAAAAGACGCAAAACTGCTCCGCCCGCTGGAAAAGTGGCCTCTTTATATTCAGAAAATCTCCACCGAGCGGCTCAGTCCCATGCTCTGCACTGTCGGCGGCCTGCTGACGGACGAATATCAGAATGTTCTGAACCAGAGCTTCGACCCCATACCGGGGCTGTATGCCACCGGGAACTGCTGCGGCCGGCGTTTTGGGCCACAGTACTCAACGCCCACCTCGGGCATCAGTATCGGTATAGCCATCACGCTTGGAAAGGTGCTCGGCGATGAACTGGCAGATGGCGGAGAAAGCGCCACACCCTGAACGTATAGCGAAGCAGGAAACAGATAGGAAACAAAAAAAGGAGATAAGTCAACGCCTTGCGCTGCAAAACACGTCAATATGCTCCTTTAATAAAACACACAGGGAGATAATTACAATGGAAAAAACCGTGGAACTTTGCATTGTGGGCGCGGCGGGCGCCGGCATGTCAGCGGCCATTACGGCGGCCCAACACGGCGTGAAAAACATTCTGGTCCTGGAGAAAATGAAAAACCCGGGCGGGTGCACGGTGATGAGCGCCGGCATGATGGGCTTCAACACGCCGGCGCAGAGACGTTTCGGCGTTCATTTCGATGTGGATGAGGAATTTCAAAAGCTTATGCGCGTACATAACTGGCGCTCGGATGCGAAGCTTGTGCGCAAATGGCTGAACGAATCCGGTGAAAACTTTGAATGGCTGGAAGACCTGGGACTGGAATATGCTTTCTGCACGACCGAAAGCGCCGATCCGGCGACACACAAACCAAGCCATAACCGCACAGGCTTCTGGGACGGCGAGAAGTGGGTTATGAAAATGCACGGCCCGCTGATTGTCAAATGCCTGCGGGAAAGCTGCGCCAAATACGGCGTGGAAATCATGACGGAAACCAGGGCCCGGCATCTTCTTCAGGATGATAGCGGAAGAGTCTGCGGAGTGCGGGCGGAAGGGCCGGAGGGAGAGCTTGTTGTCCATGCGGAGGCTGTCATCCTGGCTACGGGTTCTATTTCCGGCAATCAGGATTTGATCCGCCGCTTCTATGCCACTGAGGAATACAGGGACATTCGCGTGATGGCCAACGTCCCTCACAATACGGGCGACGGGCTGATCATGGCCGAAGAGGCGGGAGCCGCGGAAGGCCGTATCGGGACACTGTTTATCGGGCCCCACAACCACTATCCCCAGGCCAGCGAGCTGGTTGGTATGCTGATGCGCCGCCCTCAGCCCACAAAAGTCAATCAGAACGGCGAGCGCTTCTGCAACGAGGCCCTGCCGCTGGACGAAGATTTCGGATGGATGATGTCAGTAAGCGTGGACAGCCAGCCCGGGAAAAAATGCTTTATTATTTTTGATAAGAAGTACCTCGACAAGGTCAAGGCCGGCACCGACTATTTGCCGCCCCGCTACGACACCGGCTGTATGCTGTATGCGCCGCCGAAGCTGGGCGGCACGATCTGCCCGGTGGAAAAGGGGCAGGACGAATCGACCTGGCGGGAACGTGTGGATGCGCATATCGAATATGAGCAGGAAAGAGGCCATGCCAGGATTTGCAAGACGCTCGAGGAGGTGGCTGAATTTGTCGGCTGCGACCACGAGGTACTGCAAAAGACAATAGAGGAATATAACGCCTACTGCGCCCGGGGCTACGACGCCGATTTCCTGAAAAATCCCGCCTATCTGGAGCCGCTGACACAAGCGCCTTATACAGTGATTCTTGGCCGGAGCGGCATTGACACCTGCCTCGGCGGGGTTAAAATAGACAATCATCAGCGCGTAATGAACAAAAAGGGGCGGCCTATTCCCGGCCTGTATGCCGCCGGCGTTATGTGCTCGGGCTGGTTTAACGATTCCTATTGCTATTTTGGTTCGGAAATGAGCTTCACCGTGTATTCCGGCCGGAGCGCCGGAAGGGAAGCTGCGGCCTGGATAAAAACAAAATAAGAAGGACCGCTTGTACATGAATAAGGCCGCTTGACGAGATAGAAATCCGGCAAGCAGTTTACACCACTTGCCGGATGCTTCTACTTTGCTCTACCCCAACTATTGACATAGAGCCTGATTTTGTCCGGTGCGTCTACGACTATGTCCGGCGCATAACGGATACGACAGTTTTCTTATATGACAGCAGGGCGGCCGGAATGCTTCCGGGCCGCCCTTTGTCTAGACATAATAGCTTAAAGCATATTCACTTCGGTTGCGCTGAAACTGCCGCTGCCGGTGCGCGCTCCCTTGATGGCCACGCTCTGGCCGATTGCAACCGAGGAGAGGGAGACGGAGCCTCCCTTTTTATCCAGGACCGGAGCCG
The DNA here is from genome assembly GCA_050944055.1 of Oscillospiraceae bacterium. GTDB lineage: Bacteria > Bacillota > Clostridia > Oscillospirales > Oscillospiraceae > JBMNQI01. The sequence goes on along the minus strand of JBMNQI010000070.1, from coordinate 2,886 downwards.
TATCCGGCACGCTTACGTAAATAAGCGCCGAATCCTCTGTAAGCAGCGTGAGCTCACGTCTGCTGATATCCAGCGCCAGAACCGTCCCCTGCAGGACGCCGGACAGGACCGAGGGGGAGGTTACGATGATTTCGGTAACCACGCCTTCGAAAATCGCGATTTTAACCTCGTCGCCCACCTCAAGATCGCTCGCCGAGACCTCCGCGCCGCCCCTCGTTATACCGACGTTGGACGCGAGGTCAAAAGTCTGCGTTATTCCCGCCGAGTCCCTGACGGATATGAAGAAGCCGTCCAAAGTCAAGTTAATACCGGTTATCTCGCCGGTCACCGAGGGAGCCAGCGCCGTCGTCTCAATAACGGAGGGCTGGCAGTTATTGACGGTTACCGTAACATGGTCGCCGAGCCTGATGTCGTTGAGCCTAACTCTGTTAAGAGCGCGGTGGATAACGGGCGGGGATGCGGTGATTACGCTGACGCGGCGCACGCCCTCGCTTGTCAGTACTGTAAGAACTGTCTGCGTGCCGTATGTAATGCCGGCCACGGTCCCGGTCACCGTGTAATCACCGTTATATGTATGTATTTCGGCAAGCAGGCCGTTGGAAATTTTGGCCGATATGAAGGAGCCTGACTTGAGAGCTTTGAACTGTACTGCCAAGCCTTCGTATTTTAAGGAGGCCGACATGGAAACATCATATTTGTATCCGCTGCCCGTTGCGAGGTCCTTAATGAAGATGGCTCGCGAATCCCCGTAGTCCTGAGCGGAATTGATGGCGCCCTGCACCCATTTCTGGCTTCTGTCGACGCCTAGCTCCGTTATCGCGCCGGCGCTGTCTGAAATTATGTAGGCGGTGCAGCCCAGGCAGCTTTCGGAAAGTGGTAAGCGGACGCCGTCGACATAGACGGCCGTTGCGGAGGTGTAATGATAATCTGCCGCCTCGCCGTTAAGAGAGGTCAGCGTAATGCTGTATCCCTTAATTGAGGTGAGCACGCCCTCAGTACGGCTGTATTCCTCCTCCGGCTCCTCAAAACTGAGGACGGGCATACCGCCGTTGTCTTCCAGATAGCCGAGCGTGCGCGAGAGCATCGTAAAGGCGACGGCCCGCGTTACGGCAAGCTTCGGCGTAAAGTTGTTGTTGTTATCGCCCTTTATTATGCCTTCGGAGACGAGTATGTATATATAAGGCCGGTAAGACGAATTGATATCCTCAAAGTCGTCGAAACTCAGCGAAACCGACGCGAGGGACCTCGCCTCGTCTTCAAGCTGCATAGCGCGCACAAAGAGAACGCAGAGATATTCCTTCGCTATGGGGCTGCCAAGCTTATTTGACTGCGCGAGCGAATTGAGCTCGTCCCGGGTTATAACGCCGCCGGCGAGGCAGATGCCGGCGCGGCCTTTCAGCCAGCCGAAACCGGAGGGCAGCAGCTCGTCGAGATAATCACCGTATTCCTCGTCAATAAATCCGGCGGCTGAGGAATCGACTGTAAAAATACCGCCCAGGAGGGTGAGCGCCTCCGCTACGGTTATGTTTTTCTCGGGCAGGACCGTTCCGTCCTCAAAGCCGCTGACTATGCCTCTTTCGGCAAGGTCCTCGATATAATCCTTGGCCCAGTGGTTTTGTATGTCGGAAAATGTTCCGACGGCAAAAACGGGCGCAGTCAGAAGGCAGAGCACGAGGAATAAGGCTGTAAGTCGCTTCATGGAAAGCACCTCCCATTTTAATGCTTTTCAAATATAGTCTCGCCGGCAGGCGGGGTGGAGCTTCCGCCGTCCATTTTGAATCATAACGCGTGTGGTTGCGAAAAATATCCTGTTTTCGTATATTCTATCATAAAATCAAGGTTTTTACAATTTATATATTAGGGAGCGGGCTCGTTTTTCATCGAGCGTTGATACCTCTTGACTTTTGAGAGTTTTGCCCCATTATTAGTATAAGGAGAGTGAGCCGATGGGGGATATAGAAATAAGGAAGCTTACCAAGGATTACGGCCGGGGCCGGGGAGTGTTCGATCTCAGCTTTACCGTGGAGGAGGGCGAGGCGTTCGGTTTCCTGGGCCCGAACGGGGCGGGCAAGACGACCGCCCTGCGCCACGTCATGGGCTTTTTGACGCCGGATTCGGGCAGCTGCTCCGTTGGGGGGCTTGACTGCCGCCGGGACGCGGCGCGTATTCAGAAATATCTGGGCTATATACCGGGCGAGATGAGCCTTATTGACGAAATGAGCGGGCTGGAGTTCCTGCGGTTTTACGCGGCGTACCGGGGAATGGACGGGCTCGGGCGTGCAAACGAGCTTCTGGAGATGTTTGAGCTCGATCCCAGAGCGCGTATTAGGCGCATGTCCAAGGGAATGAAGCAGAAAGTCGGCATAGTCGCGGCATTTATGCACGATCCGCGTGTGCTTGTGCTGGATGAGCCTACGAGCGGCCTCGACCCTTTGATGCAGAACCGTTTCATCGAGCTAATACTGCAGGAGAAAAAGCGGGGGAGGACGATACTGATATCCTCTCATATTTTTGAAGAGGTGGAGCGCACCTGCTCCCGCGTGGGCATAATCAGAGCCGGGCGCCTTGTCGCAATTGACGAGATTGATGCGCTTCGCCGCTCACAAATCAGGAAATACCTGATAGAGTTCAGGGACGCGGAATCCGCCAAAAAGTTCCTTGAAGAGCCTCTGGACACCGAATTAATGTCAGACGGTCGCGTCGCCGTAAGAGTCAGGGAGGACCTTAATACCCTCATCTCGGCTCTCCAGCGCTATCCAGTCGCCGACCTAGAGACCGGAGACCGCAGCCTTGAGGAAATATTCATGCATTATTACGGGGGAGGCGACATCGGTGATAAGCGCGCTTTATAAACTGGGAATGAAGTCTCTTTGGAAAATGGTGCTT
>JBMNQI010000069.1:0-10114 GCA_050944055.1 Oscillospiraceae bacterium | reverse complement strand
GGGAGAGAGTGTGGTGTCCGGATGAAAAGGGAAAAACGCGCATTCATACAGCGGTCATCCACCATGGAGGTATGGTATCGCCTCCGGCACAACACATCCGCCATCGTCGGGTTCATCCTCTTTGTCATCATTGCTGCTTCGTGCTTTTTGACCCCTCTCTACCTGGACTACGAAACAGACATTATCGCCGTTGATGCCGCAAACAAGCTGCAGGGTCCGTCACCCCAGCACCTCTTCGGAACTGACGAGCTGGGCCGCGATGTGCTTTACCGTATTCTGTGGGGCGGAAGGACTTCCATCACAATGGGCCTCATCTCCCTCGGGTTTGCTTTTCTGGTGGGAATAATCCTGGGAACAATCGCTGCCTACTTCGGAAAGACCGTGGATATGGTGATAATGCGGCTCATCGACGTGGTCATGGCGCTGCCGATACTGATACTGATGATAACTCTGGCCTCGGTGGTCAAGCCCACTAACACAAATCTGGTGCTGATAATCGGTATTGCGCTAATACCTCAGGAGGTGCGTCTCGTCAGGGCTCAGGTGCTCCAGCTCATCGACAAGGAATACATAGAAGCCGTGAGGATACAGGGCGGAAGCGGGTTTAGGATAATCGTAAAGCACATCATCCCCAACGCCATCGGCCCCATCATCACCACGGCAATGATAGACATCGCATCGGCGATCACGACGATCTCCACCTTAAGCTTTATGGGCCTCGGCGTACAGCCTCCGGATCCGGAGTGGGGTTCCATGCTCGCAAACGGCAAACTCGTTATCCGCGACGCATGGAACGTATCCACCTTCCCGGGCATTGCGCTTCTGCTCACCGTTATTTCGCTGACCCTTATCGGCGACGGGCTTCGGGACGCACTTGATCCCAGAATGAGGAGATGACCGCCATGGGTGAAAAAGTACTGGATATAAAAGGTCTGAAGGTCCGTTTTGAGACCGACCGTGGAACGGTCTATGCCGTTGACGGCGTTGATCTCAGCCTGAACTCAGGCGAGACGCTGGGGCTGGTCGGTGAGACCGGTGCCGGAAAGACTACCACCGCGCTGGCTATTCTCCGCCTGCTTGACAAGTCCAACTCGATAGTGGAATGTGAGCACATGCTGTATTGCGGAGAGGACATGAACGCCATGTCCGAGGATGCGATGCGTAAAATACGCGGGCGCGACATCACTATGATATTTCAGGACCCCATGACCGCGCTGAACCCAGTCATCCGCGTCGTGGATCAGGTCTCAGAGATATTCCGCGCCCATAAAAACATGAACAAGCGCGAGGCGGAGGAAGCCGCGCTTTCCACACTTGAGATGGTCCGCATCCCCCATGAACGCGCATATGAGTATCCTCACCAGTTCTCCGGCGGAATGAAGCAGCGCGTCGTTATCGCCATGGCGCTGGCCTGTTCGCCCAAAATACTGATATCCGATGAGCCTACCACCGCGCTGGACGTCACCATACAGGCTCAGGTACTCAAGCTAATCAAGGAGTTGCAGACGAACCTCAATACCTCCATGATAATGATAACCCACGACTTCGGAATCGTGGCTGAAACCTGCGACAAGGTTGCCGTGATGTACGCCGGTGAGATCATCGAATCCGGCACCATCCGCAGCATTTTCAAGAATGCCTCCCATCCATACACAGTGGGGCTATTCCACGCCGTGCCCAGCCTGACCTCCAATCGGGAATTTCTCTACCAGATAGACGGCCTGATGCCTGACCCCATGGTGAAGCACCAAGGCTGTCCGTTTGCGGAACGGTGCAGATATGCCAATGACGTATGCAAGAGCCGGAAGCCAGGAAATACCTTCCTTGACGACGAGCACGTCGTGCGCTGTCATATCTACAGCGGTGAAGTCCCGTATGTCGACGTTAGAAAAGAGGTGGCCAACGCATGAGCGACGCCTTTTTGGAAGTCAATCACCTGAAAAAGTATTTCAACATCCCGGCAGGCGCGCTGCACGCGGTGGACGATATCAGCTTTACCCTTGAAAAAGGCAAGACGATCGGCATCGTCGGCGAATCCGGCTGCGGGAAAAGCACGATGGGCCGCGTGATTGCAAGGCTGACCAGCGCCACCGATGGCGAGGTGCTGTTCAAGGGGGAGAATATCCTGAACGTCAAGGGGCGACGCCTGAAAAAGCTTAGAAACGATATACAGATGATATTTCAGGATCCCTTTTCCTCGCTTGACCCCAGAAAAAGCATTTTCAACACGATAGAGGAGCCTCTTATCATCCAGCGGAACTATAAGGACAAAGCCGATCTTCGGGAGAAGGTCTACACGCTCATGGACAGCGTCGGCCTGGCAAGGCGCCTTGCTGACAGCTATCCCCACGAGCTGGACGGCGGCCGCCGTCAGCGCATCGGCATTGCCCGCGCTCTGGCGCTGGAGCCGGAGCTTATCATATGCGACGAACCCGTCAGCGCGCTGGACGTGTCCATTCAGGCGCAGATACTCAATATGCTCAAGCGCCTACAGCAGAGCAACGGCTATACCTACATCTTCATCACCCATGACCTGAGCGTTGTCCGCCATTTCTGTCAGGACGTTCTCGTTATGTATATGGGGCAGCTTGTGGAAAAAGCTCCGGTACAGGAGCTGTTCAGCAACCCGCTCCACCCGTACACCAAGGCTCTGCTTGACGCCGTGCCCGTACCGGATATCGACAACCGCAGGGAACGCTCGCTCATCAGGGGAGAGATTACATCGCCCATAGACCCGCCGGATGCCTGCCGGTTCGAAAACCGGTGCGAGTACGCAGAGGACGGCTGCAGAGCCGCCTGTCCGAGAGTGATCGACGCTGGCGGCGGGCATCTAGTGCGCTGTATCAAATTTGATCAGGGAGGTGTTCTGCCACGCTGAACATCACAAGCGTCTATCAGATGATGAAATGGCTTACTGACAGACAAATACCATACGAAATAGCCGGCACCACAAATATGGGCCTTCCGCTTATTGTCGTACGGAAGGAAGGTCGGGGCCGACCCGTTATGATAACAGCCGGCGCTCACGCCATGGAACCTTCCGGAGTAAGCGCGGCGCTGACAATTCTGGAAAACTGGCATTATTCCTTTCCTCTTTGCATGATGCCCCTCCGCGACCCTCTGGGCTGTCAGTCCTATGAGACAATCCTCGGCCATGCACTTAACCGGGAGGTCCATTTCACGGAACATGACGAGCTAAGCGCGCTGCTGCGTAAATATGCCGACAAGGTATATATAGACAACTCCGATTTTCTTCTCGTCGGCATAGGTCAGCACCTCTTTACCAATCTGCGCTACCGCCCGGAGGACGCGGGTCCGCGCCAAAACGAGCGGTACATCAACGCCTATCTGGATGAAAACCCCTCACTTCTGGAAAGCTTTGCCGGACGCCGGGTGATCTGCCCTGCAAACATGGCCCCCAACTCGGAAACCGTCCACAGCTATGAGCGGGCGTTCACTGCCGAGATAAGCAGGACCGGCATTGTCGCGGATAATAACCGCCGTTTCGGCTCGGACAACGAGAACCCCGAGGTACGCGTCTGCCGCGAGCTGTGCGACGAGGCCCGGCCGGGTCTGGTGCTGGATCTCCACGAGGGTTTTTCTAACACATATTATTTCTTCTGCTCCAACTACACGGAAAACCCCGAAACCGCCGACTACGTGGACAGAATGAGAGCTGCCTGCGGCCGGGAATTCCCGAAAGGCCCCTGGCGTCTTGCTGATCTCATCTCTTATATGCCCGAGTGCGAGCGCGCATATCGGGAACCCGCGCCCGGAGTACTGGAATCCAAAAGCGGCAGCGACGCGAAGCTGCCTAAGGTGCTGGGCACCGGCTTTACGGACTATGCCAGCCGCTATTGTCCAGCCATCACGGTGGAGGCCGGCAACGACGCCTCCCTCGCTCAGCGGGTAAAGGTCCATCTCCTCAGCGCAGAGGCAGCCTTAAGCCGCTATGAAGAAACACAAGGTAGAGTGAATATTTGAATATGAAAAGAGAAGACATACTGAAGGAGCTGGGTATAAGCCTGCCGAAATGCTCCGGTATCAGCCAGGAGGTTGCCGCCTATAAAGTCGCTGGCAAGCTCATATACACCTCCGGGCTCGTCCCGCGCAACCCCGACGGCACGTTTGTAGCAGGCAAACTGGGCCGTGAATACACAAGCGCTCAGGGTCAGGCCTTTGTTAAGGACGTGGCCGTTCAGCTTCTAAGCGCCCTCCAAGACGCGGCGGGAGGCCTGGACAATATCAGGCAGATCGTGATGCTCCAGTGCTTCGTAAACGCCGACCCCGGCTACTCGGAGCACTCGCTGCTGTTCAATCCGGCCTCGGAGCTGTTTACCTCCGTGTTCGGAGAGGACGGGAGACACGCTCGTTATGCCCTGGGAATGAGCTCGCTTCCCATGAACGTACCTGTTGAAATATCTGTGATAGCAGAAATGAACTGACCGGATCAGAAAGGATGAAAGAGTATGCCAAAAATAATCGGTGAAAACATTGACCGGCTGTGCAACATTGAATACCGCCCCGGCAGCGGCGCCCAGCGAGGGGACATCATGCGGTATTACAATGCCGCCAGAGAAGTCCAGAAGGATCCACTCTCCTACCTTGCCGCGAAGGCCCTGATCGACAGCGTAAAGCCCGGCGACACAGTGCTGTTCGTCACCGGCTCCCGCTTCCCCCACCTGCTCCCCTACGGCGAGACGGACGGTCCCCTCGGCGCGGCGTCTCTGGCCAAGGCAGTTGAAAGAGGCCTTGGCGCCAAGACCGTCGTCACGGTGGAGGAAAGCAACGACGTTCCCACCCGCGGGGCCCTGCTGGGCGTGGGCTGCAACGTCCGTGATATCGACGAATGGCAGACCACGGAAGGAGCCTGCTATCTGGACTGGTATCCTCTGGGTGCCGCTGACGGACCCACTCACGCCAAATATCTGGTGGAGACCTTCAAGCCGAAAGCCATTGTTTTCTGTGAGAAGCACGGCCCCAATGAAGTGGGCTACTGCCACAGTGTCCACGGCGCCCGCATACCGCCGGAGGAGTTCGCCAACACCTGGCATCTACTGGACGAGGCAAAAAAGCACGGTATAATCACCATCGGCACCGGCGACGGCGGGAACGAGATCGGCAACGGCGTCATCTACGAATACGCGCGGGAGATCTCCCCGTATGGCAAGAAATGCCAGTGCGGTTGCGGCGGCGGCACGGCCACTGTATGCAAGACCGACATATTCTTTGCGGCTGCCATCTCCAACTGGGGCCTTTACGGCGTCAGCGCCATGCTCGCCTATATGCTTGGCGACGTGGACGTAATGCACACTGTGGACGACGAGCGCCGTATGCTGGAGGCCTGCGCCATGGGCGGCAGCGTTGATGGAATGTCCATGCGCCCCTTATGCAAGGTGGACGGCGTTTCCATGGTCGGCGGTCAGGCGTTTGTCACTCTGCTCCGGGAGATAGTGATAAACGGCCTGAGCAAGTGCACGAGAAAAGAATAAGTATCATCCAGGTATAATTCAGGGGCTGCAGCAATTTTCGTTTTGCTGCAGCCCCTTTCTATTTAGCTATGTCCGTTTCGACTGGTCTGAACTTCAGGCGGCTGGCCTCGCATTACTCCGCCCGAATCAGGCTGCATTTAATCATTCCTGCGGCTTATTAAAACCATCGTCCTGTTTCTTCCCGGGCGCGTTTTTCCGTGCCTTCTCCGCTTTTCTCAGCTCGCGGCGCGTGAGGGGCACCTCGATTCCCTGCGCCCTCTTTTTTGCCCTGTTTCTTTTCCTTACGAGGAAGAAAACAAGAATCGCGATTACAACGACGACTATAAGCGGTATTATCCTTATTATGAAGAGCAGCAGAGCGAGCGGGAAGACTCCGAAAAGGTAGACCCCGATATCCTTCACTGATTCTATGAAACGATCCTTCTGAGCGGCAAAAGCGGCTGAAACCCTCTCGCCGAAGGTGCGGGGTACATCCGAGGTGACCTTCGTTTCCTTCACTACCTCGTACAGGTAGAGGTTAACCGTACTGTAAGAGACCAGGGAATCTATGTTGCGCAAGGTCGATTCTATGCTCTCTATCTCGTAGCGCACCTCGGACAGGCGCTGCGTCAAAGCTATGATGCTTTCCATATCCTCGGCCTTGGAAAGCAGGTCCTGAAGCGTTTTTTCCTCTATACGGTACGTGTCCAGGCGCGCGGTGAGGTCTATATATTTTGAGGTGGCGTTTTCAGTGCTGCGGCTTGAGTCGTAGACGTTGCCTATGCTGCCGCAGGAGTTTTCAAACTCGTCGAGAGATTTGGCGGGGATACGCAGTGTGTATGTCGCCGAGCGCAGGCTGCTGCTGCTGACGCGGTTCTGGCTGACGCTTGAATACTGCACATAGCCGCCGAATTTCTCCGTCAGCTCGGCTACGGACTTAACCGAAGCGTCGTAATCGAGCGTTTCCAGATAGATATTGAGCGTGTAGATAAGCTTTTGCCCGATCCTGCCGTCAGTATCCGTACTTCCTTCTTCCTCCTTAACCTCAGCCACGGAATCCTCCGCTTTGTCGTAAGCGGAGTAATTCAGGCCGCCGCCCATCTCATAGTTCTCCGGGGCGTCCGGGGCGGGAGCCTCGGCCGGCCGCGCCGCTGCGCCGGCGGCTGACTCGGCTTTATAGGACGAAGCACATCCGGAAAAGAGAGCGAGGAGCGTGATAAGAGCAAGCACGGCAGAAATTGTTCTTTTCATCATTATCCCTCCTGTATCAGATAGTCGTTTGACGAGGCGGGGAGCAAAATAGTTCCGGTTCTACCTTATGAAACTTGTAACGTGTTCCTTGTCAGTGTCCGGTATGTCGATACCCTTCTCTTTGCCGGCCTCAATGCATTTAAGCAGCCACGCCATGTTCTTTCCGAGGTTGCGCATCGTCTGCAGGCCTTCCAGATCCTCCTCCGCCTCTCCCTGATTGGCGCCGTATGCCATGTTCCAGTAGGTCGACGAGACTACGGGCATTTCCGATATGGTAAAATACTTGTTGATCACATCCAGAGACGCGGTCGCGCCGGCGCGCCTGGCCACTGCTACGGCGGCCGCGGGCTTGTGCGAGAAAGCGGGTTTGCCCGCAAAAAACAGCCTGTTCATCACGGAAAGTATACGGCCGTTCGGGTGCGCGTAGTAGACGGGCGTGCCGAAAACAAAGCCGTCGGCCGTTTCGGCGATCCTGATAAGGTCGTTAATAATATCGTCGTCAAAAACGCAGGCGTTATCCAGATCGGCGCATTTTCTGCACGCTATGCAGTCCCTCACGGGCTTGTTGCCCAGCCACACGATCTCGCATTTGACGCCTTCGCTTTCAAGCACATGCGCCACTTCCGACAGGGCGAGCGCCGTGTTGCCGTTACCCCTCGGGCTACCGTTAATCAGCAGTACTTTCATATCCAACCCCTCAATCAATACTAGTATCAGAAGCAATTATAGTGCACGTATTCCGGGTGATACCTTCCTTTGCGAAGTCAAGCGCGCGATTATTCATTCTTATTCCCTCAAAAGCCTGGGGATGATTAAATAATAACATCTTAATGCAAATTAGTCCACAAAAAAACGCCCGGTCATATGCCGGGCGTGCATAAAAATGCATCTCGGGAAGCGGCGCATAACCCGCGCGCCGAAAAGCTACTGCGCCGGAAGTGCAATAGCTTTCTAGAAGTTTTCGGTTTGGCTCATTCGCTCCTCTGCCTTCCCGTTATTCTTGTAGGTTGAAGAAAGCATATTAATAAGCTTATCCAGCTCGATGTTGCAGGCGGCCGAAAGGCCTACGATATTCAGCATATGCTCGTATATTCTGCGGATATACTCTACTCTTACATAATTATAGTTGATTTTTGAAACAAAGCTTCCCTTACCCGTAACCGACTTAATAAACCCGTCCCGCTCAAGCTCCTCGTAAGCCCTTTTTGTGGTAATAACGCTCACATTCAGCTCTTTAGCCAGCGACCTCATAGAAGGGAGCATATCTTTCTCCTTCAGCTCACCCGATAAAATTTTTACCTTTATTTGAGCGCTGATCTGGTCGTAAATAGGCTGACCGCTCGAATTACTGATTTTTATAAACACCGGAATCCCTCCGCAACTGAAAATTGAAAGGACTTCTACAATTATTCTATCGGAATTTTGCAGCCGATTATTAATTTTTTAACGTAAAAACCCTGGCGCAATTATTAAAGCGCCGGGGAACTTTTTTCCTATTTACTTCGTCTTAAATCAATGGTATGATTACTAAAATTATACAATATCGTTTGACTTCCCGGAGCTGATTCTAATACACTATCCTATATTAAGAAATTATGGAGGGCTTCAGATATGAATGAGTCTAAAAGCAGGTCCGTTTCCTATATCATTGTTGCCGCGCTTCTTGTCGTTGGCTTTTTGGTCTCGGCATATATCGTGACGGACAGCTTCGTGAGGATCAAAAGCGGCTCTGATATTATTACTGTGACCGGGTCTGCCAGGAAGCAGATTACCTCCGACCTTATAGTCTGGACGGGGAGCTTCAGCGCCAAAGCCGAGACTTTGACGGGCGCCTACGCGCTGCTTGAGGAAAACAAGGACAAGGTCCAGGCCTATCTTGCAAAACAGGGGCTGGAGGATGAGATAGTGTTCTCATCCATATCCACAAGCATTCATTATTTAATAAACGATTACGGCGTATACACAGGCGAAATTGATTCATACGAGCTGTTTCAGAACGTCACGATCACTTCGGGCGATATAGATAAGATCACGGATATTTCGCGCAATATAACAGAGCTAATAAACGAGGGCGTCCCGTTCCAGTCCCTCAACCCGCAATATATATACACAAAGATAGCGGATTTGAAGGTGGAAATGCTGGCCGCCGCCACGGAGGACGCCGTTAACCGCGCCAGGATGATGGCCGAAAACGCCGGCAGCAAGCTCGGCAGGCTAAAAAGCGCAAGCATGGGCGTTTTCCAGATAACGCCGCGTTTTTCAAACGACATATCGGACTACGGCATAAACGACACCTCGTCGCTGGAAAAGGATATAACGGCGGTCGTCAACTGCCAGTTCTATGTCGACAACAGCTGATTATTCCGCCCTATTAAGCCCGGATATAAAATCCACAAATAAGCTCAAGGCCCTCTCCCGGTCCCCGGCCGGATAGTAGAAATGCCCCGAATCCCTGAGCACCTCGTATCGAATGTCCGGCGAGTTCTCATCAATAAACCGCAGCGTTTTTTCGCTTACAACCACGTCCCTGGCGGAATGCAGGACCATTACCGGCACGTTTAATTCACGGAGCAGTTCCCGCGACGCTCTAATCTTATTAAGTAATTCAATGTAGCGCATGCTCCCTTTCAGATACTCAAACGGGTTTGACACCGAAACGCTGTTTAATCTTCTGGACGCGGCTACAACAGGGTTACAAATGTCCCTGCTGAAGCCGACTGTAAAAATGTTTTTTAAATAAGGTACGCCAAAATGAACGAACAGCGGCAAGGCTGTTAAAAACAGGCCTTTTATATTAAGAGGGTATGAAACGGCGGTTTGAATAGACAGAAGGCAGCCCATCGAATGGCCCACGAGGACGATGTTTTTATAATCGCGCTGCAAAAGCCTGACTCTTTCATCAACATAGGCCTGCCACTCGGCCATCCCGCTTCTCCGGAATTCCTTTATCGTCTTCCCGTGTCCCGGCAAAAGCAGGTTTTCAACAGAGTATGAGCCGCCAAGCTTTTCAACCATGTCTTCAAACTGCAAAGGGCTTCCCAGGATGCCGTGAGTAAAAACTATGACGGTATCCGAACATCTGCACCTATACCGGTATTCCCTATGCTCATTCATTGCGCGCCTCTCCTTGTCCGGTTTTTCGCGCCGCGCTTTAGACCTGATATAATAATAATATAATGCCGATATAATAATAGCATACACGAAACCCGCTGTACAGTTTCCTCGAAGCCCGGCCGCCTGTTGGCGGCCTTTTTTGTCGCGGACGCAACGTTCTTGCCCCGCGCTTCGGGCGCCGCGGCTTATCAGGCAGGCGGCTTTTTACGGAAAAAGGCACAGCTCGGAAAACGGTATCGGGCTCCGGGTTCTATTATATCATAAAAAAGTTCAGTTTT
>JBMNQI010000068.1:0-10357 GCA_050944055.1 Oscillospiraceae bacterium | reverse complement strand
TTACTTAAGCTGGAAATATGCCTAAGCATACTTCGCTAATCATAAAAGCAAAGCCGCTCCCGGCGATGAGATTTCGGCGTTATGTTAACCTGGTGCGCGTGAATTAATTCACTTTGCACTATCCGAAACCGGGAACTGCTTTGCCATAAGCGTCATATATTGAGTATATAATAAAAAATGTATTGAAATTAGTCTTTAATGATATTATAATATGCTTTGACAAGCTATATATCGTTAGGCGAGGCTACTATACAGATACACGCTGCTGCCCGGAAACATCGAGAGATGCCAATGGGTTAACAGGTATTATCGAAGTAAGGTTTTACTTAATGCAGCTGGGAGAGATTCCAAAGCTGTATAGTGTTGAAGCTCAACGAATGATAGGCATATGTTTATGTTCCGTCATTCGTGTGACGGATTTTTTATTGGAGGTGACGGCATGGACGGCGACCCAGGCAGTAGCAATATAGTCTATCGGTTTATCCTTCATGCCGGTACCTGCAGGCACGAAGGATAAACCCTCTACCAAAAACTTCAGAGAGGGTGATTCTTTTGATCAGGTTTTACAAAACCATAAAGGAAGAACTGGTTTCCTGCGACGGGTACGAGGAAGGAGTATGGATCAATCTCATAAACCCGACCGAAAATGAAGTAAGCTACGCAGGCGCCCTGGCGGGCGTTGACACCGAGCTGATAAGGCCGGCGCTCGACGAGGAGGAACGGCCGCGAATCGAAACAGAGAACGGACAAACGCTTATATTGGTTGATATACCTGTTGTCGAAAACGGAAACGACAGCATGGTTTACTCGACCATTCCTCTGGGCATAGTCATAACCAAGGAATGCATTCTGACGGTGTGCCTGAAGGAAGCCGCCATACTCAACGATTTTATTAATAAGCGCGTAAAGACGTTTTATACTTTCTATAAAAGCAGATTCGTCCTGCAGATACTGTTTAAAAACGCGACCTTATATCTTCAATACCTCAGAAAGATAGACAATATAAGCAACAAGATTGAAAATGACCTCCAAAAGTCGATGAGGAACAAGGAGCTGTCGCAGCTGCTGCAGCTTGAGAAAAGCCTTGTGTACTTTTCAACCTCTTTGAAATCCAACGAAACAGTGCTGGAGAAAATGCTCAAGATGGAGGCTATCAAAAAGTTTGAAGAGGATCAGGACCTGCTCGAAGACGTTATCATTGAAAACAAACAGGCTATTGAAATGACCGGTATCTACAGCAGCATTCTAAGCGGCATGATGGACGCATTCGCCTCGATCATATCCAACAACCTGAATATCGTGATGAGATCTCTGACAATAATAACCATAAGTCTCGCCGTCCCGACCATGATATCGGGTTTCTTTGGAATGAACGTGCCGATTCTGTGGAGCGGCTCCGCATTCGCCTTCCCTGTGATTGTCGGAAGCTCCGTTATAATCGCAGTTCTTACCTCTTTCATACTGTCAAAGAAAAAGTTGTTTTAATAAGCTAGATATTTAGAACCCCCGGACAGAAAATTGTCCGGGGGTTCTTGCGCGCGCAGTTTTTAGGCTCTATAATAAATGTTGGGGTTCAAGGAAAAGAACTCCAACATTTATTATAGAGCCAAAAAAAGCCGCCCCGCTCTCTTTATATCTCCCTTAAACGTCCCCGCCTGGCGGCTATATCAAATTATCTTATTTCTGGATTGAGAAACTCAATTGGACAGAAATTCAAGCGGATGTTACAGTTGCTTTACAGTACAGCCCATACAAGCTTGCGGGTTTAAGACTTAAGAATAGGCAGCCAGGAGGTAACCATGATTAAGAAAATAGACTTTGAAGCGCATCACTCCACGGATAAATGGGTGGCAGCCAGAATAGGCGCGGTCGGTGCAGAGCGCCCGCTGACGGGAGGAGCGGCTGATGCTTCCGACCCATTTATGGAGCGGATACAGATTATGGACAAATACAACGTGCGCACAGCCTTTGTAAGCATCGGCGGCGGGCTGGAGGGCTTTCCGCTGGATACGGCGGTAGATGTGTCGAGGTCCGCCAACGACGAGCTCTATGCGCTCTCAAGAAAACATTCCGGCCGCATCAGGGGATATGCAAACCTTGTTCCCCAAAGCGTTGAAATATCAATGAGCGAGCTTATACGCTGTCACGATGAACTAGGATTTATCGCCTGGAACACCCACTCGAATTTTACTGACACCCACATAGACGACGATGAATACTTCCCGCTGCTTGAAAAGGCGGCACAGCTTGGCATGTTCGTCTATCTGCACCCGGGACCGTCAAGCTACGAGAGGCTAAACGGTTTTGGACAGGTGCTTAACGCGGGGCTTGGTTATCATGTCGACGTAGCGATAACGCTGACGCGCCTGATACTAAAGGGCGTGTTTGACCGCCTTCCGGAGCTTAAGCTCATACTCGGGCATTATGGCGAGACCCTGCCTTTTATACTGGACCGTATGGATAGCTTCATATCGCAAAACCAGGCCAAGAACGTGCCCGACAGCGTGTGCAGAAACAGGTCGGTGAACGAGCACAAGCTGGATTATTACTTTAAGCGCAATATATACGTCACCACCAGCGGAAACTACAGCTCCGCCGCTTTCAACTGTACAAAGGAGCGGCTGGGCATAGATCACATGCTGTTTGGAACCGATTACCCCATAGAGAGCTACGAGCAGACGGTAGAGTTTCTCGAATCAGTCGGAATGACACAGGTGGAAAAGGAGATGCTCTACTATAAAAACGCCGAGGAGATATTTGGAATTAAAGAGTAGCGCGATGCGGCTGCGGTTTCAAAACAATTGTATACACACATAAAATAAAAGTACCGGTGGCGAAATTCCGGTACTTTTTTAGCGCATTAGGGATTATCCAACCAAGCTGTTGGGCAATCCGGTTTTATTGCAGTTCTGATTTTACCTTGTTTATCTCCTGATCGCTCGCCTGAGAGGCGGGTATATAATATCCCTTCGAGCTGGCTATCTGGTACAGCTCATACTGAGAAGTTTCGTCACTGTTGCGTATCTGCTGCAGCGCCGACCTCAAAGTAGGGTTCGAGCATTCTGAAATCGCGTTTTGGTAGAAAGTCAAAGAGCTTTTTATTGAAGCAAGCGCGTCGTTTACCATTGCTTTTTCCTGTATCATTTCGATCTCCTTAACTCAAGAATGACATAAGTTTTTGTTTCGTACTCATTGCGCTCTGCGCGGATTTTTCAAAAAAGTTTTTAATGTGCGGGTCTGTCGCCTGCTGCGCAAAGGCCTGCATTTTCTGGTACGCGGTTTCATGCGAGCCTATCAGGTGACGAAGGTTCTGAAGTTCAGTCTGGTTAAGCTGAGACATAGTTTGTCCTCCTTTCGTTTCTTTCCTAGTATCTGTAATATATTTTGAAAAATACCACCATTGACCGGCCCGGCTTTTTTTGACATGAAACCAGTTTTTTCTTGCCGGAGGAGTTATGCGCCCGGAGGAAGCGGCATGATTCCGGGCATAATACGTAAAACCGTGAAAAGAGGTAGAATTATGCCGATAAAAAGAGAACCCGGCAAGCCGGTGGAAAAGCACAGGACAGCGGCCTGGTCCAGCATAGAAAGAATCAGCCCCGTATCCAGAACCGCCCATCCGGATATTCTGGGAACTGAAAACGCAAAAGAGTACGTGGAGGAAAACCAAAAATAGGGGGAATCCCCCTATTTTTTATGCTCGCACCTGCAATAACGCCGCCTTAATGCTCTGAAAGCCGCGAATCCGCATATTCCGTCAAGGCCCGGCGGCCGGGCGGTTCAAACTCCCGCTTAATTCTGTGCAAGCCTTTTGTATATTTCGAGGCGGCGCTTCGCGTCCTGTTCGGATTTTTCAAAAAGCAGGTCGGCGTTTTCCGGCGCTGTCTGATGGATCTGGGAATAACGTATCTCCCCCTCGATAAAATCCCTGTAGGATCCCGCCGGCTCTTTTGAATCGAGGCGGAAAGGATTCTCCCCCTTTTCGGCAAGCCTCGGGTCAAAGCGGTAAAGCGGCCAGTAGCCGCATTCCACGGCCTTCTTTTCCTCCATTATGCTCGTGGACATGCCGGATTTTATGCCGTGGTTTATGCAGGGCGCGTACGCGATAATAATAGAGGGGCCTTTATAGCTTTCGGCCTCTTTTATGGCCTTCAACGTCTGGTTATAGTCGGCGCCCATGGCTACCTGCGCGACGTACACGTCCCCGTAGCACATGGCCATGAGGCCCAGGTCCTTTTTGCGCGTGCGCTTGCCGTCATATGCGAACTTCGCAACCGCCCCGGCGGGCGTCGCCTTGGAGGCCTGGCCGCCTGTGTTGGAATACACCTCTGTGTTGAGCACGAAGATATTCACGTCCTCGCCCGTTGAAAGCACCTGGTCGACTCCCCCGTAGCCGATATCGTACGCCCAGCCGTCGCCTCCGATCATCCATATCGAACGCTTTTCAAGGTAGTCTGAAGCCCTGCTTATTTCGCTCAAAAGGCCGCCGGTCCGCTTATATTTTTTCAGACCTTCTTTTATCTTTTCGGAGATTTCCAGGGACTTTTGCCCGTCCTCAAAATGCTCAAGCCAGGAGTCAAACAGCGTTTTCAATTCGCCGGGAATCGCCTCGTCCTGCGCCGCACTTATAATATGCTCTTTAAGCCGCTCCCTGAGCTGCATGTAGCCGAGGTGCATGCCGAAGCCGTATTCCGCGTTATCCTCGAACAGGGAGTTTGCCCAGGCGGGGCCGCGGCCGTTTGAGTTCGTCGTATATGCTATCGAAGGCGCGCTTGCGCCCCAAATCGACGAGCAGCCGGTAGCGTTGGCAATCATCATGCGCTCGCCGTAAAGCTGCGTCAGCAGTCGAACATACGGCGTTTCGCCGCAGCCGGGGCACGCGCCGTTGAACTCAAGCAAAGGCCTTAAAAACTGGCTGCCCCTGACCGTAAACCTGTCTGAAAGCTCCGGCTTTTCTCTCAGCGTCATGGAATACTCCCAGTTTTCGCATTGAGCCTCTGTCTCCTGCTCCGCCGGCTGCATGACAAGTGCCTTGCCTTTTGCCGGGCATATATCCGCGCAATTCCCGCAGCCCGTGCAGTCAAGCGGGCTCACCTGCACGCGAAGCCTGTAGTTTTCAAGCCCTTTCCCAATTGCCTTTTTAGTCTCATACGACGCCGGGGCCCGCTTGACCTCTTCCCCGTCGAGCAGGAAAAGCCGTATCGTGGCGTGAGGGCAAATATACGAGCATTGACCGCACTGTATGCATTTTTCCATCTGCCACTGAGGCAGCCTCGGCGCGATGCCGCGCTTTTCGTAAGCCGTCGTGCCCAGGGGATAGGCCCCGTCCTCCATGGAAAGGAACGCGCTAACCGGCAGGCGGTCCCCCTCGTTTCGCGCCATCGGTTTCTGTATCTTCCTTACAAACTCCGGTTCCCTGTCTACGCCCTGCTCTTCGTTATCCGCCGCTTCTGCCCACCGGGCGGGGACTTCTATCTCAACAAGCGAATCGGCGCCCCGGTCAACGGCCATAAAATTCATATCGACAATATTTCCGCCTTTTCGCCCGTAGGACTTTACAATCGAGTCCTTCAAAAGGCGTATCGCCTCGTCAATCGGGATTATCCCGGCAAGCTTAAAGAAAGCCGCCTGCATTATCATGTTTATGCGGTTCCCGAGGCCGATCTCCGAGGCTATTTTTTCCGCGTCTATGATATAAAACCTGATATTGTTTTTTGCCAGGCAGCGCTTGAGGCTTGGCGGTAGGTTTTCCTCAATTGCCTCCGGCGAAAAGTCGCAGTTGAGTACGAATACGCCGCCCGGCTTCAGGTTTTTCGTCAGGTCGAACAGGTTGAGAAAGCTCTTGTTGTGGCAGGCCACGTAGTCCGCGCAATCGGTCAGGTATGACGACAGTATGGGCTTTTTGCCGAAACGAAGGTGGGAGACCGTCGTCCCGCCTGTTTTTTTGCTGTCATATGAAAAATACGCCTGCACATAGAGCTGTGTGTTCTCGCCTATGATTTTGCACGCGGCCTTGTTCGCCCCCACGGTGCCGTCGGAGCCCAGGCCCCAGAACTGGCAGCTGACCTGGTTCTCGCACATAGGCTCGTATTCCCCGGCTTCGGGCAGGGACGTGTTGGTCACGTCGTCAGCTATACCTATCGTAAATCCGTTTTTCGGCTCCGCCGCCTTCAGGTTTTCAAAAACCGCCAGTACCTGGCGCGGAGTCGTGTCCTTGGAGCCGAGCCCGTACCTCCCCCCTACTATAAGCGGCGGCCCGGAGGCTCCCGAAAACATATTGCAGACGTCCAGATACAGGGGTTCGCCGGGCGCTCCCGGCTCCTTTGTTCGGTCCAGGACGGCGACGCGCTTTACGCTTCCGGGAACGGCCAGCAGAAAATACTTTTTGGAAAAAGGCCTGTATAAATGAACCTGAACGAGGCCGGCCTTTTCGTCCTTCCCGGCCAGGTACTCGACCGTCTCTTTTATCGTGTCGCAGACTGAGCCCATGGCGATGATAATATTCTCCGCGTCGGGCGCGCCGAAGTATTCAAACGGGCGGTATTCACGGCCGGTCAGCTCGCCGTACTGCCGCATATATCCTGCCACAATATCCGGTACTTCCAGATAGAGCTTATTCTGAACCTCCCTGCCCTGAAAATATATATCAGGGTTCTGGGCTGTGCCTTTTGCCACGGGATGCGACGGGCAAAGCGCCCTTTTCCGGAACCTGTCTATAGCTTCCCGGTCGACGAGCTTCTTTACCTCCCCGTAGTCGACCTCTTCTATGCTGCGGTATTCGTGCGAAGTCCTGAAGCCGTCGAAAAAATGAATGAACGGCAGGCGCGCCTTTATAGCCGAAAGATGTGCGATGAAGCCCAGGTCCATTGCCTCCTGAGGGTTGGCCGAGGCGAGCATGCAGGCCCCGGTCTGGCGGCAGGCCATAACGTCCTGATGATCCCCGAAAATGGAAAGCGCGTGCGTGGCTATCGCCCTTGCCGACACGTGCAAAACGCCCGGAAGCAGCTCGCCCGCCATTTTATATAGGTTCGGTATCATGAGCAGGAGGCCCTGCGAGGCCGTAAACGTAGTCGTAAGCGCGCCTGCCTCTAGTGAACCGTGCATTGCCCCCGCGGCTCCCGCCTCGGACTGGAGTTCGGATACCCGGACGCGCTGGCCGAAAATATTCTTTTTCCCCTTAGCCGACCATTCGTCAATAAGCTCCGCCATCGGGGAGGACGGCGTAATGGGAAATATGGCCGCAACTTCGGTAAAAGCGTAAGCCGCGTAAGCGGCGGCGTGATTCCCGTCAACAGTTACTCTCTTCGGCAAAATTCTATCCCCTTATATATTCTCAACGTTATTTTAATGAAATCGCCGCCGCTTATTCATAAAAGCGAAAGAGGTTTCGACAGCACTCCTCTTTCCCGAGCTTTTGCTACAAAATCTTTCAGAATTACTTTTAAATATTTACTTAAGTTTTTAGAAAATCATTCGTTTTTAGTTTATGTGGCAAAATTATTCGTTTTTCAGGTTGATTCTTCCACAAAAATGAGGTATAATACTATCAGCATACTAACTGTATTCTCCCTGAACAATTATTTTAACGCAATAATGCAATAAACATTAATATATGTAACAAAAGGAGGAAATCATGAAAATGCGGAGGTTGTTGGTTAGTCTATTAGTCCTTGCAATGGTTTTGACTTTGTTTCCTGTCTCAGCTCTGGCAGTATCAACATTTTCAGACACTGACGGGCACTGGGCAAGAGAAGCAATCGAAACATGGAGCGGGCTGGGCATCATTCAGGGCTATGACGGGAAGTTCCGCCCGGATGACCCAATAACGCGCGGCGATATGGCGGTAATCATAGACCGAATAATGAAATACCAGACATCCGCCGGGAACAGCTTTACCGATTTGGGGCAGGCATATTATACCGAAGCGATACTTAAGGCCAACGCTGCCGGCGTTATTCAGGGTTCCGGCTCACTGGTCCGCCCGAACGATGTGATTACGCGCGAGGAAGCAGCGGTCATGCTTGGCCGGGCGTTAGGTCTCGACGAAAGCTCGGCGCCCACCGGTTTTTCAGACAGCGGAAGCATTTCATCCTGGGCTCTTGGATATGTCAGCGCTATGGCGGGCAGGGGCTTTATACACGGCTCCGGCAACATGTTCAATCCTCAAAGGCCTATTAAACGCGCCGAGATAGTAACTATTCTGGACAACGCCATATCGGCTATTTATGCGGCGCCTGCCGAATATACTGACGATGTAAGCGGAATCGCGATTGTAAATTCCCCGGACGTTGTGCTGAAGGATATGACTATCAATGGGGATCTGATAATTTCAGAAGGCGTCGGAAACGGCGACGTTACCCTCCTCAACGTCACCGTAACGGGCGACACGATTATACGCGGCGGCGGCGCGGACTCCATACATATACTTGGAAACAGCAATATCGCCGGGATTATAATTGACAAGACGGACGACGGGAAGATACGAATAGTTACGGAGGACGGGGCCGTTGTCGACGCCGTATATATAGACGACGGCAGCGACGACATCATACTGACGGGAAGCTTCGAAAGCGTCACCGTAGCCGCAGATGTCAATATTGTAGTCGTCGGCGCTTCTATCGGGAGCCTTGCGGTGGAAGAAGCAGGCGCATCAGTCAATATAGACAAGAATTCGACTATCGATACGCTTAATGTAAAAGTCCCGGCGTCTATCTATAACAGCGGAACGATTGACAAAGCCGTCATATCCGCAAACAATGTTATTATAGACGGCGAAGCGCCCGACGATCTGGAAGTGGGCGATGACGTCACTTCTCCCCCGACTAACAGCAGCGGCAAACCCGTCGAAGAAAGCCCGACTCCGCCCAGCGGCGGAGGCGGCGGGTTCAGCGGGCCGTCTAAAGTTTCTGTAAGCGGAGTAAGCGTTACAGGCAATGCTGTTGTTGGACAGACGCTGGAAGCGGCGCCGGCGCCGTCCGGAGCAACTGTTACATACCAGTGGAAGATATGCGGTACGGCGGATGGTACTTATGAAAACATCACCGGAGAGGCTTCAAGCACTTACACACTTGCTGCCGGCGACTTCGGCAAATACATCAAAGTCACTGCAACGGGAACAGGGGATTACACGGGCGCTGTGACGAGCGCGGCGAAAGGCCCGATAAAGAAGGAAATAACAAGCTATACCCCATTGGCAGACGTAAACTTGACTGCTGACGAGCACCTTGTGAACCTGGCAGTCTTAAAGGCCGGAGGCAAGCTTCCGACAGAGGTCACAGTAACAGACGGCATAACCCCGGTCGAAGCAGCGATAACCGACTGGACAGGCTCTTACGACGGCACAGTAAATACACATACTCTGACTGCGGTGTGGACAATGCCCGATGGCTATGCCGACACAGCGGACCCGATTTCAGTAACAGTGAATGTAGTAGTGACTGCAGGCCAAACGAAGTCCGTAGAGAGCATCGCAGTCAAGACCCAGCCGACAAAGCTGAGCTATGTCGAGGGTGATACTCTGGACCTTACTGGTTTGGCAGTTACCTTAACCTACAACGACGAATCGACAGAAGACGTGGCGCATGCAAGCTTCAGCGCAAAAGGCATCACGGCCAGCCCGGCTGCTGGAACCAGCCTGACCGTGGATGCTCATAACGGCCAGCCGGTGGTTATTAGCTGCAATGAAAAGACAGTCAATACTGACAATCTGACGGTAACGCTCAAAGAAGTAACCAGAGCAGACGGCGATGTAACCCAGGACGGCGGCTATACGGGCGGAGTAGGTCTGACTTACGATTTCGATGCTTCAACAAAAAAACTTACAATAGACGCCGACGGCGGATTCTTGCCCTACTATCCGCAGGCGGGAGCGACGCCGCCAAGCGGGGCAAACTGGGTTGGCGTAGCCATACCGGTGCCGGCCGGCGTGGATACAAATGAGGTATCATCGACCATAGGCGGAACAACATGTACAGACCTGTACTTCGCAGATGGCAAGTACATGGAATACATCAATGTCAGGTCTGATGACCTGACTGACGGTGCAGCAACCTACATATGGGTAATCAAATGGGGTTCCGGTTATGCCGACGAGACAATTACGATTAATCTTGTCAAAGTAGGCGGGCTGGAAGCGCCTCCTGAGCTAAAGAGCGTAAGTCCTGAGGAAGAATCGATCAACCTGGCATACGACGAAAGCTTCAAGCTTATAGTAACCGCATCCGGTACGAACCTGTATGAGCTGGAAGTCGACCACAGCTTAGAAGGCGACTTGCCGGAGTTCAGCGTATACGCCAGTGAAACGAACCCGTATGGGACCGATGAGGATAAGACTGCTTTCGAATCCTACGGCGTAGTC
>JBMNQI010000067.1:0-10447 GCA_050944055.1 Oscillospiraceae bacterium | reverse complement strand
CTATGAGGCGCTCGCCGTGCTTTTCAGCCGAGGAGACAAGGCTGCGCCCGGCGGCCTTGGTGTAGCCGGTCTTAACCCCCGTACAGCCGCTGTACATGCTTAATAGCTTATTGTGGTTGGAGAGATAGCGCGTTCCGATGGAACAGCTTTCTGTGGCGACGATTGTGCGAAACAGCTTATGTTCCATTGCGGCCCTGGTTATTGCGGCCAGATCGCGCGCGCAGGAATAATGCCCGTCCTCGTCGAGGCCGTGCGGGTTTTTAAAAGACGAATTGACGCAGCCCAGCTCCGAGGCCTTGTCGTTCATCAGCTTTGCAAATTCGTCTATGCTGCCCGCCGTATGGCACGCGAGCGCCACGGCGGAGTCGTTGCCCGACTGGAGCAGCAGGCAGTAAAGCAGCTCCCTGACCGTCAGGCTCTCGCCCGCAGCCAGGTATGAGGACGAGCCCTCGATTCCGGTATATTCGGGCTTTATTGCCACTATTTCATTAGGCCTGCATTTCTCAAGCACAATAAGTGCAGTCATGATCTTTGTCGTGCTGGCTATAAGCATCCTCGCGTCCGCGTTTTTCTCATATAGGACGCGCCCGGTCTCACAGTTTATGACGATAGCCGACCGGGCCGAAATTCCGGGCGCTTCCCGCGCCCCGGCGGAACTGATCGTCAGCAGTAGCACGGCGGCGAGGCTTATAGCCAGGCGGCGGACATATGTCAAAATAAGCACCTCCCTCAGGATGTGCTTATTTTATCCATTATATGAAAAAATAACCGCAGCGTTAGGGATTGCTATTCTTCTTCCTTCTTTTTCTTCAAATCGGAAACCTTGTCGATGAGGTCGGGAACGAGCTCTATGATCCTGTCGACCGTGTTGCTCGCCGGCTGCGAAACGGGCAGAACACGCACGCTGCCCTCCTTGACGACCAGAAACGCTACTGGTGTTATGTTAACCCCCGCGCCGCTGCCGCCTCCGAAGTTGTTCCCGGCTCCCGCCTGTTTTGAGGAAAAGTCCGACCCGCCGGACGCGAAACCGAAGCTTACTTTCGAAACCGGTACGAGTGTTACGCCGTCCGGCGTCGTAATGATGTCTCCCACTATCGTATTGACGTCGATCATTTCCCTGATTTTCTGCATCGTAGCGGACATCAGATCACCGATTGGATGATTCATTTCTGCACCGACCTTTCATCTTTGTGTTTTGAACCTTTTTGTTTCATATAGGGCGTAAAAATGGCCAACGCGATGTAGACCGCCTGCCATAAAGCGAGAGTCAGAACAGCGTCTATATATATCGACGGCTTATCAGCCGAATAATCCACGTCTGTCTTGATTTCGCGTTTTACTATATTGAAATTATTCTCCAAAACCGGAAGAATAATTCCAATTAATGCATTGCTCCCGCCGAACATAATGGCCGCGGCCGCCGGGTCGGAGGCTGCCGCCGTAAAGCGGATGAAAAGCCGGTCAATCTTCGGCTTGTGTTTCTGACGGCTCAGCGCCTTTTTTAAATGCGGCCAGAGCTCCCGGAGCTGCCCGACGGCGCCCCCTTTTTGAATCTCTTCCTTTTTCGTATCTTTTTTCAGCTTTTTCTTATCGGAGGGAACAAGCTTAATGCGCAGAAAGCCAATGCGCAGCCTTAAAACCACGCCTTTTTCGCCGTAAACGAACTCAATGCCGGTCCGCGCCAGCGCGAGCAGGAGGACCAGGAGCAGTATCGCGCCCACGATAATAAGCGCGGTCATTTCGCCTCACCCTCTAAATCCCCGATCATAAGCTGGCCGTCATCTTCGGCCGGTTTGTCTTCGGAAAGCCCGGCCCCCAGCTCCGGGAGCTCGGAGAGAGAGCTGATACCGAAGGTTCGAAGGAAATTCTCACCGGTTTTATAGAGCTTCGGGCGGCCCGGGACCGAAAGCGTCCCCGCTTCCTCGATAAGCCCTCTGTCCAGGAGTAGGCCGACCGAATATGTGCTGTCTACTCCCCGTATAGTCTCAATAAAGCTTCTGGTAGTCGGCTGGTAGTAAGCTATAACTGCAAGAGTCTCGAGCGCGGTAGGCGACAGTTTCGGCGGCTTGCTCTTTTCCAGCGCGCGGCGAATTGTATCGGCAAGCTCCGGATCTGAGCATAGCTGCAGCGCCGTGCCCACACGGATAAGCCGGATCCCGCGGCGCTCGAAGCGAAGCGAATCTCCCAGAGCCTTGGCGGCCGCTTCGCCCTCCTCCTCCGTTATCCCGAGGCAGGTGCAGATCCGCTCAAGCTCAACGCAGTCTCCGGCCGCAAAAAGTATGGCTTCCATATTTCTCACTATATCGGTTAGCTGCATGCGACTTCCTCGTTTTCTGTATACTCTCCCCCTATGTAGCTGACCTGATCATCCTCGTCGATCCTCACGGCGCCCATACTGCAAAGCTCAAGTATCGCAACGAAGGTTGACACGATCTCCGAGCGGCTTGAAGAGCCCTGAAACAGGGACTTCAGCTTTGCTTTGCCGGCAGCGATAAGGCGGGTTAGTATCTCCGTTATTTTTCTGCGCACCGGGTAAGGATTCGGCGCGACAACCTCGCTGAAAGCCGAGGCCGGCGGCGGCAGGGCGCTGCGGCTGCGCTCGCTTATTTCTCTCATGGCGGAAACAAGGTCGGACAGATCGTGGCGGTATTCGTACCGTCGGACCCTGCCGAGCGGCTCTGGCAGCCTTAAAAATATGTTTCGCCCGAACTCGGACATTGAAGCGAGTTCTTCGGCGCGCTGCCTGATAGCGGAGTATATCTCGCCGCGCTTTTTTTCCTCAAGGCTTTTCATGAGCAGCTCGAGTTCGGACAAAACCTCCTCGTCCTGCGCGCTGAGCAGCATTTTTGTCTTTAAGTACATCAAATGCGAGGCCATGATGACAAACTCTGAGGCAACCTCCAGGTCAAGGTTCCGGCGCTCCTCCATCCAGGCCAGATACTGGTCGAGAATAACGGAGAGCCAGACGTCGCGTATCTCGATCTTATTCTTTGACAGCAGCGCCAGAATAAGGTCGAGAGGCCCGTCGAAATCCCGCCTCGCTTCGGCCTTGTCAATAATAAGCCCCTCAATATGGTAAGTCGGCACAGTCGCCATATTAACCCCCAAGCGCCTGAAGCTTCAATAGATTCCGATTGCTTATACCGCAAAGCTCTAATCAGTCATATTAATTCCGACATCAAGCCGCGCGGGAAAAAAGTAATCACGCAGAGCTTGTCCAGCACCCAGCCGCCCGCTTTATAGACGATATCCGCAAGCGGGCCGAAGAAGCACAGCGCGAACACGATAAGTATAAGGTAGCGCTCAAACCGCATCAGCCTGTAGTATATATCGTCGGGCAAGACCGCTGTCAGCAGCCTCGAACCGTCCAGCGGCGGTATGGGAATGAGGTTGAAAAGGCCCAGGAAGGTGCTTCGTATGGCAATATATACAAGAACGATAAACGCCCATTTGCCCGCTCCGTAATTCAATACGGAGCCGGAGCGATAGATTAAACCCGCTATAGCCAGGGCCATGATTGAAAGCAGGATATTGCTGAGAGGTCCGGCCAGAGACGAAAGCGCCATTCCCTTTTTAGGCTCCCTGAAGCGGCGCATATCTATGGGGACGGGCTTTGCCCAGCCGAAGCCTACGGTTATCATCAGTATTAGCCCGAGAGGGTCCAGATGGCGCAGTGGGTTTAACGACAGTCTTCCCAGGTCCTTTGCCGTCGAGTCGCCCAGCTTATAAGCCGCCCAGCCGTGCGCCATCTCATGAAGCGTTATACAGGGCAGGGCAACCAGCAGGTTTAATACATACGGGAGTATGTTCCCCCAGCTCAAGCTTTCCAGAGCTTTTAAAAATCCCAAGATATCACCCTGTTACTCTGTTTCTCAGCGTTCCCACACCGGGAATTACGATTTCAATTATGTCGCCGGGTCTCATGGGGCCGATGCCTGCGGGCGTCCCGGTCGCCACCACGTCACCGGGGAGCAGAGTTATACCCTGCGTTATGAAACTGAGCATGTGCGCAGTGTCCGTGATAAACGCGGACGTGTTGGCCCTCTGCCTGATTTCCCCGTTAAGCAGCGCCATGACCTCGAGGGAATCGGGGTCGCACTCGTCGGTGACAATCGGGCCTATAGGGCAGAAGGTATCCAGGCTCTTCGCCCTTGTCCACTGCACGTCCTGGCGCTGAATCTCCCTTGCAGTCACGTCGTTGAGGCATGTATAGCCCAGGATATAGCCTGCCGCCTCCTCGGGCGGGACGCGCCAGGCGCGCTTTTTTATGACGAAGGCCAGCTCGGCCTCATAATCCACGCGTGTGAGCCACGGGTGGTATACTATATCCTCGTCGTGCGCGATTATGCTGGTGGACGGTTTTATAAACAGAATCGGGTAGTCAGGCACGCTGCCGCCCAGTTCCAGCGCGTGTTCGCGGTAATTCTTCCCGACGCAGACGACCTTGCCGGCGTCGCAGGGGGCCAGCAGCTTCGCGCCGCCGTATTGGAGCTTATTGCCGTCAAATACTATGCGCTCATACGGCGGTTCGGATAGAGTGCGTATGTAATCCTCTTCCAGAACGCCCCATTTTTCAATACCCTCGTGCAGGATCTTAACATACTTCATCCAAGCTTCCTCATTATATGGAATAAAAGGTCCTCCCTGCCGCTTCCCTTTTCAGCCGAAAAAGGAAACAGGGGCACCTCAATCGGTATTTCAAGCGTTTGCGCTATAAGGCTGAGGTTATTTGTCAGCTCGCTTTTTTTCACCTTATCCGCTTTGTTGGCCACGACGACAAAGTTCATGCCCGTCCTCATGAACCAATCGGCCATGACGCAGTCGTCCGCCGTCGGCTTATGGCGCGCGTCGACAATAAGCACGCCCAGAGTTATAAGCCCTGGCGAAGCGAAATAGGACTCAATTAGCTTTGCCCAGCGATCCCGCTCGGCCCTGCTGACCCTTGCATAGCCGTAGCCGGGCAGATCCACGAAGTACATCTGCCCGTCTATGAGAAAAAAGTTAATATGCACTGTTTTGCCCGGGGCCGAGCCGACCCTGGCAAAGTTTTTCCGCTCCAGCAGGCGGTTTATTACCGAGCTTTTGCCGACGTTGGAGCGGCCTGCAAATACAACCTGCGGCAGACAATCCTTCGGGAAATCCTCATGCGAGACCGCGGAAAGGACAAATTCGGCTTTTTGGAGGTTCATTGCTTTATTCTCGGCACATTCTGCGCCGACGGCTCTATGTGCGGCTCGACATGGGGCTCGACGGTCACGTTAACGCGCGGCGGCACGAAGGGGTGGAAATCCGTAAAGTCGATAGCGGCCGATATGACCGAGTCCACATGCGAAACGGTGATATATTTAAGCGCCCCGGTTACAAGCGGGTCAAGCTCGGATAAATCTTTTTCATTGTCCGCCGGAATGATAACCGTCTTGATGCCGTTTCGCAGCGCGGCCATGCTTTTTTCCTTCAGCCCGCCTATGGGCAGCACGCGCCCGCGCAGCGTGATTTCGCCCGTCATAGCCAGGCTGCGCCGTACAGGCGCCCCGGTGAGAGCCGAAACCAGCGCCGTTGTAATGGCGATACCAGCCGAAGGGCCGTCCTTGGGAACCGCGCCCTCGGGGAAGTGCAGGTGTATGTCGTTTTTCTTATAAAACTCCGGGTCAATTCCGAGGCTGTCCACCCGGCTGCGGATATAAGTCGTGGCCGCGTGAACAGATTCCTTCATCACGTCGCCCAGGTTGCCGGTCAGCTCCAGCTTTCCGGTGCCCGGCACGATTGCGGCTTCTACTTCAAGAAGCTCGCCGCCAGTCGCCGTCCAGGCAAGGCCGTTTACGACACCGACCTCCAGCTCGCTTTCAATCTTCTCCGGAAGGTACTTGCGCGGGCCGAGTATATCGTTCAGATCCGAGGCTTTGACAGTGACATGTGTCAAGCCCTCCTCGGTCACAAAACGCTTGGCGGTCTTGCGGCAGATGCGCGCTATTTCGCGCTCAAGCAGGCGGACGCCGGACTCGCGCGTATAGCCCGCGGCAATTTCGCGAAGCGCGTCGTCTGTTATCCGGAGCTGCCTTGCGCTCAGGCCGTGCTTTTTTATTTGCTTCGGCACAAGGTGGCGCTTTGCTATCTGAAGCTTTTCCTCGTCCGTATAGCTCGTCAGCTCGATTACCTCCATACGGTCGAGAAGCGGGCGCGGTATCGTATCGGTGGTATTCGCCGTCGTAATAAACAGGACTCGCGACAGGTCGAAGGGCAGCTCGATAAAATGGTCCCGGAAAGCGTGGTTCTGCTCCGAATCGAGCACTTCCAGAAGCGCGGCGGCCGGGTCGCCCATATAGCTCTGGCCCATCTTGTCTATTTCGTCGAGCACTAAAACGGGGTTCTTTACACCCACCTGAAGCATTGCCGCCATGATTCTGCCCGGCATCGCGCCGACGTAGGTTTTCCTGTGGCCGCGAATATCGGACTCGTCGCGAACGCCGCCCAGGGATATACGCGCCGCCTTGCGGCCGAGCGCGCGGGCGACGGACATGGCGATAGAGGTCTTGCCGACTCCGGGAGGCCCTACAAGGCAGAGTATCTGCCCCGTTACGTCGGGCTTGAGCTTTCTTACGGCCACGGTTTCGAGTATGCGCTCCTTTACCTTCGTAAGCCCGTAATGGTCGGCATTGAGCACCTTCTCGGTCGTCTCAACGCTGATTCTCTCCCGGCTTTCCTTTCTCCACGGCAGCTCGATGCAGGTTTCAATATAATTTCGGAGCACCGCGGCCTCCTGTGAGGAAAACGGCTGCTTGCTCAGGCGCGCGACCTCGCGCAGAAGCTTTTCCTCGCTCTCTTTGGGCAGCTTGAGGGCATATATCTTTTCCCTGTACTTCTCTATCTCCTCAAGCGCGTCGTCGCTCTCCCCGAGCTCGGACTGTATGACCTTCATCTGCTCCCTGAGTATATAGTCGCGCTGGTTTTTGCCCAGCTGCTCCTGAACCCGGTTGGCTATGCCCTGCTCGAGGTTTAAAATCTCGATCTCGCGTTCAAGTATGCTGTTCATCTTCTCGAGGCGGCGGCGCGGATTGAGCTCCTCGAGAATAGCCTGCTTTTCCGTATGCCTGATAAGGATGTTCTGGGCGATATAATCTGCTATATAACCGGGATCAGTGCTGGAGACAACGTTGAGCAGAACTTCCGGCGACGGTTTTGGCGCAAGCTCGGAATACTGCTCAAAAAGGTTATAGCACCGGCGCACCAGAGCTTCTATAACCGGCGTGTTTTCTATCTCCGCGGGAGGTTCGACTACCTGCACCCTCACGAAGAAAAACGGCTTCTCCCGCTCGATTTTCACTATTCGGGCGCGCGTCTGCCCCTCGACAAGCACGCGGACTGTGTTCTCTCCCGGTATCCTCAGAATCTGCTTAATGAGGCAGACCGTGCCCATCTCGTAAAGCTCGTCGGCTTTTGGCTCGTCGGTCTTTATCTCCTTCTGGGCGACAAGAAAGATGCGGCGCGCCCCGCGCATCGCCTCCTCGAGGGCCTTGACCGACTTTTCGCGCCCGACGTCAAAGTGCATGAGCATATTGGGGAATATGGCAAGTCCTCGAAGGGCCAGCAGAGGCAGGCCTAAAAGCCCTTCACGGTTATATTCAACATTATAATCGTTCATAACAGGATCTCCTTAGGTTTGTAAGGCGGTGAAACGCCGAAATGCATCAGCGCGCCGGACGGAAAATCCGGCCCGTTCCGCCGCCTTATGAACCGCGCGGCGCCGGTATCAGGCGCCGACGTTCTTTATCGCGCGCTCGGGCCTGGGATGCCCGCGGGTTATGACAGGCGGCTCCTCCCTGCGTACGGAGGCGGCGGTTATCCTGACGCTTCTTATGGTACGGTCGGACGGCGCCTCAAACATAATGTCCATCATAATGCTCTCCAGTACCGAGCGAAGGCCGCGGGCGCCGATTTCGCGTTCGAGAGCTTTGTCCGCTATAGCGGCGAGCGCATCCTCGTCGAATATGAGCTCAACATCGTCGTATTCAAGCAGCTTTTCATACTGCTTTGTAAGAGCGTTTCTGGGTTCCTTGAGAATTCGGATCAGCTCTTCCCTTCCGAGGCTCTGAAGCGGCACTATAACGGGCAGCCGCCCCACCAGCTCCGGAATTATGCCGAACTTGAGAATATCGTGCGGCTGGACGCTTTTGAGTATCTCGCCGACGTTTCTCTCCTTCTTGCTCTGTATGACGCTGTCAAATCCGATTCCCTTATTGTCCTGGCGTTTTTCTATTATCTTGTCCAGCCCGTCGAAAGCTCCGCCGCATATGAACAGGATATTTTCGGTATTTATCTGTATGAACTCCTGGTGCGGGTGCTTCCTGCCGCCCTGCGGCGGCACGTTGGCTATGGTGCCCTCAAGTATCTTAAGCAGGGCCTGCTGGACGCCTTCGCCGGAAACATCGCGTGTTATGGAGGTGTTCTCGCTCTTGCGGGCAATCTTATCCAGCTCGTCTATATAGATAATTCCCCGCTCTGCCAGCTCAACGTCGAAATCAGCGGCCTGGAGCAGCCTAAGCAGGATATTCTCCACGTCCTCGCCTACATACCCGGCTTCGGTGAGCGTAGTCGCGTCCGCTATGGCAAAAGGAACGTCGAGCAGCTTTGCCAGAGTCTGGGCAAACAGCGTCTTGCCGCTGCCTGTGGGGCCGACCAGAAGTATATTGCTTTTCTGCAGCTCCACATCGTCTCCGCCGCCGAAGTAGATTCTTTTATAATGGTTGTAAACGGCAACGGATAGCGCCACCTTGGCAAGCTCCTGCCCTATTATATACTGATCCAGATACGCTTTTATCTCCCCCGGCTTCGGCAGCCTCTCAGGCTCCGGGCCGAACGTGTCCTTTGGCGCATCCGTCTCGTTGTTTGTAATGATATTCATGCACAGCCGGACGCACTCGTCGCAGATATACACGCCCGGTCCCGCGATGATTCGGTTAACCTTATCCTGGTGCTTGCCGCAGAAAGAACAGCGCACCAATCGTTTTTCGTCGTTTTTTGCCATATTCCGGCTCCCTGTTTCATAATTAGCCAGAGCGTTATGAACGCTCTGGCTATCTTCTTTCTACCTCTTATAGATAACCTTGTCGATAAGGCCGTACTGCCTGGCCTCCTCAGCGCTCATGAAATGGTCGCGCTCCGTGTCGCGCTCAATTACCTCGACGGGCTGGCCTGTGTTCGCCGCGAGGAGCTCGTTAAGCTTCTTCTTCAGTTTGAGAATACGCTCGGCCTGTATCTGTATATCCGTGGCCTGGCCCTGGCTGCCGCCGGACGGCTGGTGTATCATGATCTCGGCGTTCGGGAGGGCGATGCGCTTCCCCTTTGACCCGCTTGAGAGCAGGAACGCTCCCATGCTGGCCGCCATGCCGATACAGATGGTCGAAACGTCGCACTTAATATACCTCATCGTGTCATATATGGCCATTCCGGCCGTTATGGATCCGCCCGGCGAGTTAATATAGAACTGTATGTCCTTATCGGGGTCCTGAGCCTCCAGGTAGAGGAACTGGGCCACAACAAGGCTCGCGGTTGTGTCGTTGACCTCCTCGGAGAGCATTACGATGCGGTCGTTTAAAAGCCGCGAGAAGATATCGTACGAACGCTCGCCCCTATTTGTCTGTTCAACGACATACGGTACAAGACTCATGTTTATCATATACGATCATTCCTTTCATTGAACTTGCGGCGATAAGTTACATTCTAAACGTGCGCGGAGGGTTTTATTCCGTCTTTTCCCCGGTTTCCTCATCCGCCTCTTTCTCGGCCTGCTCCTCCGCAATGATTACGGCGTTCTCGCGTATAAGCTTTTCGGCCTTGCGCCGGCGAAGCTCGGGGATCATATCTTCCGGCCTCACATATTTTTTGATCTGTTCCTTTTCCATATTATACATCTCGGCCATCTTGCCGATCTCTTCCTCTACTTCGTCCTCGGAAACCTCAATATTCTCAAGCTCGGCCACGCGGTTGAGTGCAAGCTCGAGCTTGACAATACGCTCGGCAACGGGCCTTGCGCTCTCTCGTATCTGCTCGACTGTCTGGCCCACCATCTCGGCGTACTCCTCAAGAGTCAGGCCCTGCTGCTGCATCATCATCTCCTGTTCCCTGACCATCATATCTATCTGATTGTCCACAAGAACCTTCGGAAGCTCCACCTGCGTGGATTCGATAAGCTGCTCCATTATGCTGTTCATAAAAGCGTTGTCTGCTTCCTTTTCGCGCGCCTTAGTCATCTTATCCTTTAAATCAGCGCGCATTTCCTCAAGAGTATCGAACTCCGAAACGTCCTTGGCAAATTCGTCGTCCACTTCCGGGAGCAGCTTTTCCTTGACCTCGTGGAGCTTGACCTTGAATACGACGTCTTTTCCCCCGAATTTTTCGCTGAAGTCCTCCGGGAAGGTAACGTTGACGTCCTTTTCTTCTCCGGCTTTCA
>JBMNQI010000066.1:0-11487 GCA_050944055.1 Oscillospiraceae bacterium | reverse complement strand
CAAGCTGAAAATTCCGGCAGGGGCAAAACCAAGCCAGAAAACGATATTGGCGCCCGAGGCGCTAAAGACGCTGTTTTCGAGCGACATTACAACCTATCACGGAAAGCCGATAAAGGATTTCTATATTCACGCTTACCGATTTGCAGTTCTAACAGGGATGCGGCCCGGCGAACTTTTAGGGCTCCGGACCCGAGACATCCGCGGCGATATAGTAACGATTCGCCAGTCGGTGAACGACAACAACGAGATCACTCGCGGGAAAAACAAAAATGCCCGCCGGACCTATCAACTCGGCGAGCTTGCTCTTAAAGAGCTTGAAGCGCAGCGCCGGATGCTGATGGCGGCGGGCAAAATCTCGGAGTATGTCTTTCCACGGGAAGAGACTATGGACTTCATCAATCAGGCGTTTTTCCGGTCCCGGTGGAAGCGGTACTGTGCAGCCAACGGCATAACGGCAGCCCTGACGCCGTATGAACTGCGGCATACGTTCGTGAGCGTGAACGTCGAAATGCCTATTGGTTTGAAAAAAATGGTGATGGGGCACTCAGAAAACATGGACACGGAAGGCGTATACGGGCACCAAAAGAAGGGCGACATGGAGCTCGCCGCGCAGTATATCGACGCGGCCTTCAAGAAAATCATAGGTTGAGCTTGGCCCCACTTTTGGCCCCACTTTATTTTCCGCTGAAAGAAATGTTGCAGTCAAAAATGATTGCAAATATGACTGGATGACGCATAAATGCTAGGGTTTTACCCCTGCGCGATTATTGGGAAAACCAAAGCGCGAGGGTTCGAATCCCTCCGCACTGGACGCAAAAAGAGCCTGTAGTCGCGGAAACTACAGGCTTTCTTATTGGCAGCGGGAGAAGGATTCGAACCCTCACAAACAGAGTCAGAGTCTGTCGTGCTACCTTTACACAATCCCGCTAAACAGCAAAAACTATTATACAAGTAATAGACGATTTGTCAAGCGTGAAATTAAGCTTCTTCACCGAAATTAAGCTTCTTCACCGAAATTAAGCTTCTTCATCGGAATCGTCGGAATCTTCCGGCACTTCCTCCGGCGCGGCGGGAGAAACGAAATAGGCGCTTTCCGCGGCTTCTGTCTGCGTGCGGTTCCACTGGCAGACCGTTTCCATCTCTGCGTCGGTAACCAGGAAAAAGCCCGTGCCGCCCGCGACGGCGGCGGAAGACGCGTCGATGTGGTAGAAGGCATCGTCCAGCTTCACCATATTCCAGTACCAGTCCGCGCCGCTGCGCGTGCCTTTTATAATAGAACAGTTCAGCCCGCAGGCCCGGCAAAGGCTGAGGTATGCCTCCGCAAAACCGCGCGAAGTTGCGCTTCCTGCGACCAGCGCCCCGAAAGCCCCCGAATCATAGCCGACAGTATATTCGCCCGCAAGCATTTTTTCCCAGCCGGCGTAGTCGAAGGCGGCGCGGTTTAAGAGAGCGTCGAAAAGCGCGCGGTATTTTTCCGCCTCGCTTCCCTCAAGCCCCGCTGTAAGCCCGGCGACGGTTTCCGCGGTGACGCCCGCGCGTTCAATAAACTGCTCCCGGCCGCCCGGGAAAACAGTTTCAACCTCGACTATACGCGCAACGCCGCTTTCGGGGTACAGTGCGACTTTGAATTCCGGGCGCACGGGGTAGTCAAGCTCATATACCAGAGAATTCAATATAGACTGCACATAGCTTTCATCCTTGGTAAAATAAGCGAGCTTGAAGGCCGCGAAGTCCTCATAGGCTTCGAGGCTTTCCCTGACGGCTTGAGGCAGGCCGTCCAGATTCGTTGAAACCAGGGCTTTTATCTGCCCCGCCGTCCGGCGGTATGTGAAATATATATGAAACTCGGTATACGATACGAAGTTTGCCTTTTCATGAGAGATATAATCGACCGCCCAGGCGCCGAGAGGCGTATCCTGGCGTATTTCAAGGCAGGCGTCTACGAGATCCGAAGACACGTCGCCGTCATAGGTATAGACGCGCACTACGCCGTTATCAAGGCCTTCTCCGATATAATACAGGAGCGCGGCCTTAAGCCCGTTATAATTCGAGACGACGACAGCCGAGGACGAATCCTCCTCCACATAGGGCTCCTCGTGCTTCTCGACGGAGGCATAATCCCGCTCAAGAATAGACTCGCAGCCGGAAAAAGCCGCTAATAGACAAATCGAGAGCAAAGCCCACACACATCTTTTCACGGGAAACCTCCTTTCAAAAAGCTAAGTACTAATAGCCCAGGCTTTGGTTTATAAGTACTATCTCCATCTTATCAATAGCGCCCGGCTTGCCCAGCAGAATAGTCAGCCCGCTGCAGATTCGGTCCGGGCTTGCGCAGTCGTGGCATTTGAGCTCCTGCGTTGCGCAGGGCGTTTTTTTGCCCAGCCTCCGGGAATTGAGCGGCGCCGCGACATTGCGGGCGCGGTATATCGCGTCGTCGACTGTCGGAACTATCTTGTTGATTCCGGCCACTATATATACCCTCTCGTGGCCGCTGAGAGTGGCCGCTACCCGGTTGCCCCGCCCGTCTATATTCACTATTTCGCCGGTTTCGCTTATCGCGTTGGCGGAAGAGAGGTAGATTCTGGCCTTCGCCGCCCTGTCTATGATTTCGAGGGCATGCTCCTCGTCCATGAGGTGCCAGGCTACGTCGTTTCCCGCTTCCAGCAGTTTATTATAAATATCCATTTCCATAAGCGTCATTGAGCCGCCTATGCCGACGGTCGTTCCGCGTATCTCGCCGCAGAGGTAAGCCGCTCCCTCCTCCGCCGTTTCAAAAAAGCTCGTGTCGAAATTATTCCTGCGCAGGTTCTGCATAGTTTTCTGTATGTCCATAATCTGCCTCCCCTCAGTCTGAAAAGCCCTCCCCGAAAACCTCGTTTGCGTTGCTTAAGATCAGGAATGCGTTTTTATCGAATTCATGCACAAGCTTTCTCAGCTTAGTCACCTGGCGGCGCTTGACAGCGCAGAGCAGGACCTGGCGGTCCTCGCCCGTATATGCGCCTTCGCCGTGGATAATAGTGACGCCCCGCTCAAGCCTCTCAATAATTGCGGCGGCAAGCTCCCGCGGGCGGCTGCAGATTATATAGGCGATGCGGGCGTTCTGGCTGCCGTATAGTATCGAGTCGGCCGTAATGCTTGATATATACAAAGTGACGATGGCGTACATAGCCGCGCTTATGCTGTTAAACACTATCGCGGAGCTTATGACCACCAGTGAGTCAAAGCAGAAGATTATCCTTCCCATCTTGGCGGAGGGATAGCGGTGCCTTATTAGGCTCGCCGCAATATCCACGCCGCCCGTCGTGCCTTCAAAAAAGAAGATGATGCCCATACCGGCTCCGCCGATAAGGCCGCCGTATACAGCCGCGAGTATAGGCTCCGTATCTATTCTCGGAAGGAAGGCAAAAAGGTCGATTAGAAACGAGCTTGCCAGCGTTCCGAAGACGGTGCTGACTATAAACCGCTTTCCTAGAACAAAAAATCCGGCGATAAAAAGCGGTATATTTATTATGATTATAATAGAGCCGATGCTGGGTTTTCCGAAAATGAAATTCAGCAGCATGGATACGCCCGAGACCCCGCCCGGCACTATGCCGTAGGGCTTTTGGAACAGGTTGAAGCCCAGGGCAAACAGCGCGCAGCCCGCGGCTATGGCCAGGTAGCGCAGGATTTCGCGGACAACAGTTTTTTTAAGCATAAGACCTCCCATAAGCTGACGCGCGCAGGCGAGAACCTGCATTCGGCGCGGCCCTGCGCTGCTTCCTCCCTGTGCTGCGGCGGCAGAAACGCCTCTTCGCCGCTGTCGGGCGCACTTAAAACAGGCTTTCCTGCTTTTCGGGCAGATCCTCGGGCCTTATAAGCGCGCCCGCAACCGGAATCTTACGGACGCGGTAACGGCTCTTGTTCACTATATCGCTCTGCGCCGCCAGCTCCGCTCTCATCAAAGACCTTTTAGGGCTGACGCTCATAACAGCGACACCCTGAGACGTGCGAGTGGCCTTAGGCGCTATCAGCGCCGTATTGAGTATGATTGCGCGGCCGTCTGTGGAATATACGGCAATCTCCGTGTCTGACTTCAGAATGAACGCGGAGACTAGCGGGCTTTTATCCGAATAGGCGCCGCTCAGCCTTCGGCGGTTTGACTTGGTGTCGAAGCTGCTCAGGGCGACCTTCGCCGCCTTGCCGTTTTTGAACAGGAAGAGCATATTCCCGGAGTAGTTTCCCGGCAGGCAGAAGTAAACGAAGTTTTCGCCCTCGTCGAAGCCGAGCTTCGCGGGCAGATAGTCGCCGAGGACGGAGGCCTTCGTGTCCTCAAAGTCGGAAAGACGGGCCTTATAGACCTGCGCGCGGTCGGTAAAGACCAATATCTCCTCGCGGTTTGTCGCCTCAAGCGCGAATAAAACCTCGTCGCCCTCCTTGAGCCTCTGCTCGCCGCTCATGCGAAGGCTCTGCGGCGTAATCTTCTTGAAATAGCCTTCTCTCGTAACGAATACGTTGACGGAATAGTCGGGTATGTCCTCCTCCACGTCCTCCTGGGTCAGCTCGTCGCCGTATATTATCCGTGTGCGGCGGGGCGCGGAGTGCTTCTTAACGACGTCCTGAAGCTGGGAAATGATGATCCGGTGGACGCGCGCCCTGGATTTAAGCGTCTCCTCGAGGTCCTCAATCTGCTTGCTTAATTCCTCTACCTCGGCGACTTTCTTAATTATATATTCGCGGTTAATATTCCGCAGCTTGATTTCAGCGACGAATTCGGCCTGAAGCTCGTCTATGCCGAAGCCTATCATAAGGTTCGGGACGACTTCGCTCTCCTGCTCCGTTTCGCGGATTATCTTTATGGCGCGGTCGATGTCGAGCAAAATGGCCTCGAGGCCGCGCAGGAGGTGCAGCCTCTCCTTCGCCCGCTGAAGGTCGTAGTAAACGCCGCGCCGGACGCTTTCGGTGCGCCAGGAGAGCCATTCGTCTATTATCTCGCGCACGCCCATGACGCGCGGGTTTCCGGCGATCAGTATGTTGAAGTTGCAGGAAAAGCTGTCCTGAAGCGGTGTCATGCGGAAAAGCTTCTGCATGAGCTTCTCCGGGTCTGTGCCCCGGCGCAGGTCGATCGCCAGGCGCAGACCCTTTTTGTCCGTCTCGTCCCGCATATCGGCAATTTCGCGGAGCTTTCCGGCCTTGACGAGGTCGGCCACCCTGTCGATTATAGCCTCCGTCGTTGTCGTGTATGGGATTTCGAAAATCTCAATCAGGTTTTCGCTTTTAATGTAGCGCCAGCGGGCGCGCAGGCGGAAGCTTCCCCGGCCGGTATTATATATTTCCTCCATCGAAGCCCTGTCGTAAATAAGCTCGCCTCCCGTCGGGAAATCGGGGGCAGATAAGGTTGACATAATATCATGGTCGCTGTTTTTGATATATTCGATTGTCGTATTGCAGACCTCGGCGAGGTTGAAGCCGCAGATATTGCTGGCCATGCCGACGGCTATGCCCTGGTTCGCGGCGACAAGTACGTTGGGGAAGGTAGTGGGGAGGAGACTGGGCTCCCTCATCGTGCCGTCGTAGTTGTCGACAAAGTCGACGGTGTCCCGGTCGATATCGCGGAAAAGCTCGGAGCAGATGGGCTCAAGCTTCACCTCGGTGTAGCGGGAGGCGGCGCAGGCCATGTCGCGCGAGTAGACCTTGCCGAAATTGCCCTTGGAATCGACAAACGGGTGCAAAAGCGCTTCATAGCCCCGCGAAAGCCGGACCATGGTATCATAAATGGCCGCGTCTCCGTGGGGATTGAGGCGCATCGTCTGCCCTACGACATTGGCGGATTTGGTGCGGGCCCCAGTTAAAAGCCCCATCTTGTACATCGTATATAGGAGCTTGCGGTGCGAGGGTTTAAGCCCGTCTATCTCCGGTATCGCGCGGGAGACGATTACGCTCATAGCGTAGGGCATGTAGTTTTCTTCCAGCGTCTCGGTTATGGGCTGCTCGAGAATCTCGGCTCTGAGCCCTACGATGTTTGAATCTGCGGCTTTTTCCGTTTTCGGCGTTTTCTTTTTTGGCATATCTCTACCCTTTTTACGAAATGTCGGCCTGGTCGAGGAACCTGTATCCGTTTTCGGCTATGTGGTCTTTGCGCCCGGCAAGGTTGTCGCCCAGAAGCAGGTCAAAAACGGCGGCTGTGCGCTCGGCGTCTTCCGGCATGACCCGTATAAGCCGGCGCGTTTCGGGGTTCATTGTTGTCAGCCACATCATATCGGGGTCGTTCTCGCCGAGGCCCTTGGACCTCTGTATGGTACGCCTGGCGTTTCCGAGCTTTTCGAGTATTTCGGCCTTTTCGCGTTCATTGTACGCAAAATAAGTCTTTCCGCCCGAGTTAATCTCGAAGAGCGGCGTCTCCGCGATATATACGTAGCCCGAGCGTATAAGCGTGGGCATCAGGCGGTAGAGCATGGTCAGTATCAGAGTTCTTATCTGAAAGCCGTCCACGTCCGCGTCCGTGCATATTATGACCTTGCTCCAGCGCAGTGCATCCAGGTCGAAGGCCGTCAGGTTTTTGGCCTTTGCCTTGACCTCCACGCCGCAGCCGAGCACCTTGATTATATCGGTAATGATGTCGTTTTTGAAAATCTTGTCGTAGTCCGATTTAAGGCAGTTGAGTATCTTGCCGCGGACCGGAATTATGGCCTGAAACTCCGCGTCCCTCGAGAGCTTGCATGCGCCGAGCGCGGAATCGCCCTCGACGATATAGATTTCCCTGAGCGACGGGTCCTTGGAGCGGCAGTCCACGAACTTCTGAACGCGGTCCGCTATTCCGATAGAACCGGTCAGCTTCTTTTTTATGTTCAGGCGGGCGGTCTCCGCGCTCTCGCGGCTGCGCTTGTTGATTAGCACCTGCTCGGCTATTTTTT
Source organism: Oscillospiraceae bacterium (assembly GCA_050944055.1). Taxonomy (GTDB): domain Bacteria; phylum Bacillota; class Clostridia; order Oscillospirales; family Oscillospiraceae; genus JBMNQI01. The sequence continues at coordinate 4,594 of JBMNQI010000066.1, read as the reverse complement.
CGGCCTCCTGGGGGTTCTCGATGAAGTATATCTCCAGGTTCTCGCGGAAAAAATCGGTCATAGCCTCCTGAATGAACTTATTGCGGATGGCTTTTTTAGTCTGGTTCTCATAGCTTGTCTGCGTTGAAAAGCAGTTGGTGACGAGTATAAGGCAGTCCTGAACGTCCGTAAAGCTTATTTTCGATTCGTTCTTCTGGTATTTATTATTGTTTTTCAGATAGGCGTCTATTGCGGAGACAAAGGCGGAGCGGGCAGCCTTGTCCGGCGAGCCGCCGTGCTCGAGGAAGGAGGAGTTGTGGTAGTATTCAATAAGGTTGACGCGGTTTGAAAAACAGAGCGCCGCGGACATCTTCAGCTTATACTCGGGCTTGTCCTCGCGGTCGCGCCCCCGGCGCTCCGACTCCCAGAACTGAATCTGGGTCAGCGCCCCGTCCCCGGCAATTTCTGCCGCGTAGTCGACGATGCCGTTGGGATAGCGGAATTCCTCCGTTTCGAACTTTGAGCCCACCTGGTTGCGGAAGCGGAAGGTCACTCCGGCGTTGACCACGGCCTGCTTGCGGAGAATCTCCCTGAAATATTCCGCGGGTATGTCAATATCCGTAAAAACCTCGAGATCCGGGCGCCAGCGTATGCATGAGCCGGTTTGGCGGCGGTCTGAAGGCTCTTCCTTAAGCCCGCCTATGTTTTTGCCCTTCTCAAAATGCAGGCTGTACTTTTTCCCGTCGCGCCGGACGACGACGTCCATGTATTCGGAGGCGTACTGCGTTGCGCAGCTGCCCAAGCCGTTCAGCCCGAGCGAGTACTCGTAGTTCGCGCCCTCCTCGTTTTTATATTTGCCGCCGGCGTACAGCTCGCAGAAAACCAGCTCCCAGTTGTAGCGCTGCTCGTTCTCGTTCCAGTCGACCGGGCAGCCCCTGCCGAAGTCCTCGACCTCGATGCTCTTATCCTCATAGCGAGTGAGTATAATAAGATTGCCGTGCCCCTCGCGCGACTCGTCTATTGAGTTGGATAGAATCTCGAAAACGGCGTGCTGGCAGCCCTCAAGACCGTCCGAGCCGAAAATAACGCCCGGACGCTTGCGAACTCTGTCCTCGCCCTTGAGGGCGGATATACTCTCGTTGCCGTATTTTGCGGCGGACATCGGCATTCTCCTTCGTAATAGATAAAAATGGTATCAATGTAATAATTATAAACAATTTATCGTTGAGCGTCAAGAATCGAGCACAACATATTGTGTCTTACCTCTGCTTGTCCCAGCCGGCGAGCGGGTAACGCTGCATAGCCCCGAATATTTTGTCTCGCAGGCCGGGATAGCGGTCATCGAGCTCGAGCACGAGGGTTTTAATCTCCTGCCGCTTTGAGACGCCGTCGTTCGGGCAGGCATTTTTTAGCACCGGCAGCGAATACTTCTGCGCGATAAGCGAAGTCATTTTTTCGCCGACGTACAGCATCGGGCGTATCTGGAAAACGCCCTGCCTGTCGAGGTTCGTCACGGGCCGGAAGCAGGAAATGCGCCCCTCGAAAATCAGCGACATCAGCATTGTCTCCGCAGCGTCGTCGCGGTGGTGGCCGAGGGCGATCTTGCGTATACCGAGTTTCTTTGCCGCCCCGACGAGGGCGCCCTTGCGCATTTTGGAGCAGAGCGAGCAGGGGTTTTCCTCCTTGCGTATATCGAAGACGACTTCTGAGATCTGCGTCCGTTCAATATGCAGCGGCACGCCGAGGTCCGCGCACAGCGCTTCGATGCCTGAAAAATCCATTCCCAGGCCAAGGTCGACGGAAATCGCAGTCAGCTCATATTTCTTCGGGTAATATTTTCGCAGCTCGCTCAGAGCACAGAGCATCGCCAGCGAGTCCTTGCCGCCCGATATGCCGGCGGCTATGCTCTCGCCCTCCTCTATCATGCCGTAATCGTCTATGCACCGGCGCACAAGCCCCGTGAGTCTTCTCATTCTCTGCCTCCAAAAAAGTAAAATTCGTTTTGAGTAAACGGGAGTAAACGGCTGAAAAAACGCGAAAATCAAAGGATGAATCCTGCAAGTAGAAATAAACGAAAATTAAACTTGACATGCTTTATGGCCTGTGGTATAAATTTAACTGCTGCCGTTTAATAATTACCGTATTGATAACTGATTTTACATTTATTGCGGCCGTCTTTCAAGTATAAGCATAACGCGATCGTATTAAAGCCCAAAACGCTTTTTCACGTCATGCTTTATTGTTTGCTGAACGTATTAATTTTGGAGGTCATATTAAATGTCAACCTACATGGCAAAAAAGGAGACCGTTACACGCAAATGGTACGTCCTTGACGCCGCCGGCAAGCCCCTCGGCAGGACCGCGGCGACTGCCGCCTCGATACTTCGCGGCAAAATAAAGCCCGAGTTTACGCCCAACGCAGACTGCGGCGATTTCGTAATAGTCGTCAACGCCGACAAGGCTGTGCTCACCGGCAACAAACTTGAGCAGAAGTATTACCGCAGGCACACCGGCTACCCCGGCGGACTTAAAGAGACCAAGTACCGCCTGCTGATGGAGAAGAAGCCCGAGCTTGCGATGCACCTCGCCGTCAAAGGCATGCTGCCCAAAAACAGCATAGGCCGCGCGTCACTGGTTCGCCTGAAGGTGTACAAGGGCCCGGAGCACAAGCACGCGGCGCAAAAGCCCGAAACATGGGCGCAGTAAGGGGGAGAACTTATGTATAAGAGCAAAAAGCCGTATCTTTACGGAACCGGCAGACGCAAAAGTTCCGTCGCCAGAGTCCATCTTTTCCCGGGAGGAACCGGTTCAATCACGATAAACGGCCGCGATATAGATGATTATTTCGGCCTTGAGACATTGAAGCTCCTTGTCCGCCAGCCCCTGGTCGCCACCGGCAACACCGATAAGGTCGACATAGTCGTCACCGTTTCGGGCGGCGGCGTGACAGGTCAGGCCGGCGCCATACGCCACGGCATATCCCGCGCGCTGCTTCTCCTTTCCGAGGAGAACAGGCCCATACTCAAACAGGCCGGCTTCCTTACGCGCGACCCGAGAATGAAAGAGCGCAAGAAGTACGGACTTAAAGCTGCCCGGCGCGCACCCCAGTTCTCCAAGCGCTGATTATATCAGAAAACCCTGGAATCTCAACGGTTCCGGGGTTTTTTTCATTTGATTTGCTTTGACTCGTTTTGACCTGTTTTGAACCGTGCAAAATGGGTTAATTATGGGTTAAACACATCAAATGGGTTAATTTATGGGTTAAAAAACAGGTGTTTGATCTAAGTATGCAATAAACACACAGCAGAACAGCTCAAAAAGTGCTGCACTCTTGCGGATATAAATAGAACCAAAATCTGGTTTAACCTATGAACGTTATTAATCCGTGCGTTCCTGCATGCCTTCTGCTGCGTTCCTTCTTCTTAACCGATGCTCAATATGTCGCTCGCAGTAATAGCTATAGCGGGTATCCCAAAGGTGGCAAACATCGTGTGATCGCCCATCGGCCACGGCTCAATTCGCTCTATGCCCGTTGTTTTTTCCACACGCTCCATAATCCTTTTCTCAATATGTTTTGAACATGAATAAAACGAAATAGATGTGGTGCTGTTCTTGAGCCCAATACCATCCACATTCACAGCTAATATGTAGTCCGTCGAAAGACCGCTCATAAACGCCATTTCTCCCGGGGTGGAATAGTAGTCCTCCCCGTTAAATAGAACGAATTCTATTTGGAAAGGATAGTGCTTGCCTGAAAGAGATTCCGCGAAAGCCAATAGAGCGGACACGCCGGAAGCGTTGTCAAGAGCGCCGGGTGTCGCCGGTTTTGTGTTTCCCTCGCTCCCATTATTTCAATAAACGTATCCATTTAACTTCCTCCCGAGAATTTTCTCTAGCCTCATGACACCATCCGATTTTAATTATAGAGAAAAACGCGACAGGTTCTTGACTTTCCTTACGATTATTCGCTTGAAAAATGACGCCCGGATAAACCGAGCGTCATTATTATGACGTCATAAGGGTTTTTCTATTTGGCGAACCGGGCGCGCTTCTATGTAGCCGCGATACCCCTGTGGCTCCATCTGAAAGCGTGGTGCTTCCTCGTCCGCCCATTCAAAACCATATAGTTCAGGAGAGAAGGTTTTCATCACCTCCGTCAAATCCGCAATCGCTTCGTCAAAATGCTCGTCTTCAAAGGGCTGACCCTAGAAAACCATCATTTTGCATGGGGGCAATGGCATAAGTGCAAAACCGTCCGGCACGGCACCGGAGTAGTCGGCGGGGACTTCTACACCCTGTACGTAAGTGGAGGTTCCGGATGTGCGAAAAGCGTCCGGCAGCCACACGCCGATTGGTTCATATAACGCTTCTTTTACGCTACAAAGCAATCCCCAGATATCACACCCGACTTCCTCACAATACTCAGAATAATCCTTGGCGTTCGTACCTCTTTTCAATATCAGCTTTCTTGCCGGTCGCTCGATTACTTGAACAAAAACTGCTTGATTTGCCTGCCTTCTTTCCATTTGATACCCGCCTTTCAAAAAATAGAGATACCGCGCGCGAATAGAGTTTGGCATAAAAAGGTAAATTGAGTAGGCCAGAGCGTGGCCTA
>JBMNQI010000065.1:0-11692 GCA_050944055.1 Oscillospiraceae bacterium | reverse complement strand
CTCCCCGCCTTCCGACGGGACTTTTAGTTTACCATGCGCCCCCCGCTTTGTCAACTACTTTCTTCGTCAACCGGAGCAACACGCTCGATTAATATACCAAATCCATTCCCCCTTGTCAAGGCTTTTTCGACCGACTTTTTAAAAAGTTTTTGGAAGCCTTCCTGAGATCCGGCGGGGCTATTCGCCAACGTATATAAAAGCGCTCATGTCTTCGCGGCCCGCTTACGTTCGGCCGCAAGCCTTATCCTGAAGACAATCCATACGGCCAGGGGCACGAACACTCCCAGAATAATATTGGCCCTGCGCGCCGTATTTTCCACGAACTTCTCGACTCCGAACGCGTCGGGCGCGATTTTTATAGACAGGGCGTAAATAATCAGGCACAGAGGCGCGGCATTTTTTTCGGGCTCTTCCAGCCCGAAGACGGCGCCTATTATCCTTTCCGACGCCATTATTCCCAATGTCACCAGCATCAGATCAGTCACAACCCACACGGCTAAAATCACCGATTCCGCGTGTTCAAACACTCCCTGGATACGAAGGCCCTTAATAAGAGTGATAAAAGGCAGCTGCATACGCCTCGTAATTTCCGGCCCGAACACGCCTAATACAAGTATCATAAGAATCGTGCTGATCGCGCCGTAACCTACAAAACCGAGGGCTATTCCCAAACCTGTGCGCTTTATTCTTTTCGTTTCCTTCATAAGGAAGGCAAAATATAAAGCGAAGGCCGCCGTAGCCATAATAGGCTCAACAGAGCGGAGAACCGGCAGAATGTCCGCGCCTGTTACGGGAAGAATATTCTTTTTATTGACGTCCATGGCGGAAAGGCCGAAGAGAAACGCCAGCAAGCCTAGAAAAACCCAGAAGAAGATCTGGCCCGTCCTGGCAAAATAACGCAGGGGCTGCCTCCCTATCCATGCTGCGAGCACGAGCAGCACAACAATAAACAGCACTATGGATTCGCCGCGGTAGGTCGTGGAGAGAAAGCGCTCGGCGTAGCTGCGAACGGCAAGCGACGTATTTAGGACGATCCATGCAAAGTAGGCCAGGGCGACTGCCCTCCCGGCCACGCCGCCGAGCACGCGCATGAGTACCTGCGCGTAGCCCTCGTCTTCACGCCTGAGCAGGTCGCCCAGTATGAAACCCCATATCACGAGGGGCACAGTTGCGGCAATCGGAGAAAACCAGGCCGCGTATCCGGCTTCCATTGTCGCCATGACGGGCAAATGCCGAACAGTGGGAGACATCAGGGCAAGCAGCGCCAGCATCAGAAGCTGTTTCAGGGAAATCTTTACCATAGGCAAAAAACCTCATTCAGGAGACCTGCGTTTCATCCGCAAGCAGCCACACAAGCGCGGCGGCCGCGGCTGCCATCAAAACGCAGTAAACCGCCGCTTCTTTTTTCCTTCTGTCCCTTATCATGGGAACGAGCTCATACAGCAGCGCCCCAAGCCAGACTGCGGCGCTTATAACTTTATCCATCTTCCTCACCCATACTTCGATTTATTTCAAAGGTCCGACTGATAATCGTTTTTACATTCACCTCGATCGGGAGATCCGGAAACTGGGCCTTCCAGTCCGTATACTTCCACTTATAAGGCTTCGCGTACCGGACTGAATGGCCGAGGTCGAACCAGTCGCCCCCGTTTGCCTGGGACTTATCGAGAAGGCCGACGATATCGTCTTTTATTTTTTCCGACACCTGCTCCTCAATCTGCGCCAGGGCCTTGTCAAAAGGAATTGAGACGTTTATAAGTTCGTTCAGGTTCAGCGACAGCTCGACGTCCAGCGAAAGCTTTTCAAGTTCGTCCTTTCCGTAAAGCGGATTATACTCAGTCTCCTGCTTCATCATCAGAAGCGCCGCCCTGCCGCCCTCAGGCATATCGACCGTCAGCGGAATTATCGTCTTCCTGTCGAGCAATATATTGGCGGCGGCCAGCTTATCAATGTCTATGAATCCGGCGAGCCGTCCTTCGGAGAAGACCGCGTATCCTGCCGGCTTCATTGTTTTTCCCTTGTCGCCGCCTCCGTCGGGGTGTTCCCTGTCTGTGGATTCGTCGCCCTTCTCAGGCGGGGCGAGCTCCACCGCCTGGCAGATCGCGCAGCCCACCCTCTCAAGCTGGCTTAAAACCTCGCGTACCGAATAGTGGGCCGGCACAGGGAGAGATCCGAAGGACTCCTCCATGGAGTCAAGGCGCGGGGACAGCGGTTCCCCGTCGGCGGCGACCGCCTCGACCACGCTTCCCGCGGTGCCGCCCTTAACGACAATGAGGCTCGTATCCAGGCGCTGATACATGTCTCGCTCGGTATAATCCAGCCACTGTTTTAATCCCGAGCGCGCGGCGTCCTCTCCAAGGAGCATAAAATCGTTGAAGCCGAAAAAAATTGTATTTTCAGTGAACGTTTCAATTTTGAGCGCCGCCTCCGTCAGGGAGGGCGCGTTTTTTCTGAGCATAAGAGCTTTGTCCTGCTTGTCGGTCGACAGGGCCGAAACAGAACAGGAGAGCGTCACGGTGCCGTCGGGTTCCGAATCGCAGCCCATAACCCGCACGAACTGGAGCTCGGACAGCTCGCGCGAAACCGGTATGTCGACCGGTTTCGCCGACATATAAACAAAAAGCACAACTAAAAACGCCAGGAGGAAACGGAGTTTCATGCGCTTATACCTTCCTGTCAATTTCCGTTTAATCGGGCCTAGATCTAACGGCCGCTTTTTACGCTCTCGAGCGCTTTTTCAGCGTGTCAAGCTCCTTTGGCCGCAGCTGCGTTTTCTTCATGCGGGCGCGGAATACTGTGTTCCTTAGCGGATAGTGCCCGCCGCGGCCGGCAAGCGGGGCGAGATACGGGACGTTGAAATTCTCAATAGAGGCCAGGTGGTAGATGAGGACCATGCCGGCAAGCGCCAGCGCGAACATGCCCAGAAGCGCGGCGCAGACAGCGAACATAAACCTCCATATGCGCATTGCGGCGGCAAAATCCTGGTTAGGCACGAGATATCCCATAATCCCCGCGACGGCGACAACAATTACGACGACGGGCGAAAATATCTTGGCCTCCACGGCGCTCTGCCCGACTATCAGCGCCCCGATTATGCTTACCGTCTGGCCGATGGTTTTGGGCAGACGCAGGCCCGCTTCCTGCAGTATCTCGAACGCGATAAGCATTCCTATGACCTCGACCGAGGACGAGAAAGGCACGCCCTGCTTGCTCTCCACAATCGATTTCATCAGAGTATAGGGTATCATTTCCTGATGAAACGTCGCGACCGCGACATAAAAACCCGGCAGCAAAAGCGTAACGGCAAGCCCGAAATAGCGAAGCGCCCGTATTACCGAGGCTACGATGTAATTATTCGCCTCATCCTCCGGCGCCTTCATAAGCTGCGGCATTGTCGCCGGAAGCAGATAGCCTATCGGTATACCCTCGGCTATTAAGCCTATCCTCCCCGCGAGCAGTCCTTCGCAGAAACGGTCGCACAGGTCCGTAAACTGTAAAAGCGGAAATACGGTTTTTACGTCGCCGATAATATATTCCTCGAGCACCGCCGCCGAAATTACTCCGTCCACGTCGATTGACTTGACCCGCTCCTCCAGCTCCGTTACGAATTCGGGGTTGGTCAAGCCCTCGATATAAAGTATTTCTATTCTTGTTTTAGTCAGCCGCCCGGCCTTTGCCTCAAGTATACGCAGCTGGGGGCTGCGCAGGCGGCGGCGCACGAGGCTCGTATTGGTCCGCAGAGTCTCAACGAAGCCCTCTTTCGCGCCTTTTACGACGTTTTCAATAATCGGCTCGGACACGGAGCGCTTCTCCCCGCCCTTGGCCTCAAACGAAAGCGCTTTCCCGTCATATATGATTACGCAGCAGCCGTTAATCAGGTCGGCCGCGCAGTCTGCGATATTGTCCCGCTCCAGTGCGTTTAGGTTCCAGACGACGGAGGTCATGGTCCTTTCGGGGCTATCGTCCGCCCACTGCAGAATCGGCCTGATGACATTGGACGAAATCTGTTCCGAGTCGACGAGTCCGTCAATAAAAAAGGCGGTTATTTCTCCGCCTCGCTCCGGATGCAGTATGCGTTCGGTGAGGTCGGAGGAATGGCCGAACGCTTTTTTCAGATTCTCCGGAGTAACCTCCTCGTCTTTAAGAGGGTCTGTTTCAGGATGGAACGGAACCTCCTCCCGTTTTCCGAATAAACTCATTTTTCTCCTTTCGCCGCTTTTCGCCTTTTTGGGCCCGCCGCAGCGGCACAGCAGAGCCGAGGCCGCTGCCCCTCCGGTTCCGCCGTACCGCCGCGCGGCGCCGGCCTTTTGCCGGCTGCGATATCTATGCAGTAATACAAAACCCCCGCGGATTGTTTATCCGCAGGGGTAGCATTTGCAGTTATTGTCATATTATGAGAGCTTCCTCCTGAAAACGCTCTGTTATTTTATGAGGCTGTTTTCGGCGCCGGCCTGAGGCAGCCTGTCGTTATTGGCAAAATAATACTCCATAATATCTCTTGCTATATATGCTATATCGGCGCCGGCGGCTCCCTTTTCAACGACAACGGCTATGGCTATTTCGGGATTGTCGAACGGGGCGTAGCAGATAAAGACCGCGTTCGCGGCCGAGCCTCCCGTCTGCGCCGAGCCCGTCTTTGCGGCGACCTCGACGCCGAAGCCGGCGAACGTCTCTGCCGCGGTGCCGGATGAGGCGACCAGCTTCATGCCCTGCTGCACCGATATTATCGTATCGCTCTGGAGCATCAGATCGTCCGCCACCGTGGGCTCGTATTCCTCGATGACCTGCGTGTAGTCGGATGAGAAAACCTTGTCAAGGAAATGCGCCTTGTAGCGCACGCCGCCCGCGGCTATTGACGCTGCGTAGTTTGCAAGCTGCATTGGCGTAAAGCTGTTGTCCGACTGGCCTATGGCAGCCTGGAGCGTATCGCCCGGCTGCCAGATACCGCCCGCATCCTCGCGGTTTTTAATGGACGCGAGCCTGCCCTCTGATTCCGGCAGCTCGACGCCCGTGGGCTGGCCGAGACCCAGCCTCTCGGCATAGGTGCTTATGGCTTTTATGCCCGTAAGCCGCCCGGCCTCATAGAAGAAATAGTTACAGGAGTTTTGTATGGCCTCTATAACAGTCTCGTTTCCGTGCGTGAGGCCGTGCATCGAGAATATCCAGCACTGAGGCTGATAGTCCGGGAAAAATGTGTATCTGCCGTCGCAGCGGATGACAGTGGACGAGGAGATGGCGTCAGTCTCAAGCGCCGCTATCGCAGTAGCGGGCTTGAAGGTCGAGCCGGGCTCGTAATTGCCCATAAGCGCCCTGTCAAGAAGCGGGCTGAGCGGGTCAACGCTCAGCTTCTCAAAGTCCTCGCTGAAGGTCTCCAAATCGTAAGTCGGATATGTCGCGCTGGCGAGAACGTCTCCCGTGCCAACCTGTATGACGACGGCCGCGCCGCCCTCCGCGTCCGCGCCCTTCTCCGTCGTGCGAAGGGCGAGTATCGCGTTTTTGAGCGCGTTCTCCGCAGCCGCCTGCAGGCCTATGTCAATGGTTACAGCGACGTTTTTGCCCGGCTGCGGTTCCTTCTTCATTATTGTGCCGGTGACGCGGCCCTCAAGATTTGTCTGGAGAGTCTCCGAGCCGTTCACGCCGTGGAGATAGCTCTCGAACGCCTTTTCCACACCGTCCTTGCCGACAATTGCGTCCATCGGGTAGCCCTTGTCCTTGAGTTCCTCATATTCCCTGGCGTTCATCAGGCCGACCCGCCCGAGTATATTGGCAGCGTAATCGGTGTTGTATACGCGTACGCAGCCGGTTTCAACGTTGACCGAGGGCAGGTTGTATTCGCTGAGCATCGCTATGAAGTCCGTATCCACGTCGGACGCGAAGATATAGCCCGTCATATTCAATACCGTTCGCAGCTCCAGCTCGTAGCGGACTCCAACTACCGCCCGGCACTGGGCCAGAGTGAATTCCTCGGGGACTTCATAACGCTTTACAAGTATGGAGTATATCTCGTTGGCGTTGCGCTCGGGGTCTATGCCCCGCGCCTCCAGCAGCGCCTTCAGCCTGTTCATCTGCGTCTCCGTGGCCCCCTCGGAGAACGTCACGGAATTATTGGTGACGGTAATCGGGAGCGTGTCTGAATAGGTTACGCCGTACGCGTCGCATATCTCCATGAGCTGGAGCAGTATGTAGTTGGGCGAATCCTGCCGAAGCAGCGTCGAGCGGTTGATAATAACGTTGTAGCATACGCGGTTTGTCACGAGCACGCGGCCGTACCTGTCGAGTATGTCGCCGCGCGAGGCCGTGACGGTAACGGACTGGGTTATGTTGTTTTTCGAGGCGTCGAGATACTCCTCTCCATTTACAACCTGCATATTCCACAGCGCGCCCGCGCAGACAGTCACGAAGACTACAATAAGCGCAATCAGGAAGGCTATTCTCAGTTTAAACTTAAATCCCTGCATACCTTCCCTCCTAATCGAATTTTTTATGAATAGCGCCGAACCAGTACCGGATGGGCACAGCGAAAATTACCGAATATACGGTTTGTACGGCTGCGATTTTTAATACCAGCAAAGGGTCGCCGTCTCTGATGAGCCAGTAATAGAAGATCTGACCCATGGCGACAGGTATGAGTATGGCGAGGCTCCAGACGAAACATGAAAAAAATATTACTCTGGCGTATGAGGCGATAAATCCTATGCCGAGGCCGGCGAGCGGAAGATAGACTGTATAGAGCCAGATATCGTTTGAGCCGGACGCGTCCAGAAGCAGGCCGCAGTAAAGCCCAAATCCGGCGGCGGGTATCGGCCCCTCGTAAACGGCCGCAACCGCGACGCAGACGGGCACGATGATTGGCGTGACGCCGTGTATCGGAAAACGTGTCATAAACGCCGTCTGGAAAAGAAGCAGCAGCACAGCCGAAAGGCCGTAAGCCAGCCACAGTTTGTAGTTTTTGCTTTTTACAGCGGGCATAACGGCCTCCGATAACGTTTATTCCTCAATATTAAACTCGGTTATAACAAAGCAGTTTGACAGGGTCGAGTAGTCCGCCAGAGGCAGTATCAGCGCATAGTTCGTCAGGCCCGAAGCGTCCCGGTTAACATACGCGACAGTGCCGATAGGCAGCTCTGACGGGTAGCTGCCGCCGAGCCCGGAGGTCATGACAGTGTCCCCGGTTCTCAGCTCGCTTGTGCTAGGGATGTATGTAAGTATGAGATAACCGTCCTTCATGCGGCTCAGCTCGCCCTCGGCCACGGCCGTCTCCCTTGTCTCATATATTAATACGCCCATTTTAAAGTCCGTGTCGATAACCGTAGCGACTACGGCCCAACCTGGTCCGACCTCGCGTACCACGCCCGCCAGCGCGCCAGTCTCCGTTATTACGCAATCGCCGACCTTTATATTGTCCGCGCTGCCTTTGCTTATTGTGAATTCCGAGGCCCAATTGGACGTTCCCCAGGCCTGTACCGTGACCGGTTCAAACTTAAGGCTTCGCCGCGACTGCGCAAAGCCGAACAGACTGCGCAGCCGCTCGTTTTCGTCGAGCACTTCCTCCGCTTCGCGGGCCGATTCCTCCATCTGCGCTATCCTTTGCTTCAGCTCGCTGTTCTCCTTTCGAAGCGCTATAAGCTCGTCGCTGCGGGCGAAAACGGCCTCGGCGCGCTCCGCCAGGGCGTTCATCAGCGCGCGCCCCGGCTGTAAAACCGTGTTGAGCAGTCCGCGCGGCAGGGGCGCTCGGTTTGGTATTAATAGCGAAGCGGCGGAGAGAATTATAGCAACTGCAAACGCAGCGGCAATTATAAGACGCGCCCGCCGTTTATTGATGTCTTTCATTCCGTATTCCTCATTATGTGGCCTATTTCAGCATGGCAACGCCGAATCCCCTGAGCATGCGGCTTACGCGAGCGGCGGGCAGGCCCATTATGTTAAAATAATCGCCTGTTATCCCGGTGACAAACGTACAGGCGGCGCCCTGGATGCCGTAAGCCCCGGCCTTGTCCATCGGCTCCCCGGTGCGTATATATGCCCTGATTTCCCGCTTTTCAAGCTCTCTGAAGTTTACCTGCGTCGCTTCATACTCTGTTATGCTCACATCGCCTCTTCTGACGGTAACGCCGGTATAGACCGTATGGCTGCGCCCCGAGAGCTCCGAGAGCATCTTATACGCCTCGGCCTCGTCCCTGGGCTTGCCAAGAAGCCTGCCGTCCAGCCAGACTATCGTGTCCGCGGCGATTATTATATCGCGCGAGGAAAACATCAGCGAAGCCGCCGCCGCCTTCTTTTCAGAAAGCTTCATCACAGCTTCATAAGGCGGGATGCCCGGCTCAATGTCCTCCTTGACCTCGACGGGCGCGACCGTAAAGTCCCTAAGCCCCCCGAGGCGCAGTATCTCGCTGCGGCGCGGCGAGGCGGAGGCGAGTATTATATTGTCTGTGTGCCTGCGGAACAGGCTCAGGATGCCGAGCGGCATAGAATCACCGGCTTCATTCGCGCTGACGCGCGAGTATTTTTATTATCGGGCGATGAAGGCAAAGCGCCGGGTAGGCTTTTAAGCGCCGGCCCGGGACGAGCTTCCTATCTCCCCGTGGAGCCGAAGCCGCCGTGGCCGCGGCTGGTATCGTCGAGCTCCTTGGCCTCTATTATGCTTGCGCGGGCGACCGGAATCAGCACCAGCTGGGCGATTCTGTCCCCTTTTTCGATCGTATAGGCCTTGTCGCTCTGGTTTATAAGTCCTACACGCACCTCTCCCCGGTAGTCGCTGTCCACAACGCCGACGCCGTTGCTAAGGCCTATGCCGTGCTTCGTGGCAAGCCCGCTCCTTGCGAAAACCATGGCCGCATAGCCCCTCGGCGCCGCGACTGAAATCCCTGTCGGCACAGTGACAGGCACGTGGGGCTCCAGCGTCACCGGAGATTCAATACAGGCGCAAAGATCCATCCCCGCGGAGCCCTCCGTCGCATATTCCGGGATACGCGCTTCGGGGCGAAGCTTTTTAACCATCAATACTACTTTCTCTTCTTCCAATCGAAAAGCCTCCGTCGGTATTCGTCGTCTTCCGGGAAATAGCGGCCAGTGTTATGGCCGTTTGGCTCGTAGTTGCTGCCTCTGGTGTAGCGCTCAAGCGTCTGCACGCATTCTCTGGCATTCTCGGTCGTAAAGCTCAGGCGCGCCGCCCAAAGGCCGAGTTTCTGGTAGGAGGCCACCCTGTTTCCGAGGAACAGTTTGGCGGCCGAGAAAACCGTGTTTCGGCAGCCCTCCGTCCGAAGCACGGGATAAACGCCGGCCTCGCCGTCGGTCACATGGGCCGGCGAGTCGCAGGCGCAGCGCCCCCCGGCGCGGTTCTTAATTATGCATATATCGGTCACCATAAGCGGCACGCGCCCGTAAACGAGCATCTCGCAGTCAATGGATTTGGAAAGCTCGCGAATCTGCCTGGCGCTCAGGTCAAACGAAACCGCAGCGCTTTTAAACCCCATCTGCTTAAGCTCGCGCAGATCGCCGCTGTTGCGCGCGTGAAGCCCCCAATCGGCTCTTATAACCTCGAAGCCGCAGTAATTGGCAAGCTCAATGTGGCCGACATTTGATATAAGCGCCTGGCGGACTCCCATCTTATACGCGCCCAAAAGCTCAAGCCGCACACCGGGCAGCTCGCTGTCGTATATTATGTCCGGGAAACGGACGCAGATGTCGGCGCCGCGGTTTAAGAAAGGGCGTATGCGCTCCGGAGCGGAAGAAAACTCGGACAGAGGAATGTATATGATGGCCGGGCGCAGCGCAAGAAGGTCCGGAGACAGCTGCGCCGCCCGCGTAACGGAAACCGTGACTATCGGGCGCTCTTTTCGGTTGACGTATTTAAGCCCGGGGTGAATCTCTTCCTCGCGCTTTGGCAAAGCCTCGCTTCTCGCCTCGGCCAGAGTCTCAAGCAGGCGGTCGCGCGTCTCCATTATCTGGTCGATCGTGAGCTGGAGGCCGGACTGAACATGAACCTTCGCGCCCGTGCATATGTAAGGCGTATCCTGCAGGTTGTAAAGCGCGGTGCGCACCTGCGCCGGCGGCATGCCCTGGCCGGGCACGCGCTCCGGCACCGGCCCCGTTTCGCGGAACGTGCGGCCTTCCTCGTCCTGCACGGCAAGCTGGAAGGGTTCGCCCCGGCGCGCCTGAGCGAAAAACTGCACTTTGATGCACTGGCGCTCGCCATGCCTGTACATGCTGCGGAAGCGCTTTAAAAGCTCCGCGTCCGGCTCGGTCGCCGTGCCTATGACGTTCCCGCCGCGCTCGCCGGCGTAGCCCCCCTCGCGCAGCCCGCCCCGGGAGCTTAATCTGGCGAGCACTTCTTTGCAGCCCGGGTCCGGGTTGTCGTCGAGAGCCTTCCTGTAGCAATGCGTGACAGCGGCGATATACTCGGGCCTCGAGCGGACGCTCTCTATTCTAAGCGCCGCAAGCCGCTTCAGCTCGGTTACGCGGTCCAGGAGGCAGAGCTCCTTTAGCATAAGAGGGTATTCGTTGGCAAGAGACCCGTATCCGTGGGGGCGCGAGCAGCGGCCGGTGCATTCAAAAGCGGCGGAGTCCGCGCCGTCGACCATTGAGGCCATGTTGCACAGGCCGCCGAAGGCCATGCAAACCGGCCCGTGTACTGATATTGCCAGCTCGACATCCTCTTTCGACAGGGCGATAAAGTCGATCTGGCGTTTTTCAAGCTCCGGCGCGAGAGTTACCCTTTTAAATCCGAGGTTTTTAAGCGTACGGACCGCGCTGAGGTTGTGCACGTTCAGCTTCCGCCCGGAGTGGAGAGGCATGTCCGGCGCTATTTGCTGCACCATGCGGGCAAGTCCCAGATCGCTGACGATAATCGCGTCCATCCCCAGGCGGCAGGCGTAGCGTATCAGCTTCTCGTATTTTATAAGGTCGCCGTCGGCCGGCAGGCCGTCCAGCTCCAGATATGTTTTTATGCCTCTTATCCGGCAGTAGGTCGCCGCGGTTTTCAGGTTCGCCGCGGTGAAGCCCGTATTGCCCGACATCTGTTCGCCTTCGCTGATAAGTACGGGGGTCAGGCAGACAGCGTCCGCGCCGCTCTGAACCGCGGCGATGGCCGCCTCCGGCGATGATGCGGGCGATATAAGTTCGGGCATTGCCAGACCTCCTTCTTCCGAAATATAAGCCGCCGCCAGGAATTCCTTGAAAAGGCGGCCGAGGAATCATTATAATCTAATTAGTAATTGCGGTATAAACCGCAAACTTCCGATATCCATGCGCGCCTTCGGCTTAATAATACGGCGCGGAGTTTCTCACGGCGGCGCTTTTATACCGGTTTGCGGATATTATAGCACACAGTTGTCGCTAAAAAAAGTTTTTTTGCAGAAATTACAAATACATGGTAGAATAAGCTCATGAAAGACAACATAATAATCGACGCCTCTGCGGCCCAAAAGCTTCTAGAGTCGGGCAGCGCAGATGCGGCTCTTCTATACCTTCACATACTCGCTTCCGGCTCGCCCGATACGGCTCCCGAGAGCTTTGACGAAGCGCGCCTTAATAAGGCGCGCGCCGAGCTTCGCGGCCTCGGGCTAATCCCCGAGGCTGAGACGCCGCCGGCCTCCGCTTTTGAACTGGCCGAGGCGATTAAAACGAGGCCGGATTTCCGCGACGGCTGCGGCGAAGCGGAGCGCCTTTTTGGGCGTGCGCTGTCTCAGGCCGA